>NZ_CM145484.1:0-2500 GCF_055521515.1 Sphingomonas sp. BL-S-28
GTTGCGGGGGTAGGATTTGAACCTACGACCTTCAGGTTATGAGCCTGACGAGCTACCGGGCTGCTCCACCCCGCGTCACCATTGAGGGCTAAGCGTGTCAGCCCGGGAGCTTTATTTGATTGTTCATTCCGACTGCGTCGGCCTGAACGGCGGGCTGCTCCACCCCGCGTCAATACTGTGTAGCCTCAAGCGCCGGCGGTCCCATGCGGGACCTTGGCTATCCTCCCGCTTTGCGGTCCGGACGGCCGGTCGGCCTTGCGAAGCCTTTGGCTTCGAGCGGCGTAATTCTGCGTGTTCTTGTTCAGAGACACGAAGAGGGCCTTGGGATTGAACCCTTGGCCCTCGTTGTTTTGTCATTGTGATGGGTTTTTAAGCACGCCGGCTTCAATGCCTGGCGACGTCCTACTCTTCCGGGGCTTGAGCCACAGTACCATTGGCGCTGACAGGTTTCACGGCCGAGTTCGAGATGGGATCGGGTGGGTCACTGACGCTATGGTCACCAAGCAATGGAGACGGCGTGCTGTTTTTTAATCGATGTATCCCGTGCTGCTCTAAGTTAGAGCTTGATATCTGGCTGGATGATCGTCCGATCATCAAGACATCGCTGCTTTTTAGGCAGGGCTGTCATTGATGGTGGGATTCATCAAGCATGAACAGAGTTATTAGGACCGGTTAGCTCCATGCGTTACCGCACTTCCACACCCGGCCTATCAACGTGATGGTCTATCACGACTCGAAGATACCTAATCTTGAGGGAGGCTTCCCGCTTAGATGCTTTCAGCGGTTATCCCGTCCATGCATAGCTACCCTGCTGCGCGGCTGGCGCCACGACAGGTACACCAGAGGCATGTTCAACCCGGTCCTCTCGTACTAGGGTCAACTCCTCTCAAGTATCGACGCCCACGGCAGATAGGGACCAAACTGTCTCGCGACGTTCTGAACCCAGCTCACGTACCACTTTAATTGGCGAACAGCCAAACCCTTGGGACCTGCTCCAGCCCCAGGATGTGATGAGCCGACATCGAGGTGCCAAACGATTCCGTCGATATGAGCTCTTGGGAATCATCAGCCTGTTATCCCCGGCGTACCTTTTATCCGTTGAGCGATGGCCCTTCCACGAGGGACCACCGGATCACTATGACCGACTTTCGTCTCTGCTCGATTCGTCAATCTCGCAGTCAGGCAGGCTTATGCCATTGCACTCTTGCAGCCGGTTTCCAACCGGCCTGAGCCTACCATCGCGCGCCTCCGTTACTCTTTAGGAGGCGACCGCCCCAGTCAAACTACCCGCCACAGAGGGTCCCTGCACCGGATAACGGTGCGAGGTTAGACATCAGAACATAACAGGGTGGTATTTCACCTATGGCTCCACACCAGCTGGCGCCGGTGCTTCAAAGCCTCCCACCTATGCTACACAATTCTATCCTAATGCCACTCTGAAGCTGCAGTAAAGGTGCACGGGGTCTTTCCGTCTAACCGCGGGTACTCCGCATCTTCACGGAGAATTCAATTTCGCTGAGCATATCCTGGAGACAGTGGGGAAGTCGTTACGCCATTCGTGCAGGTCGGAACTTACCCGACAAGGAATTTCGCTACCTTAGGACCGTTATAGTTACGGCCGCCGTTTACCGGGGCTTCAATTCGGAGCTTGCACTCCTCCTCTTAACCTTCCGGCACCGGGCAGGCGTCAGACCCTATACGTCGTCTTGAAGCCGACTTAGCAGAGTCCTGTGTTTTTGCTAAACAGTCGCTACCCCCTGGCCTGTGCCCCCCGCCAGTGCTTGCGCATAGACGGGGCCTCCTTCTTCCGAAGGTACGGAGGCAATTTGCCGAGTTCCTTCAGGATACTTCTCTCAAGCGCCTTGGTATACTCTACCTGACCACCTGTGTCGGTTTCGGGTACGGTCTATACGGTGGGGCTATTTCCTGGAACCTCTTCAAAGCACAACCAATCCGATAAGGTTGTACAATACACGAGATCCGTCACACACCACCAGGCCCACGAATATTAACGTGGTTCCCATCGACTACCCCCTTCGGGCTCGTCTTAGGGGCCGGCTCACCCTGCTCAGATTAGCTTTAAGCAGGAACCCTTGGTCTTTCGGCGAGAGGGCATCTCACCCTCTTTATCGCTACTCATGTCAGCATTCGCACTTCCGATACGTCCACGGTCGGTTACCCTCCCGCTTCACTCGCTTACGGAACGCTCCGCTACCGCTCAGAACAAGTTCTGAACCCTAAGCTTCGGTGCATCACTTTAGCCCCGTTACATTTTCGCCGCAGGAACCCTTATTTAGACCAGTGAGCTGTTACGCTTTCTTTAAAGGATGGCTGCTTCTAAGCCAACCTCCTGGTTGTTTTGGGATTCCCACATGCTTTCCCACTTAGTGATGACTTGGGGACCTTAGCTGTAGGTTAGGGCTGTTTCCCTTTTGACGACGGACCTTAGCACCCGCCGTCTGTCTGCCGAACTAGACTCGTTGGTATTCGGAGTTTGGTT
>NZ_CM145484.1:7500-442500 GCF_055521515.1 Sphingomonas sp. BL-S-28
CGCTCGCCTGGCCGGTCGCCCGCTTTTACGGTGAGCCACGCCTGTTTCCGATCCTGGGTCTGATCGCCGCCTCTTACCTGCTCAATCCGTGGAGCGTGGTGCCGGTGGCGCTGCTATCGCGGCGGCTCGATTTTCGCGGCACGTTTCTGGTCAATGCATCCGGCGCAATCGCCAACAGCAGCTGCGCGCTGATCCTGGCGGCATTGGGGTTTTCCGCGGCATCGCTGGCCTGGGCGATGATCGCGCAATCGGCGGTGCGCGCAGTGGTTGCGCAAGTGTTGCGGCCGGCCCGCCCCGGCCTTGGACTGAAGCCGGCCCGACTGCGGGAAATCATCGCATTCGGTTCGGGCAGCGCCCTGCTCTACCTTTCGGGCGGCATCGGTATGCGCACGCCAGACCTGATCGTCGGCCGCCTGCAGGGAATGGCGGCAACCGGCCTGTTCAGCCGCGGCGTGGCCCTGGCATCGCAGCTTCACTACCTCGTCGCCGGGGCCGTAAGCTCCATCTATTACCCGACGTTCGCGCGGCTGCGTGACGAGGGCAAGGAACTGGGCCCCTATTACGAGCGTGTGGTGGCCGCGCACGGCGCTATCGTCTGGCCCGCTATGGCCCTTCTGGCCGTGCTGTCGCAGCCGGTGATCCTGCTGCTCTATGGCCCCGGTTGGTCCGGCGCCGCGCCGCTGCTGACCTACGTTGCGCTTGCCGAGTGCTGTTTCGTGGCGCTGCCCCTGCATATGGACCTTCCCATCCTGCTGGGCCATTTGCGCCGACTGTTCTGGTTCAACCTGGCGGACACAGCCCTTTCGGTGGGCACGCTGATCATCGGCGCGGCGATCGGGGTGGAGGCGGCCGCAGCCTCCCGCATCGTCTACGGCATTGGCTGGGTGTGCATCTATGCGGGATGGATGCACCGGCTGGTCGGCTTCCGTTGGCGGGCGATGTTGCGCACGTATGCGGCGAGCGCGGGCGTTGCCCTGGCGACCGCGCTGCCCGCACTATGGGCCGTGACCTACTGGCGCGATCCGGCTACGCTGGGCTTTGTCGGACTGTCGGCAAGCGCGGCGCTGGGCGGGCTGTGCTGGGGGCTGGCAATCGTCCTGTTTCGCCACCGGGCACGCGCCGATCTGGCTGGCATGGCGCTTCATCTCATCCATCCGGTCATGTCCAGAATTCCCGGGCTGCAACGCGGGCAAAACGTGGCGCGTTCGCCCGATTCGTGATAATCTGTCAGCCTCACAATATCCGACGGAGGTGAAGCTCCGCGGGGAGGATGACATGATTGGCGGCGCCCTTGCGCTGATGCTTGTCGCTGCGACGCCCGCAGCGTCGGGCACAGCCCCCGTGACTATCCCCGACGAGAGCGATCCCGCCGGGCAAACGCTGAAAACCGGCACCGATCCCGATGAGCGGATGACGGTGGCTGTCGCAGTGCAGGGGCAAGGGCCTTATCACTTCCTGATCGATACAGGATCGCAGCAAACCGTGGTTTCCAGCGCGCTGGCCGGCAGTCTGGGCCTGCCGCTGGGCCCGGAGGTAACGGTGATCGGCATGGCCGGAGCCAGCAACGTATCCACCGCGCGCGTCGACACGCTGGCGATCGGCCAGCGCTCGTTCCGCGACCTGACGGTACCGCTGCTGGAGGCGGAGCACATCGGCGCCGACGGCATCGTGGGAACGGATAGCCTTCAAGGCCAACGCGTCACGCTCGATTTCGAGCGGAGCACGATCGCGATCAATCCGGTCGAGGAAGTGTCGGACAACAAGGGCTACGAAATCGTCGTGCGGGCACGGCGGCGATTGGGGCGGCTGATCATGACCGATGCGGTGGTCGACGGTATTCGCGCCAGCGTCGTCATCGACACCGGCGCCAGCAGCGCGGTAGGCAACCTTGCCTTGCAAAATGCCATGCGCAAACATCTGGCCGGCACCGTCAAGCTTGCAAGCGTAACCGGGGATATGCTCTCCGCAGAACTGGCCGTGGCCCAGAAGCTGAAGATCGGCGAACTGGGGGTGACCAACATCGTTATCGCCTTCGCCGATTCTCCCGCCTTCCGCGAACTGGGACTGGACAAGCGCCCCGCGCTATTCCTCGGCATGCGTGAACTGCGCATTTTCAGGCGGATCGCCATCGACTTTTCATCCCGCAAGGTCCTGTTCGACATTCCGCGGAACAGCGGACAGCCCGCGGACGGGATCAGAAAGATTGCCTCCAGCGAACCGCGCACTAAATAGCGCGGATGCCACCAGACACCGCCGTAAACTCCCCCGCAGCCCGCCATGACGGCTGGCGCACGCTCCTTCGCTTCATGCCCTATCTGTGGCCGCGGGAGAATCCGGCACTGCGCTGGCGGATCGTCTGGGCCTGTCTGTTCATCCTGCTGTCCACCGCGACCCAGCTTGCCTTGCCCTATTTGATGAAGTGGGCGGTCGACCTGATGGGCGCCACGGGCCCGAAATTGCTGCAACTGGCGATGCTGACGGTGCTCGGCTATTCCGCCGGCCGTCTGCTGCAGACGCTCTTCGACAATGTCCGCAACATCGTGTTCGAGCGCGTGGGGCAAGATGCGACCCGCGAACTGGCGGAAAGCGTCTTCGGCCAGTTGCACAATCTGTCGCTGCGCTTCCACCTCGCCCGCCGCACCGGCGAAGTGACCAAGACGATCGAGCGCGGTACCAAGAGCATCGACACGATGCTCTACTTCATGCTGTTCAACATCGCCCCCACCGTGCTGCAGCTGGTTGCCGTCGCGGTGATCTTCTACGTGAACTTCGGCCCCGGCCTCGTCGTCGCCACCGCCATCTCCATCGCCGCCTATATCTGGGTGACGCGGGCGATCACCGAGTGGCGCACCAAGCTGCGCGAGCAGATGAACCGGCTCGACGGGCAGGCGTTGGCGCGCGCGGTGGATTCGCTGCTCAATTACGAGACGGTGAAGTACTTCTCCGCCGAACACCGCGAAAAGGCGCGCTACGCGCAGGCCACCCGCGCCTATGCCGATGCCGCGGTGAAGAGCGAGAATTCGTTGGGCCTGCTCAACATCGCACAGGGCGTTGTGGTGAACCTGCTGATGGCAGGCGCGCTCGGCTACACGGTGTGGGACTGGTACAAGGGGCAGGCGACCGCCGGTGAACTGGTGTTCGTCCAGACCTACCTCACCCAGCTGTTCCGCCCGCTCGACATGCTGGGCATGGTCTACCGCACGATCCGGCAGGGCCTGATCGATATGGCGGAAATGTTCCGCCTGCTGGACGAACCGCAGGAAGTTTCCGACAAGCCCGGTGCGCCCGCGCTTGTCATCAACCGCCCCTCGGTCGCTTTCGAGAACGTGGTGTTCGGCTATGAGCCGGATCGCGGCATCCTCAAGGGCCTGTCGTTCGAAGTGCCTGCCGGGCAGAACTTCGCCATCGTCGGCCCCTCCGGCGCGGGCAAGTCCACCATCGCGCGGCTGCTGTTCCGTTTTTACGATCCGCAGCAGGGCCGCATCCTGATCGACGGGCAGGATATCGCCGAAGTGACGCAGTCCTCGCTGCGCGCCGCCATCGGCATCGTCCCGCAGGATTCGGTGCTGTTCAACGATACCATCGGCTACAACATCGCCTATGGCCGCGACGGTGCGACGCAGGAGGAAGTGGAGGCCGCCGCCAGGGGCGCCGCGCTGCTGGGCCTGATCGACCGCCTGCCGCAGGGCTACGCCACCGAAGTGGGCGAGCGCGGCCTGAAGCTTTCCGGCGGGGAGAAGCAGCGCGTGGCGATTGCCCGCACGCTGGTCAAGAACCCGCCGATCCTGCTGCTGGACGAGGCGACCTCGGCGCTGGATACCCGCACCGAGCAAGACATTCTGGCGACTCTCCACCGCGTGTCGGAAAACCGCACCAGCCTCTCCATCGCCCACCGCCTTTCGACGATTGCCGATGCCGATCGTATTCTGGTGCTGAACGAGGGCCAGCTTGCCGAAAGCGGCACGCACGCGCAGCTGCTGCGGCTCGACGGCCTCTACGCCGAAATGTGGGCGCGCCAGGCAGCCGAAGCGGAAGCAATGACCGAGGCGGCGGAGTGAGCGAAAGAGCGAATTGATTTAATTCGCTTTCGTGCGGAAGCTGACTTAGCCAAACGGAATGGTCGTTAAGGAAGCCCCCTTCCGCCCCGCCCGCTTCACCATCGAAGGCGGCGTTCGCCAGCCGGAAATCCGCATACCGGCGCGGAAATTCTGGTTCGGACTGGTTTTCCTGTGCTTCTGGCTAACGCTATGGACGGCAGGCGGCGTGGCCGCAGTCTCCACACTCTTCCTTTGGCCGCAGCTGTTTCTGGCCGTTTGGCTCGTCTTCTGGGCCATTGGCTGGGTCTTCGCGGCCAGCACGATCCTCTGGCAGTTTACCGGCTCCGAAGTGATCCGCGTGGAGTCAGGCCAATTGATCCATGGCTGGCGCATGTTGGGTTTCAGCCGCGAACGGGCGTATTTGCTGGCGATAGTACATCACATGCGCATCAACGGATCGGTGCCCTTCGCCTTCAACTTCAGTGGTGGCTGGGGCGGCCCGTTCATGACGCGGCGCATGGGCTGCATGTCATTCGATTACGGCGCCTCGACGATCCGCATGGGGCAAGGCATCGACGATGCCGAGGGCCGGCTGATCATCGAACGGCTTGCGCCGCTTCTGCCCGAAGGCGCGGTGGACCGCTGATCCACCGCACGCACTATCACTTCACGACATCAGCCTCATGCCAGACCACAGCCTGCGCCGCCTTCATGCAGTTTTCCGCCGTATCCCACGACAGCGAGGGCGAACCATAGAGCCGCCAGCCCTGCGCCAGCGCCTCGGACACGCGCTCGCAGAATGCGCGGTCATCCGCTCCGGTGAGCAGGCGGTAGATCGGACGGTCTTCGGGGGTCTGGTACATTGGCAACCTCGCGATTTCGAATGTTCAGATGCCTAGCCAGTCCAGTGGCGCTGGCAAGTCCCCGGCGGCATAATCGACCTGAAGTACCCGCCGTCTGCGGCCTCCTGATCCAGTTTTGACCGGTGCCCCGGATTCGGCCCGGGCCGCGTTCGAGGCATGGAGGATCGGCGTGCGATAGCACCAGACATCGCCCGCCCGGGCAAGGCAGGCATGGACGGGCAGGCCCGCGACCACCGCCTCAACCTCACCCACCGGAATGCGACCCAGCCGGTGCGAGCCCAGCGCGATCAACAAGGGCGCATTGTCCTCGTCCACCGGATCGAGATGGATGCGCACCGTCACCATCTCCTCGATCACCGCAAAGGGCGGCTCGACATGCCGGATGCCCTGCTTGACCGACCACGGGCCAAAGCCCGCCACTTCGACCCGTTCGCGCACGGCGATCGTCCGGTCCTGATGCCAGCCGAGCGACCAATCCGCCCGTTCGTTCTTGTCGAACAGCACGGCGCGTACCGGCCGCACATCGCGGCCCTTCGCTTCGGCCGCCATCGCGCCGATGGCTCCTTCCGAAGCCAGCATTCGCGCCAGATCGGGATCGCCGGATATGCGAATGCCGGCATGACCATCGGGCCATTCCGCCAGAATGGACGCAAGATCGCCGAGGATCGCAGTCGCCAGTCCCGGATAGAGACAGGCCCCATCGCGATCGAGGTCCAGCATGGACGCGTCGGCCGTTACGGCCGCGGCCAGATCACCCACCCGGGTAGCGTTCGAATTCCGGTACGTGGGTCGTGTCCTTCATCCACGACACCCGCTCGGCAACCTGGATATGCGCGCCGGGCGGCAGTGCTTCGGGATCGTCGAGCGTCGCGATCTGGATATCGACGATGCCGGGCAGATATTCCGCGTTGGTATACCAGAGCCCCGTCCCGCAGCGCGGGCAGAAGTGGCGCATGGCGGATCCGCTGGAATTGAACACCGCGGCATCGCCCTGAAGCACTTCGAACTCGGCATGGTTGAATGCGCCCCATGCGACCACCGGCGCGCCCGCCGACTTGCGGCAGTCCGTGCAATGGCAGAATGCGGCGTGGAGAGGATCACCCTCGACGCGGTAACGCACGTCGCCGCACTGGCAACCACCTTCTAGCTTCATGACGATTCTCCTTGTCCCCACCGAATCTAGCCGATTAAAAAGAACATTCAAGGAACAAAAAGGGCGCGAGACCGAAGCCCCGCGCCCTTTTCGCTTCCGACCCGAAGGCCGGGAATTAAAGGATGTACTTCGACAGATCGGCGTTTCCGGCCAGCCCCGCCAGCTTTTCGCGCACATAGACCTGGTCGATCGAGACCGTCTCTCCCTTGCGATCCTCGGCCTCGAAGCTGAGTTCTTCCAGCAGTTTTTCCATCACCGTCTGCAGGCGGCGGGCGCCAATGTTCTCGACGCTTTCGTTCACTTGCGCGGCGATCTTGGCGATTTCCTTCACGGCATCGGCCGAGATGTCCACCGTCACTTCCTCGGTCGCCAGCAGCGCCTTGTACTGGGCCACCAGATTCGCGCGCGTCTCGGAGAGGATGCGCACGAAGTCTTCCTCGGTCAGTGCCTTCAGTTCGACGCGGATCGGCAGGCGGCCCTGCAGTTCGGGCAGCATGTCGCTGGGCTTGGCCACGTGGAACGCACCGCTAGCGATGAAGAGCACGTGATCGGTTTTCATCGGGCCGTACTTGGTGGCAACCGTGGTGCCCTCGATCAGCGGCAGCAAGTCACGCTGCACGCCTTCGCGGCTGACCGAGCCGCCGCGCACGTCGGAAACGGCGATCTTGTCGATCTCGTCCAGGAAGACGATGCCGTTGGTCTCGGCATTGGCCAGGGCGGTGCGGGCCACATCATCCTGGTCCATGCGCTTTTCCGACTCTTCGTCGACCAGCTTGTCCCAGGCGTCGGGCACTTTCATCTTGCGCCGCGTCAGCTTGGGGCCGCCGAACGCCTTGCCCATGATGTCCGACAGGTTGATCATGCCGACCGAGCCGCCCATGCCGGGGATCTCCATCGGCGCCGAGGGCGTATCCTCCACCTCGATCTCCACCTCGGTCTCGTTCATCGCGTTTTCGGTGATGCGCTGGTGGAACGAGGCGCGGGTCGCCTCCGAAGCGCCTTCGCCGACAAGCGCGTTGAGCAGGCGCTCCATCGCCGCCTTGCTGGCTGCCTCACGCACCGATTCGCGGCGGCGGTCTTTCTCCAGACGGATCGCCTCTTCCACCAGATCTCGGGCGATCTGCTCGACATCGCGGCCGACGTAGCCGACTTCGGTGAACTTGGTGGCTTCCACTTTCACGAAGGGCGCATCGGCCAGCTTGGCCAGACGGCGGCTGATCTCGGTCTTGCCGCAGCCCGTGGGCCCGATCATCAGAATGTTCTTGGGCGTCACTTCATCACGCAAGTCGAGCGACAGCTTCTGGCGGCGCCAGCGGTTGCGCAGGGCGACGGCGACGGCCTTCTTGGCTTCGGTCTGCCCGATGATGTGCTCGTCCAGCGCGCGGACGATGGCCTTGGGGGTCAGGTTGTCTTTCATGATGTCCCGCAAATTCAGATGGTCTCGACCGTGACGCGGTCGTTGGTGAAGACGCAGATGTCGGCGGCGACGGCCATGGCGCGCCGGGCGATCCGCTCGGCATCTTCCTCGTACTCGTCGAGCGCGCGGGCCGCGGCCAGCGCGTAGTTGCCGCCGGAGCCGATCGCGGTGATGCCGCCTTCGGGCTCCAGCACGTCGCCATTGCCGGTCAGCACCAGCAGCGTCTCTTCGTCGGCGACGATCATCAGCGCTTCCAGATTGCGCAGATACTTGTCGGTCCGCCAGTCCTTGGCGAGTTCGACCGCCGCGCGCATCAGTTGGCCGCGATGCTGTTCCAGCTTGCGCTCAAGGCGTTCGAACAGAGTGAAAGCATCGGCAGTGGCGCCGGCGAAGCCCGCGATCACCTTTCCGTCACCGATCCGGCGCACCTTGCGCGCGTTGGGCTTCATGACGGTATTGCCCATGGAGACCTGGCCGTCGCCGGCGATGACGGTCTTGCCGCCCTTCTTCACACCGATGATGGTGGTTCCGTGCCACTGGATCAGGCCGTGGCTCGCCCCGCTATTGTCCATGCCGCGGATATATGACCGCTGGCTTGCGGTTCAAGCGCTGGAACCGCGCAAGCCCATGCATCGAACGAAAATGCCCGCGAAATCGACCTGGCGACTTCGCGGGCATTTCGAATCGATCGAGACGTGGTCGATCAGCTGCCGTTCGGCCCAGGGCCGCTGGGCTGCTGGCCGGTGCCCATACCGGCGGCGCCGACCTGGCCGATATTGCCGAACAGATCTTCCAGCAGACCGCGATGGCGGCCCAGCGTCGGCGTCGTATCGCCTTCGGGGCGGATGCGCGCCACGTCCTGCGTGCCGGCCTTGTCCACCGCGACGACGTTGCCAGCCGGATCGAAGCGCACGCGCAGAATCTGCTGCGTTGCCGTACGCGGACGGCCGAAGGGCGGCGTCTTCACCAGCTGCGAGACGTAGTAGTAGTCCTTCTCGCCAAATTGGCTGACGAAAGTGGGACGGCCGAGCGTCTTTTCCACAGACTGGCGATTGTCCACGCCGGGCGAAACCGAATCGAGCAGCGTCTGGTCGACCAGATAACCACGGTGATCCCGGATCGAGGTGCAGCCCCCCGTCAGCGCAGCCAGCGCCAGAACAACAGCCGCCGCCTTAGCTTTTTGGCGAGAGCCATGACCAGAACCGCGCATTTTCCCACTCCAATTCACGGGGCTGGTCCGCTCCGGCCATTGCCTGCCGGTGCCAGAGCCATATATCGACCCAAATAACGGTACCGAGCCTTAGGGCCCAGCGGCTTGTCGCGCAATGGGCGTTGGGGCAGCTTGATTGAATTGCCCCTGAACGAAACCGGCGCGCCGAATATCGGACGAATGCCGGACGGGGGGCAGCAGAGGAAAGGCCCGAAGCGAAGTGACCCTGCTCTCCCGCCTGATCGGCAGACAACCTGATACAAACCAGGCCCGCCGCGATGCCGTGCGCCCGCTGTGGCACCGCGTGGTGGAGATCGCCCGCGAAAAGCCCTGGTATGCGCAGCATGGCATTGCCGACACCGTCGCCGGCCGTTTCGACACCATAACGCTGGTGATGGCGCTGGTCGTTCTGCGCATGGAGCGTGACGACGCGCTGATCGATCCCGCCGCGCGGCTGACCGAACTGTTCGTGGACGATATGGATGGCCAGCTGCGCCAGTCCGGCATCGGCGATCTGGTGGTCGGCAAGCATATGGGCAAGCTGATGAGCGCGCTGGGCGGCCGCATCGGCGCGCTTCGTGAGGCCCTCACCGCCGATGACGCCGCCCTCGCCGCCGTGCTGGCCCGCAACGTGACGCTGCGCGAAGGCGCGGATCCGGCCGCGCTGATCGAGCCGGTGAAAGCTTTGGCCGCTGAGGTCGATGCGCTTGCGGCGGAGGACCTTCTGGCGGCAAGGATCGCACGATGAGCGAATCAACCGACTACACCCCCGAATTTTCCCGCCGCGTCGATATCCGACAGGTGGAAAGCAAACCTGCCCATGTCGAGGCGAACGAGGCCGAGCGCGCCGCGCTGGCCAAACGCTTCGGCCTTGTGCGGATAGACAGCCTCTCCGCCGACCTCGACCTTGTCCGCAAGGACCGCAAGGTGGAGGCGAAAGGCACGATCAAGGCGGAGTTCATCCAGTCCTGCGCGGTTTCGGCCGAAGACCTGCCGGTTTCCGTGAACGAAGCGCTGCTGTTCCGCTTCGTTCCCGAACCCGAAAACCACGTGGCGGGCGAGGAGCTGGAACTGACTGCCGACGAACTGGACGAGATCGAGTACACCGGCACCCACATCGACCTGGGCGAGGCCGTAGCGCAGAGTCTGGCGCTGGCCATCGATCCGTTCCTTACCGGCCCCGACGCCGACAATGCCCGCAAGGCTGCCGGAATCGGCACGCCGGAAGACAACGGCCCCTTCGCCGCGCTGAAGGGCCTGAAGACCGGCGAGTAATCCGCCTGCCGGACCATCCGCCGGCCTCCGCCGAACCGCAAGGTGACACTTCGTGTTGACACAGTTGACACGGTCCAGAGGGAAAAGTGTCACCTTGCCTCCAAGCGTCCGGAAAACCGTCACCTTGTGACTGGCCCTTGTAGCTGGCGACACCGGCGCTCGGGCCGGTTGCCGGGCTGGCACCGCGTGCGCGCGATAAGCGGAAATCGGCCAATCTGGACATTCGCAGAGCTTAACCCTGCCTATCAGGTGTAGGAAAACCGATCGTGCCGGGGGCGGCTCAGCCTTCCGCCCGAGACGGTTTTGCGAAGCGGTTCGGACGGGCCGAGCGAACATCGCGTAATGTCAGGGCGTCCTGAGCGACCGGCTGTTGGCCGAAGGACCGCTTCGGCACGGCGATCCGCTGCGACAGGTAGATGCCGTTGTGGCCCGAACAGAGGTAGGCCACGAAGCAGGCCACCGCGATCGGCACGGCGTGGGTCGCCCCGAACAGTTCGATCCCCATGATCGTGCAGGCCAGCGGCACATTGGCCGCGCCGGCGAAGACCGCGACGAAGCCCAGCCCGGCGAACAGGTCGACCGGCGCGCCCAGTACCCCGGCCAGCGCATTGCCCAGTGCCGCGCCGATGAAGAACAGCGGTGTCACCTCCCCGCCCTTGAAGCCCGCGCTCAGGGTGACGACGGTGAACAGCATCTTCAGCGCCCAGCTCCACGAATCGATGTGAGGGCCGAAGAAGCCGCTAATGGTCGGATCGCCGGGAATCGCGGACCAGACACCAAGGCCGAGATAGGCGCGCGTGCCGCAAAGGTAGACGAGCGCGATCACCGCCACGCCGCCCAGCGCCGCCCGCAAGGGCGCAAAGGGCACCACGCGCTTCAGGAACCCGCCCAGCGCGTGATTGGCCTCCGCAAAAGTCAGCCCGGCCAGACCGAAGACGACGCCGGCGATCGCCGCCTTCGCCAGCAGCAGCGGCGTTGTCGCAAGCTGGTCCGCCACGGCGGCGGCATAGGCGATGTGGTAGGGGGTGTGATGAATGCCCCAGGCGTGGCAGGTCCAGTCCCCGATCAGCGCGGCGACCAGACAGGGCAGCAGCCCCGCATAGTCGATCCGCCCGATCGCCAGCACTTCCAGCGCGAACACGGCGCCGGCCAGTGGCGTTCCGAACACCGCGCCGAAACCGGCCGCGACGCCGGCCTTCAGCAGGATGCTGACGCCGGGCGCGTCCAGCCGGAACGCCCTGGCGATCGCACTGGCAAGGCTGCCGCCCAGTTGCACCGCCGTCCCCTCGCGCCCCGCCGATCCGCCCAACAGATGGGTGACGATCGTGCCCAGGAACACCAGCGGCGCCATGCGCAGCGGCACGCCGCCGCCGGGCTCGTGTATCTGTTCGACGATCAGGTTGTTGCCCGCTTCGACCGGGCGGCCGACATAGTGATAGAGCCCGGCCACCGCCGCGCCGCCCAGCGGCAGCAGGAACAGCAGCCAGGGATGCGCGAAGCGAAGCTGCGTTGCCGTATCGAGGCTCCACAGGAAAGCGGCGCAGAGTGTGCCCACGACCATGGCCATCAGCGCCAGCATCAAAGCCCAGCCCAAGACCGGCCATCCCGGTACAGGCAGGCCGTGATCGCCGCGCCGCCGGGCGAGTGCCGAAAGGTTCAGTTCTGCGAAAAGAGCACGGAAAGTAGCACGCACGATTCCTCCTTGCTGCCTTGCGGCGCCAGTCAGGAATCATCGTCCCTTGCTAGGGCGGTTCGGCCCGGAGCGCATCGCTCCTGAAAAGCCCGGCAGAAATCCATTGCCGTGCAGCCGCCTATAAGGATGGCGGCCTGATCGTCAACGCCTCGTTGTCCGGCGGGCAACGAGGCGCAGTGCCTTCAGGTCACGTCCATCGCATAACCCGCCGCGCGCACGGTGCGGATCGGGTCGGTGTCGTTGGCGCGGTTGATCGCCTTGCGCAGGCGGCGGATGTGGACGTCCACCGTGCGCTCGTCGATATCCGAATCCATGCCCCAGACGCCGTCGAGGATCTGCTGGCGCGAAACCACGCGGTTCGGGCGTTCCATGAAGTAGCGCAGCAGGCGGAATTCGGTGGGGCCAAGGTGCAGCGCCTCGCCGCCGCGACGCACGCGGTGGCTGGTGACGTCCAGCTCGATATCGCCCCACTGCAGCACGTTGCCCGCCAGCGACGGGCGCGCGCGGCGCAGCAGCGCTTCGACGCGGGCCATGAGTTCGCGCGGGGAGAACGGCTTGGTGACGTAATCGTCCGCGCCGGTCTTGAAGCCGCGGATCATGTCCTCCTCCTCGCCGCGCGCGGTGAGCATGAGGATCGGGATCTGCGCTGTTTCCTTGTCCTTGCGGAGCTGGCGGCAAACCTCGATCCCGGGCACATGCTCGATCATCCAGTCTAGGATGATCGCGTCGGGCGCCTGTTCCTGCACCATCAGCAGCGCTTCCTCGCCATCGCCGGTGCTGCGCACCTGATAGCCTTCGGCGCTGAGATTCCAGGTCAGCAATTCGCAGAGAGCGCGGTCGTCCTCGACGACCAGAACGGAAGGGTTCACGGCAGGCCTCGCGTGTCGTTGGTCTGGCTGTCGCGTTCGGCATGGTATTCGCCGGTGGCGGCGTAATAGACCATTTCCGCGACATTGGTGGCGTGATCGCCGATGCGTTCGAGGTTGCGGGCGATGAAGAGCAACTGGGCGGCGCTGGTGATCGTCGCCGGGTTCTCCATCATGTGCGTGAGCAGCGAACGGAACAGCGTGTTGTAGAACTGGTCCAGCTTCTCATCGCGGCGGATCACTTCCTGCGCCAGCGCGGCATCGCGCGAGCCATAGGCGTTCAGCACGTCGCGCACCATGCCCTCGGCAATCTCGGCCATCATCGGCACGAGTTCCAGCGGCTCGATCTTGCCCCGGCTCTCCATCGCGTTGACGCGCTTGGCGATGTTCTTGGCATAGTCGCCGATGCGTTCGATCACGCCGGAGATCTTCAACGCGGCGATCACGTCGCGCAGATCGTCCGCCATCGGCGCACGCAGCGCGATCGTGCGGACCGCAAGACGGTCTACTTCGGCCTCCAGCGCATCGAGGCGGGCGTCGGCGGCGACGACTTGCGCGGCCAGATCCTCGTCATGCTGGGTCAGCGCGACGATGGCGTCGCGGATCGCGACTTCGGCAAGGCCGCCCATTTCGGCAACAAGCCCGCGAAGCTGCCCGATCTCGCTGTCGAAGGCCTTTACGGTGTGGTCAACCATGGCTCTTGTCCTGTTCCTGTCTTCGCCGTCAGCCGTAGCGACCGGTGATGTAGTCCTTGGTCTTCTCTTCACGCGGGGTGGTGAAGATCTGGCTCGTGTCCCCGTATTCCACCAGGTTGCCGAGGTGGAAGAACGCCGTGCGCTGCGACACGCGCGCCGCCTGCTGCATCGAGTGGGTGACGATGACGATGGCGTACGTGTCCTTCAGCTCGTCGATCAGTTCCTCGATACGCGCGGTGGCGATCGGGTCGAGCGCGGAGCACGGCTCGTCCATCAGGATCACTTCGGGGCTGACGGCGATGGCGCGGGCGATGCACAGGCGCTGCTGCTGGCCGCCCGAAAGCGCGGTGCCGGGTTCGTGCAGGCGGTCCTTCACTTCATCCCACAAACCGGCCTTGGTCAGCGAGCTTTCGATGATCCCGTCCATGTCCGCCTTGGCCGGCGCCAGACCGTGGATGCGCGGGCCATAGGCCACGTTCTCGTAGATCGACTTCGGGAACGGGTTCGGCTTCTGGAACACCATGCCCACGCGGGCGCGCAGGGCCACGGGATCCATGTCCGGCGCGTAGATGTTCTCGCCATCCAGCAGGATCTCGCCGGTGACGCGGGCATCGGCGATGGTGTCGTTCATGCGGTTCAAGGACCGCAGGAACGTGGACTTGCCGCAGCCCGACGGACCGATGAAGGCGGTGACGATGCCGTTGTCGATCTCGATCGACACACCGTTGATGGCCTTCTTCGCGCCGTAGAAGACGTCGACATTGCGGGCGATAAGTTTGGCTTCAGTCATGGTTCTACCAGCGCACTTCGAACTTGTTTCGAAGGTAGATTGCAAGGCCGTTCATCGCCAGCAGGAAGACCAGCAGGACAATGATGGCAGCGGACGTGTTCTGTACGAAACCGCTGTCGATTTCGTCGGACCACAGGAAGATCTGCATCGGCAGCACGCTGGAAGGATCGGTGATCCCGCCCGGCGGAGTGACGACGAAGGCACGCATGCCGATCATCAGCAGCGGCGCGGTTTCACCCAGCGCGCGGGCCATGCCGATGATCGTGCCGGTGAGGATGCCGGGCAGCGCCAGGGGCAGGACGTGGTGGAACACGGTCTGCACCTTGCTTGCGCCCACCGCCAGCGCGGCGTCGCGGATCGAAGGCGGTACCGCCTTGATCGCGTTGCGGCCGGAAATGACGATGACCGGCATCGTCATCAGCGCCAGAGTAAGACCGCCGACCAGCGGTGACGAACGCGGCATGCCCAGCGTGTTGATGAACACCGCCAGACCCAGCAGGCCGAAGATGATCGACGGCACGGCGGCCAGGTTGTTGATCGAGACTTCCACCCATTCGATCCAGCGCGCCTTGGGGGCGAACTCTTCCAGATAGACGGCGGCGAGCACGCCCATCGGGAAGGAGAGCACCAGCGTGACGAACATCGTCAGCAGCGATCCCTTGGTGGCGCCCCAGACGCCGGCGACATCGGGATTGGTGGAGTCCGACCCGGTCAGGAACGACCAGTCCAGTCCGCCCAGGCCGTTCTTCAGCATGATCACCAGCAGCAGTGCCAGAAAGGCGAGGCTGAGGGCGATCGCGCCCAGACCCAGCAGCTTGAAGCGGCGTTCGGCGGCATTGCGGCGCGCGATCCGCCGTGTAGCCTCCGCAGTCTGCCAGCGTGCGTTACTCATAAGCTTCCCGGAAACGCTTCACCACACGGAGGGCGATGATGTTGAGAACGAGGGTGACGATGAACAGCACCAGGCCGAGCGCGAAGGCGGAGAGCGTCTTGGGGCTGTTGAACTCCTGATCACCCGTCAGCATCTGGACGATCTGGTAGGTGACCGTGGTCATCGAGGCGAAGGGGTTCGCCGAAAGGTTGGCGGCGGCACCGGCGGCCATGACCACGATCATCGTCTCGCCAATGGCGCGGCTGACGGCCAGCATCACGCCGGCAACGATGCCGGGCAGCGCGGCGGGCAGCAGCACTTTCTTGATCGTTTCCGACTTGGTGGCGCCCAGCGCCAGCGAACCGTCGCTCATCGCGCGGGGCACGGCGGCCAGCGCGTCGTCCGCCATCGAGGAGACGAAGGGAATGATCATCACGCCCATCACCACACCGGCGGCCAGCGCGCTTTCGGTGGAGGGGTTGGGCATGCCGAGCGAGGCGGCGAAATCGCGGAAGATCGGCGCCACGGTCAGCGCCGCGAAGTAGCCGTAGACCACCGTGGGAATACCGGCGAGGATTTCCAGCACCGGCTTCAGCCACTTGCGGATGGTGGGCGTGGCGTATTGCGTCAGATAGACCGCGCTCATCAGGCCCAGCGGGATGGCGACGATCATGGCGATGATCGCGCCGATATAGATCGTGCCCCAGAACAGCGGCACGGCGCCGAAGCTTTCACCCAAATTGTCCCCGCGCGCGGAGCCGGGCGACCAGTGGGTGCCGAGAAGGAAGTCGATCGGCGAGACGTCCTTGAAGAACATGCCCGCTTCGAACACCAGCGAGGCGACGATGCCGAACGTGGTCAGGATCGCGATCAGCGAGGCGAGCAGCAGCACGCCCATCACCGCCCGCTCCACGCGGGTGCGCGCCGGATAATTGGCGCGGACCTTGGTGAAGGCCCAGCCGCCGCCGGCCAGTGCCACGATCACCACCAGCAGCGCGCCGATCAGGCCGAAACGCTGGTGTGCGGCGCGCACCGGTTCGGACAGGGTCTGCGCAAGGGGATTGAACGCAGCCTGCCCGGGATTGTCGGCAATCGCCTTGGCTTCGGAAAGCACGGCGGCACGGCTCATCGCATCGGCCGGAAGCTGGGCGGCGGCCGGATCGGCCAGAACCGCGCCATCGACCAGCCCCGGCATGATCGCGGACCATGCGCCCCAGGCGATCAGCGCCGGGACGACGATCCACAGCAGCACATGCCAGCCGTGGTAGTTGGGCAGCGAATTGAGCGAGCCGCGCCCCGTGTGGAGCAGCCGGGCCCGGCCCCGCGCGGCAAACCAGCCGACGAGACCGAGGCCGAGAACGGCCAAGAGAACTCCTGTAAGCATCATAAAGGCCGTTCCGGCGCCTTTCGGATTAAGCGATTACTTGAGGTCGGCAGGGTTGAGCGGGGTCATCTTGGCAACGATGTCCGCGCTCTTGGTGCGCACGTCGTCAGGCGCGATCACCATGCCCTTGGCCTTCAGATAGCCATCGGGGCCCCACGACTTCACCCACTCGTTGACGTAGCCCTGCAGGCCCTTGATCGGGGCGAGGTGCTGCTTCTTGATGTAGATGTAGAGCGGACGCGCACCGGGGTAGCTGAAGTTCGAAATCGTCTCGTACGTCGGGATCACGTTGGACATCGGGATGCCCTTGATGGTCTTGGCGTTCTCTTCCAGGAACGAATAGCCGAAGATGCCGATCGCCTTGGGGTTCTGCGAGATCTTCTGGACGATCAGGTTGTCGTTCTCACCCGCGTCCACGTAGGGGCCGTCTTCACGGATATCGTGGCAGATCGCCTCGTACTTGTCCTTGCTGGTTTCCTTCAGCGCGGCGGTGGCGGCATCGGTCTTGCAACCGGCTTCCAGGATCAGTTCCTTCAGCGCGTCACGCGTGCCGGAGGTCGACGGCGGGCCGTAGACCAGGATCGGTTCGGCCGGAAGCGACGGGTTCACGTCCTTCCAGGTCTTCGCGGTGTTCGGCTTGCCGAAGGGATTGGCGGCCAGCGCCTTGTAGATATCGGTCGGCGTCAGCTTCATGCCGGGGCCGTTCTGGGCTTCGGCAAAGGCGATGCCGTCGATGCCGACCTGCACTTCGACGATGTCGGTCACGCCGTTCTTCTGGCATTCCTCGAACTCGGACTTCTTGATCCGGCGCGAAGCGTTCTCGATATCGGGGTGCTGGGCGCCGACGCCGGCGCAGAACAGCTTCATGCCCGCGCCCGTGCCGGTCGATTCGATGACGGGCGACTTGCCGCCGGCCTTGGCGAATTCTTCGGCGACGGCAGTGGCGAAGGGATAGACGGTCGAGGAACCGACGGCGCGTACGAAGTCGCGCGAACCGGCGGCCGAACCGCCAGAGCCGCCGCAGCCGGCAAGCGCCACGCTCGAAACGGCAACGATAAGAAAGGTCTTGGTGGAACGCATGATGTCACCCCTTGGGCTTCAAGTGTGAGTTGCCCCTATTGGGCTACAATGACACTTCCATGACAAAGAAGTGACATTGTTCTCGGCCTGGCGAAATTGCTGGAAATCCGTAGTTTCTTCGGCGGATCGCGAATTATGACAATCCGGCGCAGAGACGGGCTTTTCCGGGGCGGCACGGATGGACCGCCCCGGAACATTCAAGAATGCGATCAGAAATCGAACTGGGCGCGCATGCCCATCGAATCGACGCCGTAGGTATTATCCGTGCCGTCCACCAGGACCGGCGAATCCTTCACCCAGATATGGCCGTAGTTGAGGATGAAGCGCACATAGTCGGTCGGCATCCAGATCGCGGAGACGCCCGCCGTCTGCTCGCGCCCGCCGACGATGCCGGCATCGTTGAGGTTTAGCCAGTCGTACCGGACGTTCAGTTGCACCGCGCCGAGGCCGCCCTTGTCCATCCCGTTGTGCGGGCGGATACGTTCGAAGACGCCGGCCTTGTAGGCGGTGTCGTCATGGGTGAGCATGTAGCCCACTTCGGCATAGCCGCCATTGAAGGTGGGATCGGCAAAGCCTTCGCGGCGCACTTTCTGCCAGTAGCTTTCGCCGGAGGCGTGGAAGCGGCCCTTGATCCACGCCGCTTCGAGGCCGAGGCCCAGTTCGTTGTCGGCATTGGTGACGCCGGCGCTGAGGAAGCGCAGGTCCGTGGTGTGGACGAAGGGCCGGCTCTGGTACGTCACCGTCGGGATCGAATCGTTCAGCGTGCGCCAGTGGACCGATCCGCCCAGATGCAGCGTGCCGCCGGCCACCGTGGGCATGAACACCACGCGGCCGTCCGTGCTCCATGACTTGTCGTAATCGCTGTTCAGCGAGTTCGGATCGTCGCTGAACACGCCCGCCTGCACCAGCACCGCCTTGTTCAGATACTGCGCGTTCAGGCCGACGCGGCGTTCGAAGCCGAAGGCACCGGTGAAGCTGGCGCGTTCCATGAAGCTGGTGAACAGGTCCGAAGTCTGATCTTCAAGCCCGGTGTTCGGCTTCTGGTTGCCCAGCGCCAGCGTGACGTTCTTGTTCACGCGGTAGGTCAGATACATGTCGTTGATGACGACGCTGGAATTGGCCAGATCGACTTCGAAGCGATAGCCGAAGCCGCCCGGCATCGTGCCGTCGAAACCAAGGTAGGCACGGCGCAGTTCGGTGCTGAAGCCAAGGTGATCGCTGGATGTCTCGTCAAGGCCGGAGGGCGCGTTCACGCCGCCGGCGTCGATCTGGAGCCGGCCGCGCGGCTTGAAGCTCCAGCCGTTGTCGCCGCGAAATTCCGGACCGCCCTTCCAGACGACCTGGATCGGCGAGGCATCGGATGCGGCCTTCGCCGTTCCGGCAGCGGTCGGCGCGGTTGCAGGTGCCTTGGCAGCCGCGGCAATGCTGGCCGACTGGGCGGCCACCTGCGATGCTGCTTGCGAGGCGGCCTGCGACGCGCCCTGCGCGGCCTGGGTGGCGGCATCGGCGCGCGCATTGGCGGCATTGAGCTGCCCTTCGAGCGATTCGATGCGGCCTTCCATGGCCTTCATCTGCGCCCGCATCGCCTCCAATTCCTGCCGGATCGCCGCCGAATCGGCGGACTGCGCATAGGCTGGCGGTGCCCACCCTGCCGCGACGGCGAGCGTGGGCACGGAAAGCGCCACCATCAAAATTGCCTTTGGATTCCTCAACTTGGTCGACCTTCCATGAAACTTTGATGGCACTGACACGACGCCAGTATGACTGGAATGTTTCAGTTCCATGACACTTTATAGCTGGTAGACGCGGAACCGCGGTTTTCTGCGGATTTTGCCGAGAAAGTTTATGGCTCTTTTAAGGCCGCTCCGTGACAAAGGGTGACTGCGCGCGCGGCGGTCACATTTGTCACCGAACCGTCATGTCATCGCCATAACCGGCCAGCCGAGACCCGCGCCGCGGGTGCCGTCATGACTTGCCCGGAAGCCGAACCCAGATGCCTTCGAAACTGACCCGCGTCGCCGCAGCGCCGCTGCTGACAGGGTGCCTGCTGCTACCCCTCGCTCCGGCTGCGCAGGCCCAAAGTCAGGCGCAGGTGAAGCCGATCTCTGCCGAGGAAGCCGCACTCCTGCGCGCGCAAGTCGCCGCGCTGAAGGAGCAGGTGGAACGGATGGAAGCGCGATTGGCCTCGGCGGGACTGCCGTCGCAAGCCTCCTCGCCGGCTGCCACTGCCATTCCGGCATCGCCGCCCTTGGCAAGCGCCGCCCCCGCTCAGCCGACCACCGCCCCAGCCGCCCCTGTCACCGCCACCCCGTCCACCGCCATCGGATGGAAAGGCAGCCCGCAATTCACCTCGGGTGAGCGGTCGTTCAAGGTGAAGGGCCGCATTCAGGCCGATGCCAACTATGTCGGCGCGCCCAAGGGGCTGGACGACAAGGGCCTTGGTTTCTCTACCGAGATGCGGCGCATCCGGCTGGGCGGCGAAGGCGGGATCGGCGGCGGGTTCGGCTACAAGCTGGAACTCGAACTCTCGGACAACAGCGTCGATCTGGTCGATACTTATGTCAGCTACAAGCACGGTCCTTGGACGGTGAAGCTGGGCAACCAGAACCCGTTCCAGTCGCTGGACGAACTGACCGGCGACACCAGCGGCAGCGTGATGGAGCGTGCCGCCTTTACCGACGCCTTCAATTTCGAACGCCGCCTGGGTGCTTCCGTGCAGTATCAGCGCGGGCCGGTGCTGGCGCAGCTGGGCCTGTTCAGCGACGATATCGGCGCGCTCGCCAACGATTCGGACGGCGTCGAGGGCGGGGATGAGAACAACAGCCCCGGCGTCGATGCGCGGCTGGTCTACGCCCCGAAGCTGGGGGACACGCAGCTCCACTTCGGCGGCTCCGCCCACTGGCGCGACCTTGCGCGACTGGCCGAGGGCGACACGCGCTATCGCCAGCGCCCCTATGTCCATTCCACCAATACCCGCCTGATCGGCACGCCCGCCATGCAAGTAGAGCGCGAGGTCAACTGGGGCGTGGAAATGGCCGCGATCCGGGGCCGCTGGCACGCGGCGGCGGAATACAACACACTCACGGCCGACCGGGTGGGCCTGTCTTCCGTCCGCTTTCAGGGGGCCTATGCCGAGCTGGGCCTGTTCCTGACTTCGGGTGACAGCCGGGGCTACAAGGAAGGCATCTTCACCAACAAGGCGCCCGCCCATCCGCTGGGCGATGGCGGCATCGGATCGATCCAGCTGACCGCCCGTTACGACTGGCTGGACCTCAACGACCGCGACATTCGCGGCGGCACCCAGAACGCCGCCATCGCCGCACTGGTCTGGACCCCGGTGGAGTACCTGCGCTTCAACATCAACTACGCGCTGCTGGCCTACAAGGGCGCCAAGGCGCTGGATTCGGGGCGGACGGACTACACCGTCAACGTGCTGGGCACGCGCTTCGAACTGGATTTCTGACCGGTACCGCCGACCGGATCAGCGCCCTTCCAACCGAACCCGCACGCGGGCGGAGGGCGACACGGTCGATGCCGAGAACGACACCGAAGCCAGGTTCTGGCGCGACGCGAAGGCCAGCGGGCCGGTGCAGGTGCCAGCGGCCAGCCGCGCCGGCACATGCAGCATTTCGGATTGGCGGTTGGTGAAAGTGGCGCGCGCTTCGCGAAGCTGCACCGCGTTGCCATCGGCGCAAAGGCGGATCGACCAGAGCCGCGGAGAGCCGAGCGCGGAAATGACCTTGCGGTCCCAGCCGAAGCGGGTGACGTCGGTGCTGCCGAACGCACGCCATGCGGCCGATCGGCTTCCGCGCACGCTCTGCACGGCGCGCTGGCCAAGATCGCGGTTATCGCGGGTGACGGTCAGGCAACGCCCCTGAAACGCCGCCCTTTCGCAGAGTTCCCAGGTGCCGCTGCGAACCCTGGCGGATCGCACCGGCCAGGCCAGCCGCAGGTTGGCCTGGTCCTGCCGGATGCTGACCGCCGGCCCGGCGAAGTTGCGATCGCGATAGATGATGATCTCGCCCGCCGTCTGCGTGGGCGGCGCTGGCGGCCGATGCGCTGTCGCCTGCTGGCCGTATGCCGGAACGGAAATCGGAAGCAGGCCCGATCCGGCGAAGAGAACGCCGACAAGCAGATATCTGGCAGCACGCATCGGAACCTCCACAAGAGCCCCCGCCGCCTTCTTGTCGATGCACGCGCCGCTTTGTTCAAGTGGGCATAATTGCCGGGATCGGTGGGGGGAAACCGCCGATCCCCCCTCTCAACCCTGCGCCTCTTCCTTGCGCAGCGGCAGCATGACCGAGGCGGTGGTGCCCTGCCCGGCGCGGCTGTCGATATCGAAGCGGCCGCGATGGCGCTCGACGATGTGCTTGACGATCGACAGGCCCAGCCCGGTGCCGCCCACCGCGCGGCTGCGGCTGGTGTCGGCGCGGTAGAAGCGTTCGGTCACGCGCGGCAGATGCTCGGGCGAGATGCCGTCGCCTTCGTCGCTGACGGTGATCAGCACCCAGCCGGTGGCGGTCGCCTCCAGCGAGACATCGACCTTGCCGCCCTGCTTGCCGTACTTGATCGAGTTGTCGATCAGGTTGCGCAGCACTTGCGCCAGCTGGCCGCGATCGCCCGTTACGACCGCGCTTTCGCAGTTGGTGTGGACCGCAACGTTGGATCCGGGCTTCGATTCGCCCGCCATCTCCTGCGCCAGTGCCACCATCTCCACCCGGTCCTGCGGCACTTCGTGCTTCACCGCCTCGATCCGCGAAAGGCTCATCAGGTCGAGGATCAGCGCCTGCATTCGCTGCGCCTCATGCCGGATAGTGTCGAGGAAGCGATTGCGCACGCTCTCGTCGCCGCCCGCCTTGGGGTTCGTCAGCGTCTCGACATAGCCGATCACGTTGGCCAGCGGCGTGCGCAGTTCGTGGCTGGCATTGGCGACGAAATCCGCGTGCGACTTGGCCACGCTGACACGTTCGGACAAGTCGTAGAGGCTGACCAGCCGATCGGTGGCGGAGATCGCCCGGCAATCGACTTCCCACACGCTGCCCCCGGTCGAAAGCCCGGTGACGCGGGCGATCCCGCCGCCGTCGCTGAGGATCGCGGCCACCGCACGCGGCTCGCGAATGGCGATGCGCACGTCCTGCCCGACGATATGCGCGCCCAGCAGCGCCTTGGCTGCACTGTTCGCAAAGCGGACCTGCCCGCGCGAAACCATCATTGCCGGCGTCTGGAGGTGTTCGAGAAGCTGGACGCCGTCACCGGCCATTGTTTTCGCCTTCTTTTCTCAATGCGCGTCCGCTGCCGCGCCGTCGCTTGCGTGAATCCTGACCTGCTTCCATGCCCGTCCCGGACGACAGGACAAAGACGGCCGGGCAACGAACTTGCGGAAAATCGCGCTTAACGTACCTGCCAAATACGTATGCGCGCATAAGTCTTGTTCAATCCGTGCAATCGAGGTTGAGCTTTCGCCCGCTCTCGCCTAGCACTTCGCACGCAGTCCATGTTATGCTGCAACCGCGAAGAACAAAGGCCCTGCCTTAACGCCGATCGTCACCTCCTGCCGCTGGGACAGGAGCGCGTGCACGGGATCGGCGCTATCCGATGGCTGGCCTTGTCGATGCGGTGCGCATGACCTGGACTCGGGAGGAGGAGCCCGCCGGTCCTCGGCGGAAAATTGTAAAGGTGAATAACCCCCAGAAGGTGGAAAGCGCCCAGTGACCAATTCTACTCCGGCCCAATCCGCGTCCGGCCAATTCACGTCAGACCGCCTGCTCCTGTTCGGGGCGACGGGCGATCTTTCGCGCCGTATGCTCCTTCCCTCGCTCTGCGCGCTCGACGCCGAAGGCCTGCTCGACCCCAAGGTCGAGATCATCGGAACCGCCCGTTCCGAGCATGACGATGCCGAATTCCGCAATTTCGCGCGTCAGTCGCTGGAACAGTTCCTGCCGGCTGAGCGGCGGGGCGGCATGGCGCGGTTCCTCAACCGCCTGTCGTACCAGACGCTGGATGCCAACCAGATGGAAGGCTTCAACGCGCTGGCGGCCAAGGTGGGGGAGCCGAAGGACGGCCTTTCGATCTTCCTTTCCACCGCACCCAGCCTGTTCGAACCGACCATTCGCGGCCTGCAGGCCAGCGGCCTTTCCGGTGAGAACGTGCGCATCGGCCTGGAAAAGCCGCTCGGCATCGATCTTGCCTCCAGCAAGGTGATCAACGATGCCGTCGCCCGCGCTTTCCCGGAAGACCGCATTTTCCGCATCGACCACTATCTGGGCAAGGAAACCGTCCAGAACCTGCTGGCGCTGCGCTTCGCCAACCTGATGTTCGAACCGCTGTGGAACGCAGCGCATATCGACCATGTGCAGATCACCGTGGCCGAAACCGTCGGCCTTGAATCGCGCGTGGCCTATTACGACGATTCGGGCGCGCTGCGCGACATGGTGCAGAACCACATGCTGCAGCTTCTCGCGCTTGTCGCGATGGAGCCGCCGGTCAGCTACGACGCCACCAGCGTGCGGGACGAGAAGGTGAAGATCCTGCGCAGCTTGCGCAAGGTCGCCGCCAACGAGACGGTGACGGGCCAGTACCGCGCCGGCGCCATCGGCGGCCAGGCCGTGCCGGGTTACGACGACGAACTCGGCAAGGATTCGAACACCGAGACGTTCGTCGCGATCAAGGCGCATATCGATAACTGGCGCTGGCAGGGCGTGCCCTTCTACTTGCGCACCGGCAAGCGCCTGCCCAAGCGCACGACCGAGATCGTTGTCCAGTTCCGCGATGTGCCGCACTCGATCTTCCACGGCCGCGGCGCCAAGACGGTGCCGAACCGTCTGGTGATCGGCATCCAGCCGAGCGAGAACATCACGCTGTCGCTCATGGCCAAGGTGCCGGGGCTGGACCGCAACGGCTTCGGCCTGCGCTCCATCCCGCTCGCCATCACCATGCCCGACGCTTTCGCCGGTCCGCAGCGCCGCATCGCTTACGAGCGTCTGCTGCTGGACCTGATCGAGGGTGAGCAGACGCTGTTCGTCCGCCGGGACGAGGTGGAAGCGCAGTGGGACTGGATCGACGCCATCCGCGCCGAGTGGGAGGAACAGGCTCAAGAGCCGAAGACCTACACCGCCGGCAGCTGGGGCCCCTCCGCCGCCATCGCCCTCGCCGAGCGCGATGGCGTCACGTGGCATGAGTGATCCCGTAAGGCCAACGGTACGGGCATGAACGCGCGGCGCACCCTATATACCGGGGTGCGCGCCGTTTCCCGTGCCCATTCCCCCGCAGACCGGTGGAAGATAGCTATTGACACCGGTTACCTAAATGCCTTCAAGCCCTGCCCGGGAGATCCCGAGAGCGCGGCTTCGGAAGGCTGATACAAAAAGACAGACGCCACGGTACAAGTGGCAGACGGACAGAGCAGGAGTAACCCCATGAGCACCCTCAGCCCGGTGGTAGCCCGCGTAACCGACCGCATCATCGAACGGTCGAAGCCCAGCCGCGCACGCTACCTCGCCATGGTCGACCGCGAGGCCGGTCGCCATTCGGACCGTTCGTTCCTTTCGTGCTCCAACCTCGCGCATGGCTTCGCCGCGAGCGGTGAGGACAAGCCCGCCATTGCCACCGGCAAGGCGATCAACGTCGGCATCGTCACCGCCTATAACGACATGCTTTCGGCGCATCAGCCTTATGGTCGCTATCCGGAGCAGATGAAGCTCTATGCCCGCGAAGTGGGCGCGACGGCGCAGGTCGCCGGCGGCGTGCCTGCCATGTGCGACGGCGTGACGCAGGGCTTCGACGGCATGGAACTCTCGCTGTTCAGCCGCGATACCATCGCCCTGTCTACCGCCGTCTCGCTGAGCCACGCGATGTATGACGGCATGACCCTGCTGGGCATTTGCGACAAGATCGTGCCGGGGCTGGTCATGGGCGCGCTGCGCTTCGGCCATCTGCCCGCCGTGTTCATCCCCTCCGGCCCGATGCCCAGCGGCATCTCCAACAAGGAGAAGCAGAAGGTCCGCCAGCTCTATGCAGAGGGCAAGGTGGGGCGTGAGGAACTGCTCGCCAGCGAAAGCGCCAGCTATCACTCGGCCGGCACCTGCACCTTCTACGGCACCGCCAACTCCAACCAGATGATGATGGAGATGATGGGCCTGCACATCCCCGGCGCCGCTTTCGTGCCGCCGAACACGCCGCTGCGTCAGGCGGTGACCCGCGCCGCTGTCCACCGCGTGACCGAGATGACCCGCAAGGGCGACGACTTCCGCCCGATGGCGCATGTCGTCGATGAAAAGGCGATCGTGAACGCCATCGTCGGCCTGCTGGCCACCGGCGGATCGACCAACCACGCGATCCATCTGCCCGCCATGGCCCGCTGCGCCGGCATCCATATCGATTGGCAGGATTTCGACGAACTCTCCGCCGCCGTGCCGCTGATCACCCGCGTCTATCCCAACGGTTCGGGCGACGTGAACCACTTCCATGCCGCCGGCGGCATGGGCTGGGTCGTCCGCGAACTGCTGGACGCGGGCCTCGCGCATGAGGACATCCTGACTGTCTCCAAGGACGGCATGCGTGCCTATGCCACCGAGCCGACGCTGGATGAGGGCGAACTCAAGTGGAAGCCCGCCCCGGCCGTCAGCGGGGACGATGCGATGCTGAGCACGGTGGCCAAGCCCTTCCTGCCCGATGGCGGCATGCGCCTCGTCTCCGGCAACGTGGGCCGTGCCACGTTCAAGACCAGCGCGGTCGATCAGGAACGCTGGACGATCGAGGCACCCTGCCGCGTCTTCGAAACGCAGGAAGGCGTCATCAATGCCTTCAAGGCGGGCGAGCTGGACCGCGATGTCGTGGTGGTCGTGCGCCATCAGGGTCCGCGCGCCAATGGCATGCCCGAACTGCACAAGCTGACCCCGCCGCTGGGCGTGCTGCAGGATCGCGGCTTCAAGGTGGCGCTGGTCACCGACGGCCGCATGTCGGGCGCTTCGGGCAAGGTGCCGGCGGCGATCCACGTCACGCCGGAAGCGCTGGCCGATGGCCCCATCGCCTATCTGCAGGATGGCGACATCGTTCGCCTCTCGGCCGAGGACGGCACGCTTTCCACCACGGCAGACCTCTCCGGCCGTTCGCCCGCGCCGCTGCCCGCGCCCGCTGAAGGCATGGGCCGCGAACTCTTCGCGATGTTCCGCATGAACGCAGGCGGCGCCGAACAGGGCGGTTCCTCGATGCTGGAGGTTGCAGGCCTGTGAGCACTGAACTCGTAGCCGTCGATATCGGCGGCACCCATGCCCGCTTTGCCCTAGCCTCGGTCGACGATCAGGGCCAGATCACGCTGGACGAACCCGTCACTCTGCACACCAGCGACCATGGCAGCTTCCAGCTGGCATGGCAGGCTTTCCGCGAGCGCATGGGCGGCACGCTGCCCGATGCCATCTCGATCGCGATCGCCGGCCCGGTCGGCGGCGATGTGATCCGTTTCACCAACAACCCTTGGATCATTCGCCCCGCGATGATCCCCGAGAAAATGGGCGTGTCGCACTACACCGTGGTGAACGACTTCGCGGCGGTCGCCTACGCCGTCGCGCTGGCGTCGGACGATCAGTTCCTGCACCTGGCCGGACCAGACGTGCCGCTGCCCCGCTCGGGCACGCTCAGCGTCCTCGGGCCGGGCACCGGCCTTGGCGTCGCGCACTTGTGGCGCAATGGCCTGCCCCACGGGCAGGGCGGCTTCTACCATGTGCAGGCGACCGAAGGCGGCCATACCGACTATGCGCCGCTGGACCTGATCGAGGATGCGATCCTCGCCCGCCTGCGCAAGCGCCACAACCGCGTCTCTACCGAGCGCGTGGTTTCCGGCCCCGCTATCGTCGACATCTACCAGACGCTGGCCGCCATGGAGACGCGCGCGGTGCATGACGTGACCGACGTGGAGATCTGGACCGCCGGCACCAACCATTCAGACCCGCTGGCCGCCGCCGCCGTCGACCGCTTCTGCCTGGCACTCGGCAGCGCGGCGGGCGACTACGCGCTTGCCCACGGAGCGGCCGGCGTCGTTATCGCCGGGGGCCTCGGCTACCGCATCCGCGAAACCATTCTGTCCTCGGGCTTTGCCGAGCGATTTGCCGCCAAGGGCCGCTTTGCCGGCATGATGGCGCAGATCCCGGTCAAGCTCATCACCCATCCGCAGCCCGGCCTGTTCGGCGCGGCTGCCGCCTATGTCAGGGAGCACGTTCAATGAGCAGCCCGTCCGAAGCCGTCGAAAAGGTCATGCGTCTGGCGCCGGTGATCCCGGTGCTGGTGATCGAGGATATCGAACACGCCCTGCCGATCGCCGAAGCGCTGGTCGCCGGCGGATTGCCCGCGCTGGAAGTAACGCTGCGCACCGAATGTGCGATCGATGCGATCAAGGTGATGAAGCAGGTTCCCGGCGCCGTGGTCGGCGCCGGCACCGTGCTTTCGCCGGATGACCTGAAGCGCTCCATCGACGCGGGCGCGGAATTCATCGTCTCGCCCGGCCTCACGCCGATGCTGGCCGAAGCCGCCTACAAGACCAAGATCCCGTTCCTGCCCGGCACCGCCAACGCCAGTGACGTGATGTTTGCCCTCGAATGCGGGTTCGACCGTCTGAAGTTCTTCCCCGCCATGGCGGCGGGCGGTCCTTCGGCGCTGAAGGCGATCGCCGCCCCGCTGTTCAAGGCGAAGTTCTGCCCGACCGGCGGCGTCACGCCGGAGAACGCGCCCGAATGGCTGGGTCTCGACGCGGTGCTCTGCGTCGGCGGCAGCTGGATGGTGCCCAAGGGCAAGCCCGATGTCGCCAAGATCGAGGCGGCCGCCCGCCTCGCTGCGGGGCTTCCCCGGTGAGCGGCGGCGAGGCGGGAACGCCGCTGAACACGGTCGACGATCTCGACCGCCGGCTTCAGGAACTCCATGTCCTGACCGCCCAGACGCCGCTCTACAATCCGGTTTTCCAGCTGGGGCTCGAACTGTCGCGCCAGCTGGAAAACGGCGAAATGGGCCTCGACACGATCGAGGCCCTCGTCGCCGAGATGGAGTGCGAAGGGCTGCGCGCCCGCGCCGCGCGGCTTGACCGCATGCTGGCCCCCATCGCCCCGGCCGAAAACGAAAAGCGGCTGGACGCCGCCGCCAGCGAAGAGGACTTCACCGCCTTCGCCGTGCGCTGGCAGCGGCCTTCCGCCCACGTGGTTTTCACAGGCCACCCCACTTTCCTGCTTTCAACGGCTCAGACCGAAGCGGTTACCCACGCCGCCTCCACCGGCGACCATAGCGAGGCCACCGTCTGCGCGGCCTCCCCCGCACGCGACACGATCACCCTCGATTACGAACACGGCAAGGCGATGGAAGCCATCGCGCGCGGCCAAAAGGCGCGCGACCGGATCAATGCGCGTCTGTTGGACATTGCCGCCGCCCGCTGGCCGAAGCGCTGGAAGGGCCTGAACCCCATGCCGGCGCGCTTCGCCTCATGGGTGGGGTACGACATGGACGGCCGCACCGACATCGGCTGGTTCACCTCGATCCGCTACCGGCTGGAAGAAAAGGCCCAGCGCCTTGCCAGCTATGCCGAAATGCTGGCCCATACCGCGCCCGACACTTCGGCAAAGCTGGCCCGCGCCGGTGCACTGGCGGCAGAGATGGCGCAGCGCTTCGCCGCAGATCTCTCCTCGCCAGAGGCCCTGTCCGACGCCGCCAATGCATTGACCGCCGATCATGCCGACAAGCTGATCAGCCTCGATCCGATCGTCAGCCACCTCGAATCCGAAGCGCGCCACGCCGATCAGGATCAGGCCCGCACGCTGCTGGTCGCCGCCGCTGCGATGCGCGCGGACGGGCTTGGCATGGGCTTGATCCACTTCCGCGTGAACGCCTCCCAGTTGCAGAACGCGATCCGCCTGCGCATCGATCCGGAGGGCAAGCTGAACCTTGCCAGCCAGGCCGCCCTGGTCCGCATGCGTGAGCTGCTGGCCGAAGTCACGCCGCTGAAGTCCAACTTCGCCGCACTCGCCATCGAGAATTCGACCGCCGTGCGCCAGTTCCTGGCGATGGCGCAGATCCTTGCGCATATCGACGCCGACGCGCCGATCCGCATGCTGGTGGCCGAATGCGAGGAGCCCACCACGATCCTGGCCGCGCTCTATTTCGCGCGGATGTTCGGGATCGACGAAAAGGTGGACGTCTCGCCCCTGTTCGAGACCGAGACCGCGCTGGAACACGGCGGCCGCTTCCTCGACGCGGTACTGGCCGAACCGGCCTACCGCGAATACGCGCACAAGCGCGGCCGCGTCTCGATCCAGACCGGCTTTTCGGACGCGGGCCGCTTCGTCGGCCAGGTTCCCGCCGCGCTCGCCATCGAGCGTCTGCAGGGCCGCCTGTCCGAAGCGATGGTGGCCAATGGCCTTACCGACGTTTCGGCGCTGATCTTCAACACCCACGGCGAATCGATGGGCCGCGGCGCGCATCCCTCCAGCCTTCAGGACCGCTTCCAGTGGCCGATGTCCCCCTGGGCCCGCCGCCGTTTCCTGCGCGCGGGAATCCGGCTGGAGCCTGAAGTCTCGTTCCAGGGTGGCGACGGCTACCTCTGGTTCGGATCGGACGAGCTGGCACTGGCCACGCTCACCCGCATGGCCGAAATGCCGCTATGGGGTGCCGATGTCGATGCACCGACCGACTTGTTCTATCGCCGCACGGACCTCAGCCTCGATTTCTACCGCGCGATCCGGGGCGTGCAGCATGAGCATCTGGAAAGCTCCACCTACAGCCGCGCGATCACCGCGTTTGGGCTCGGGCTGCTGAACGATACCGGCAGCCGCAAGTCGCGCCGCCAGTCGGACCTTGCCGCCGACCGTTCGATGAGCCTGCGCCAGATCCGCGCGATCCCGCACAACGCCATCCTGCAGCAGCTGGGTTATCCGGTGAACGTGATCGCGGGGATCGGCACCGCGTCCGACGGCAACCGGGAAGAGATCGCCGGCCTGCTGCGCGAAAGTGAGCGCGGGCAGCAGCTGATGCGTCTGGCCCGCGCGGCCAATGCGCTGGCCTCGATCAAGACGGTCGCGGCCTATGGCGAACTCTTCAATTCCGCCTACTGGGCCAGCCGCCCCTATCGCGGTGACGAGCGGCACATTGCCGAGGCCTGCCTGAAGCTGGCGGAATATCTGACCAAGGACGACCGCGCCGGGGTCTATCGCCGTCTCGCCTCGCGCCTGCGCGTCGATGCGATGAAGCTGCACTTCCTGCTGGACTCGCTGCCGCACGAGGCGCCGCTGCCCGACCGCGAGCATACCCGTCGCAGTCTGGGCGTGCTGCAATCGCTGCGCATCGCGCTGTTCAAGCACATGTTCCTGCGCGCCGTGATGGTGCCGCAGTTCAGCCGCGCGAACGATATCAGCCGCGACGACGTGCTGGAGATGTTCTTCACCCTGCGCGTCGAGGACGGGCTGGCCCAGTTGCGCCGTGCCTTCCCGACCAGCTTCCCGTCGATCGACGACTTCACGGTGGACAAGCCCAGCGACTATCCGGATTCGAGTGCGACCGGCTATGCGCAGATCCACCGCGAATTCATCGACCCGATCGCGCGGTGCTACGCCCTGAGCCTGCGCATCACCACCGCGCTGGCCAACGAGTTCGGCGCGCATGGGTAAAGTCCTCGCGGCGGCGGTGGCGATGGGCGTTAGCCTGTTCGCCGTACCCGCCGCCGCGCGGCCTCAGGCTTCGGCCGAAATCCGCATCGGCGACGTGGACCGCTTCTATGCGCTCTACGACGCCGCCGGCGGCAAACCTTCGGCCGAAGTCCTGCAACACGACTATATCGATGCGGGCAGCGACGGCGTGCGCCAGTTCGTGCCGCAACGTATCCTCTCCGGTCAGAAGTTGGCCGCGGAAATTGCCCTGCATCCCGAAATCTACCAGGGCGCAAGAGCCTGCCTGAAAGTCCTGCCCACGGTGAAGGCGCGGCTGGAAACGGCTTTTGCCAAACTGGCCAAGCTGGACCCGCAAGCGCATTTTCCCCCCGTTACCATCCTGATCGGACGCAACAACAGCGGCGGCACCACCGGCGCTTCGGGTGTGCTTATCGGCCTTGAAGTGGCCTGCCGATCGGATTGGCTGCAGGCCGACCTTGCCGACCGGCTGGTGCACCTCATCGCCCACGAATATGGCCACATCCAGCAACCCGCAGTGCTGAACGACGAGACGCTTCCCACGACGGTCCTGCGTCAGTCGCTGATCGAAGGCATTGCCGAACTTCTGGCCGAACTGAGTTCAGGCGACATCAGCAATGCCCACTTACGCAATTGGACGCGCGACAAGCAGGCGCAGATAGACAAGCGCTTTCTGGCGGAAGCCGACAGCACGGACCTCTCCGACTGGCTCTATAACGGTGCCGGCACGCCCGACCAACCCGGCGATCTGGGCTATTGGGAGGGGTATCGGATCGCCAGAGCCTACTACGATCACGCCGCAGACAAGCGCGCAGCGCTTGCCGCATTGATCAGGCTCGATTCGCCCAAGACCATACTGGCCGAAAGCGGCTGGACGCCGGCGCCATTGCCGGCCGGCTCTACTCCATCAACCCCATCAGCGCCTTGATCTCGCACGTGGCGAAACCCACGGTGCTGTCGGAGATGCCGTAGGGGATCAGCAGCCGCTCCCCCACTTTCAACGCGCCGCAAGTGTAGACCACGTTGGGCACATAGCCCGAACGATCCGCGTTCTCCGCCGTCAGCACCGGCTCCACCGTACGGGCCAGCACTTTCGAGGGGTCTTTCAGGTCCAGCAGCGCGCAGCCCAGCGCGTACTTGCGCATCGCGCCGACGCCGTGTGTGAACAGCAGCCAGCCTTCGTCTGTGCGGATCGGGCTGCCGCAATTGCCGATCTGGATGAACTCCCAAGGGTAGGCGGGCTCCATCAGCAGCACGCCGTCATCGTCCCAGACCGCGAGTTCGTCCGACTTCAGCAGAAACAGGTTCTGCCCGTCCTGCCGGCCGACCATGCAATATTGCCCGTCGACCTTCTCCGGAAACAGCGCCATGCCCTTGTTGCGCCCGGCGCGGCCGTGGATCGGCTCCAGTTCGAACGCGCGGAAGTCCCGCGTGCGCAGCAGTTCGGACCGGATCGAGCTGCCCGAATAGGCAGTATAAGTGCCCACCCATTCGTAATCGCCATCGCCATGGTCGAAGCGGACAAGGCGCAAGTCTTCCAGCCCGCCGCGCTGCTGTTCGGTGATCGGGAAGATCACCGTGTTCGAAAGGCTGGAATCCGGCTGGCGATGAACGAAGACGTTGGTGTCCTCGGCATCGATCTGTTCCTCGTCGTCCAGTTCCACCGATGTCGCGAAGGAGGCCTGCGGCCAGAGGCTGAACGTGCCGTCCTCCTCGGCAATGCCTTCGCGAAAGGCGATGGAGCTGATGTGCCCTTCGCCCACCGCGCGCAGGCTCATGATGAAGCGCACCGATCCGTCCTGCATGCCCGACTGATCGGGCGCGGGCACGATGGAGGGGTTCATCAGTGCGGCGGCGGCGAACGTGTACTCATGGCAGAAGTACGATCCGATCAGCCGTTTGCGCGATTCGGAAAAGCGCGATGGGTCCAGATCGAGATTCGCCGCCACTTCGGCAAAGCGCTCCTCGAAGATCGTTTCGGTCTGCCAGTGGCGTTCCTTGAAATCGCGCAGCACGCGTTCGTATTCCGCGTCGGCACGCTCTTCGGTCAGCGCGGCGATGTCCTCCACCAGTTTCATCGCCCGGCCACCGGGGGCGTTTTTCGCCTGCCAGCCGAGGTGAAAGGGGCGCAGCACCACCCGCGCCGGATCGGCGTGGAGGCGTGTTTCGAAAACGTGCAGCGGTTCAGACCAGGCTGTCTCGGGCCGATTCAAGCCAACCTCCTCCAGATGCCAGGGGACCGGACGATACGACCGGGCCCTGCTGGGCGAGTTCGGCCAGAGCATAATGCGAAAGTTGAAAAGCGAGAATGGATTCCGCACCGCAATTGCCATTTGCCCCGCGCGGCGTCACCCCGTCGTGACAGCGGCCTGAGGCAAGGTCCGCCAGCGCGACCCCGCGATCGTTGCCGCCGAAGAACCAGCGCCACGCCGCCAGCGCATGTTCGCGCCAGAACGCGCCGTGGGTAACGCGCCATGCCGTGCGCGACGCCTCGATCGCCGCCTGGGCCTCCAGCGGTTGCTGGTCGAACGGCAAGTAGCTGTAGGGCTTGTGGAAACTTTCCGATCCGATCGGGCGAAACTGCCCGCGCGCGGAAAGCTGCTGGTGGCAAATCCATTCCAGCGTGGCCAGGCCGTCGCCGATCCAGTCCTCCCGCCCCAGCGCCATGCCCGCCTCGATCAGCGCCTGCGGCAAGCGGGGGTTGTCGTAACCCAGCACCGCCTCAAACCAGGCCCAGTCCGGCCGGCGGCCGTGGCCCAGCAGCTTCATCAGAAACTCGCCACCGGTCTCCACGCGCTCCCGCGCCTGTGCGTGAGCCGGATCGCGGCGCAGCACCGCGCAGGCCCCCAGCATCGCGAAAGCGACCGCGCGCGGCGATCCGGTTTCCCCCACCGCGCCCAGCGCCTGCTCGAACAGGTCCAGCGCCCAGTTGCCCAGTTGGGCATCCAGATTGCATTCGCAGGTCTGCCCCAGCGCCCAGAGCGCGCGGCCGTTGGAATCCTCCGATCCCTCATCCTCGCACCAGCTGCGGTCATAGCGCATGAAGTTGCGGAACCGGCCGAGATCGGGGTTCCATGCATATTGCACGAAGCCTGCGTAAGAGAGGCTCCACTTCATCCGTTCGGCTGCCGCGACGCCGTGCGCCACGTTCATCAGCATCAGCGCGCGAGCATTGTCATCCAGGCAATAGCCATGGCGGCGGTCGGGCACGACGCCGACGCCGTGCTGCAGCATCCCGGTGGCATCGCTCATCGCGAAGACCGCCGAAAGCCCCGGCGTCGCAGTTACGGGCGGCACCACCGCGCGCGGGGCGCGGGCATCGGCGATCAACCGGGCGGAGCTTTCCGCAAAGCGCGGCCAGATCATCTCCCGCCCGCGCGCCCAGGCACGGCGCTGCATCGCGGCCAGTTCGTCCGAATCATCCAGCAGCGCGTTCACCGCATCGGCAATCGCGCCGCTTTCGCCCGGTTCGATCAGCACGCCTACACCGTCGCCCAGCAGTTCGCGGGCATGGACGTAAGGCGTGGAGACCAATGCCTTGCCCAGCGCCACCGCATAGCTGAGCGTGCCCGATGTCGCCTGCTGCAGCCCGGGATAGGGCGTCAGGTAGATGTCGCAGGCTTCCAGTTGATCCAGCAATTCCTCGGTTTCGAGGAAGCGATTGTCCCAAGCCACATGATCGGCAACGCCAAGATCCGCCGCCAGCCGTTCCAGTTCCTCGCGATAGGCTTCACCCTCGTGCGCGACGAGGTTGGGGTGCGTGGCACCGACAATGCGATAGAGCACATCCGGATGGCGCGCGACGATCCGGGGCAGCGCCGCGATCGCGTGTTCCAGCCCTTTGCCATGCCCCAAGAGGCCGAACGTCATCAGCACCTTGCGGTCCTGCAGGCCCAGCAATGCCTTGAAATGGTCGTGGCGGCCGAACGGACGGTCCGGCGCGCCGTGCTCGATCACCTGAATCACGCGGGAGGGGACGCCATAGTCCTGCTCCAGCACGTTCTTCGAATTCTGCGACATCACCATGATCCGCGATGCCCGCACCACCAGATGGTCCAGGATCGCCCGCTGGTGCGCGGACGGCTCCTTCAACACCGTATGCAGCGTCAGGATCAGCGGTGCGGCCAGCCTGTCGACGAAATGGCAGACCAGATCGCCGTCCTTGCCGCCGAAAATGCCGTATTCGTGCTGCAACCACACGGCATCGACCGCGCTTTCATTGATCCGCCGCGCGGCGCCGGCATAGTCCTCCGCATCGTCGCAGGCGATGGTGCCCGCAACGTCGCGGTATTCGAGCGGATGCTTGGGATCGTCCAATGCATAGACGTCGATGGCGATTTCCGGGTGATGTTCGCGCAGCTGTTCGAAAATGTCGGTCGTGAACGTGGCTATGCCGCACTTGCGAGGGGCGAAATTGCCGATCAGCGCAATATGCGCGGGCTTGATCCTTGTATTGGGATCGGCGCCGACGGTGGCGTCAAATATCGAACGCACCTTGTTCGAACCCGATTTCCAACCGGGTTCTTCATCACGAGGCAACCAGTTCATGCGCGCTCCTAGGGGGCAGGAGGGGAGATCGAATCCAGAAAGCGCGAACATGCCATGAGTTTCCCGCTGCACTGCAAAATAGTTCCGGCAAACGGGGCGAAGCGGGGCCGACAGGCGGCCTGTGGAGCGGCGGTGCCATGAATCTGCCGCCGCCGGACGGCGAAACCGCGTTCTCCCCCGACCAGTGTGGCCGCCGCGGCCGGTCCGATTCGGAGGAAACGGCGCGATAGCGGCCAGAGAAAAGTCCCGATCCGCCGCCAATCATTACGTATAGACAAAAAAGCGCATCGGCCGCCCTTGCGGCATGGACTTGGTGCGGGGGCTTTCCTATGTCTTCACCCACGCGAAACAACAGGAACGACGGGAAAACGATGCCCTCCGCCCCCCAATCTCACGCGAATCCGGACCAGACGCTGTTCCGCCTGCTGGCCGCTGCCATCGGCGAAACCAAGGCCGCGCTGGCACTTACCACGCTGACCATCGACCCGGCGCTTGCCGGCACCGGAGAGACCGCCAGCCGCGCGCACGTGGCCATGGCGCTGAACGCAGCGCTGTTTGCCGACCTGCTGGACCGCGTGCCCACCGCGCAGCGCTATATCGACGAAGTGCGCGCGGCGGGCGAAACCATCGTCTTCGATCATGGCGCCCTGCGCACCATCGATGGCGAGACCGGCGCGCTGCCGGCCGGGCACATGGCCTTCGGCCGCTTCCTGGCGCCGCTGGGCTATGAAGTCGTCGGGCTCTATCCGCTGCCCAAGCTGAAGATGACCGGCCGCGCCTATGCCCAGCGCGACTTGCCCGAGACGATTCCCCAGTTCTTCGTCTCCGAACTTCACGTGGACCAGTTGCCCGAGGCCGCGCAGGGCGCCTGCGCCAATGTCTTCGGCACCTCGGTCGATCCGCTGGGCGAGGACGAATGGACCGCGCTCGATACGCTCGCCAGCGACGGCGAATGCGGCTTCGACATGGCCGTCACCGCACTGAAGGGCGCCATCGCCTGCTTCGAACGCCAGCATGAACCGCCCACGCTGGCCGACTATGAAGTGCTGCTGCCCGAAACCAAGGAAGGCGCCTGGATCGCTACCGAGGGCAATGCCTTCAACCATGCAACCACCCGCACGGCGGATGTCATGACCCTGTCGGACGCGTTGAAGGAACAGGGCTATCCGATGAAGCCCTCGGTCGAGATTTCGCAGAACGGCCGCGTGCGGCAGACCGCGATCCTGGCCGACAAGGTCGTGCGCCCGTTCCGCGAGGCGGACGGCAGCGAAGTGCCGCTGCCGGTGCCCGGATCGTTCTACGAATTCATCACCCGAGACATCGATCCGGAGACCGGCAAGCTGGATCTCACGTTCGATTCTGGCAACGCCACCGGCATTTTCGCCGTCACGAGGAACGCATGAGCCTGCTCCGCTCCTACGACCCCGCCACCGACGCGCTCGTCTGGGAAGGCGAAATTGCCGATGCGGCCGCGGTGAATGCCGCCATCGAGCGCGCCCACGCGGCGTTTCCTGGCTGGGCGGCGCTGCCCGTCGCGGTGCGTGTGGAGGCGGTCCAGCGCTACAAGGCCGTGCTCGAAAATCGCAAGGACGCGATGGCCGAGACGATCTCTCGCGAGACCGGCAAGCCCTTGTGGGAAACGCGCGGCGAATTGACCTCGATGATCGGCAAGGTCGGCATCTCGGTCACCGCACAGGCCGAACGCGCGGGGGAGAAGCGGAACGACATGCCGTTCGGGCAAGCGGTGCTGCGCCACCGTCCGCACGGGGTGATGGCGGTGCTGGGGCCGTTCAACTTCCCCGGCCACTTGCCCAACGGCCACATCGTTCCCGCCCTGCTGGCGGGCAACACCGTGGTGTTCAAGCCCTCCGAAATGACCCCCGCGACCGGGCAGGCCATGGCCGATGCCTGGGCGGAAGCGGGCCTGCCCGATGGCGTGTTCCAGATCGTCCACGGCGCCCGCGCCACGGGTGAGGCGCTGGTGGCGGGCCATATCGACGGACTGCTGTTCACCGGATCGGCCGGCGCGGGCGCGCATTTCCGGCGGATCTTCGCGGATCGGCCCGACGTGATCCTCGCCCTCGAACTCGGCGGCAACAACCCATTGGTCGCTTGGGATGGCGACGTGGACGAGGCCGCCTCGGTGGTCGTGCAGTCCAGCTTCATCACCACAGGCCAGCGCTGCTCCTGCGCGCGCCGGCTGATCGTGCCGGACAATGCCTTCGGCACCGCGCTGGTCGATGCCGTCGCCGCACTGGCGGACCGCATGACCATCGGTGCCTGGAACGAGACGCCCGAACCGTGGTTCGGCCCGCTGATCTCCGGCCACGCAGCGGAAGCCGCGCAGGAGCGCGTTGCCGAACTGGTGGCGCGTGGCGCGCAAGTGATCCGTGCCTTCACCGGCGTGGAAGGACGCGGCAATGCCTTCGTCACCCCTGGCATCCTGGACGTGACCGGGATCGACGTTCCGGACGAGGAAATCTTCGCCCCGGTGGTGCAAGTGACCCGCGTGCCGGACTTCGATGCCGCCATGGCCGCCGCCAATGCCACGCGCTTCGGCCTTTCGGCGGGCCTCATCAGCGGTGACGATGCCTTGTGGGACCGCTTCGTGCTGGAAAGCCGCGCGGGCGTGGTCAATCGCAACCGCCCGACCACCGGCGCGGCGGGATCGATGCCGTTCGGCGGGCTGGGCGACAGCGGCAACCACCGCCCCAGCGCCTATTACGCCGCCGATTACTGCGCCTATCCCGTCGCCAGTTTCGAGGCGGCGAGCGTGGCGGGCAACAGCGGTGCGCTAACCGGCAAGCTGCGCGGATGATCGGCCTGACGCCGGAGGAACAGGCCCTGCTCGCCCCGGTGGAGCGGGCGCCGATCCTTGCCCACACGCTCGACTGGGCGGCGATCAACAGCGGCACCGCCCATATCGAAGGATTGGCGGCGATGGCGGGATGCCTTGCCGACGCCTTCTCGGCACTGCCGGGCGAGGTGCGGCTGGTCGATCCCGCTCCGGTCGAGAAAGTCGACAGCCAGGGCCAGACCCGCGAAGTGGCCCATGGCCGGCACATGGTGCTCTCGGTCCGGCCCGAGGCGGAGCGCCGGGTGATCCTGACCGGCCACATGGACACCGTCTACCCGCGCGAGCACGCTTTCCAGACTTGCGACTGGCTGGACGACAACACCCTCCACGGCCCCGGCACGGCGGACATGAAGGGCGGCCTTGCCCTGATGCTGGCCGGCCTCATGGCCTACGAGCAGGCAAGCCCGACGCTCGGCTACGATGTCCTGATCAACAGCGACGAGGAGACCGGCTCGCTCTCCTCCGCCCCGCTGATCGCCGATCTGGCCAAGGGCAAGTTGGCGGCGCTGACCTACGAGCCTGCCCTGCCCGGCGGCCAGATGGCGCGCGCGCGGCCCGGTTCGGGCAACTACGCCGTGGTCGTCCATGGCCGATCCGCCCATGCCGGTCGCAATCCGGAAGAAGGCCGCAACGCCATTCTCGCCGCCAGCGACCTTGCCTTGCGCCTTGCCGCGATGCGCCGTCCCGGCCTGTCAGTGAACCCGGCCAAGATCGAGGGCGGTGCGCCGAACAATACCGTGCCGGACCTTGCGATCCTGCACTTCAACATGCGCCCCGCCACGCCCGAACTTGCGGCCGAGGCGCAGGCGCATATCAAGGCCGCCGTCGCCGAAGTCTCGGCCGCGCATGACGTGCACATGCACATTCACGGCCATGTCTCGCGCCCGCCCAAGGCGATCTCGGAACGGACCGAGGCGCTTTATGGCGTGGTCAGCAAGGCCGCTGCCGATCTTGGCCAGCCGATGAGCTGGAAGGACACCGGCGGCGTCTGCGACGGCAACAACATCGCCGCCTGCGGGGTGCCCGTGCTCGACACGATGGGCGCGCTCGGCGGCTCGATCCACTCACCCGACGAATTTTTGCTGGCAGATTCACTAGATGCCCGCGCCCGTCTAACTGCCCTCGTCCTATACAGACTCGATCGTCACGGAGTTTTGCCCGCATGACATTCCTCCTGCGCACCGCACAGGAAAAGGACCTTGAAGCGCTTTACCGCATGGCGAAGGGCACTGGCGGCGGTTTCACCAACCTGCCGCCCGACAAGCCGACCTTGGACGCCAAGCTGCAGCGCACGGCCAAGAGCTTCGCGCGCGAAAGCGACGAGATTGCCAACGACCTGTTCGTCTTCATTCTGGAAGACACCGAAACCGGCAAAGTGCGCGGCACCTGCCAGGCATTCTCGCAAGTGGGCACGGAATTTCCGTTCTATTCCTACCGCATCGGCCGGATCACCCAGCATTCCAAGGAGCTGGACCGCACGTTCCGGGCAGAGATGCTGACGCTCTGCACCGATCTGGACGGGGCGAGCGAAGTGGGCGGGCTCTATCTGGACGCCACCGAGCGTTCGGCCGGCGTCGGCAAGCTGCTGGCGCGCAGCCGCTATCTCTTCATCAAGATGCACCGTTCGCGCTTTGGCGATACCACGTTGGCCGAACTGCGCGGCGCCATCGACGATGCCGGCAACTCGCCGTTCTGGGACGGGCTTGCCGGCCGCTTTTTCGATATGAGCTTCCGCGATGCGGACGAGTTCAATGCGAAGCACGGCAACCAGTTCATCGCCGACCTGATGCCCAAGCACCCGATCTATTGCGCGCTGCTGTCCGAAGCGGCGCGGCAGGTGATGGGGCAGCCGCACTATTCGGGCCGCCCGGCGATGCGCATGCTGGAGAACGAGAACTTCGCGTTCCAGAACTACGTCGACATCTTCGACGGCGGGCCGACCATGCTGGCCAAGACCGACCAGATCCGCACCGTGCAGGATGCCCGCACGGCAACGATCGTGGAGATCGCCGAAGCCGATCTGGAAGAGGCCAGCCACCTGGTCGCCACCGGCCATCTGGCCGAATTTCGCGCATGTCTGGGGAAAGTCGATGCGGCTGAGGGGGGTGTCTCCCTTGATGCCGAAGCGGCCGCTCTGCTAGGCGTGACGAGGGGCGACAGTATTACTTACGCGAGCGCCTGACTTACCCATGCTTACCGAGATCAATTTCGACGGAATCGTCGGCCCCAGCCATAATTATGCGGGGCTCAGCCTTGGCAACCTCGCTTCCACGAGGAACTTCGGCAAGGTCTCGGCCCCGCGCGCCGCCGCTCTGCAAGGGCTGGCCAAGATGCGCGCCAATCTGGAACGCGGGCTGGTGCAGGGCTTTTTCCTGCCCCAGCGCCGGCCGGATACCGACTGGTTGGGTCAGCTGGGCATGACGCTGGAGAACGCCGACCCGCGCCTGCGCGCCAATGCGATGTCGGCAAGCTCGATGTGGGCGGCCAACGCCGCCACCGTCTCCCCTGCGCCGGATACGGCGGACGGGCGCTGCCACCTGACCGTCGCCAATCTGGTGACGATGCCGCACCGCAGTCACGAATGGCGCGAGGCGCTGGCGCAATTGCGCATCGCTTTCGCCGATCCCGCGCATTTCGTGGTCCACGGACCGGTGCCGCCGCCGTTCGGAGACGAAGGCGCCGCCAACCACATGCGCCTCTGCGCCAGCCATGATGCGCCGGGCGTCGAGGTCTTCGTCTACGGCCACACCGGCGGCGGCGAGCCGATCGGCCCCTACCCCGCGCGCCAGCACCGCGAGGCGAGCGCCGCCGTCGCGCGCCTCCACGGCCTCGATCCGGAACGCACAATCCTGGTCCAGCAGTCGGAAGAAGCGATCGCCGCCGGCGCCTTCCACAACGACGTCGTCGCCGTCGCCAACGAACGCATCCTGTTCACGCACGAGAACGCCTTCACCCAGCGCGAGCAGTTCTACGCCGATCTGCGCGCCAAGCTGCCGGAGATCGAGATCGTTGAGATCCCGGCCAGCGAAGTCAGCCTGTTCGATGCGATCCAGTCCTACCTGTTCAATGCCCAGCTGGTCACGCTGCCTTCGGGCGAGGCGGCGCTGATCCTGCCGACCGAAGCGCAGGAATCGCCCACCGTCTGGCGCTGGCTGGAAAAGCTGGTTTCCGGCAACGGCCCGATCCGCCACTTGTTCATCCACGACTTGCGCGAATCGATGGCCAACGGCGGCGGCCCCGCCTGCCTGCGCCTGCGCGTGGTGGCCGACCCGGCGACCGTCGATCCACGCTTCCTGGCCACGGCCGACAAGCTGGACCGTATCGAGGCGCTGGTGAACCGCCTCTGGCCGGACCGGATCGCGGTGGAAGACCTTGCCGAACCGGCGATCTGGAAGCAGTGCCTTGCCGCACGCTCCGCACTTTGCGCGGAGCTGGGGCTGGAAGAACTGGACCGCGAGCGGTTCTAACCGGTTCGATCCGCGCTCCGATCTTCCGTCAAACTCCCGTCGCCCCCGCGAAAGCGGGGGTCCCGCTTCCTTCCCGCCACGGTTCAAATTAGCGGGATCCCCGCCTTCGCGGGGATGACGAAAAGGCTATGGCAGCGAAAAGCCCACTTTCCGCAATCCTGGTTTCGTGTTTTGCAATGGTTCCGCAGCAACCAGCCTTCATATTGGAGTCATGGCTACATCGATGCTGACTGCTGCGCCGCGCGTGCTTCCCGACCCGATCCGCGCCGCGATCTTCGACATGGACGGGACTCTGCTGGACACCGAGGCTGCGCACCAACGCGCTTTCGTGGAAACCGGCCATGCCATGGGCGTGCCCCTACCGGGCGATTTGCTCAACGCTATGGTCGGCGTGCACCGCGGCGGCAGCCGCGTGCTGGTGGCCGACCGCATGGGCGCGGACTTCCCGCTCGACCGCTTTTTCGAGGCAAGCGACGTGCTGTTCGAAGCCATGGTCGATGCCGGCATCGCGCTGCGCCCCGGCGCCGAAGTGATCCTGGAGCACTTCACCAAGGCCGGCATTCCACTCGCCATCGCCACCTCCACCGAAGCGCCTTACGCGGCGCAGCGGCTGGAGAAGGCCGGGCTGCTGCACTACTTCGACGTGGTGGTGACACGCAGCGACGTCACCCACGCCAAGCCGCACCCGGAGCCCTACCTGCTGGCCGCCAGCCGTCTGGGTGTCGATCCCGCGCACTGCGTGGCGGTGGAGGACAGCCCCGCCGGCGTGCGCGCCTCGTCCTCGGCCGGGATCGCCACCGTGCTGGTGCCGGACCTGCTGCCGCCGACCGAGGAAATGATTCTCGCCAGCGCCGAAGTGCTGCCGAGCCTGCACGCGCTGCGCGATCTGCTGCTGGCGCCTACCGAGGCGGGGTAAGTTTCAGGCAGGACGCTGGCCCAGCCTGAGGCCCAACTCCTCAACCAAACTCATCGTCGCCCCCGCGAAGGCGGGGGCCCCGCTACCTTCTCGCCACGCTCGCAAAGATAAGCGGGATCCCCGCCTACGCGGGGATGACGAGGTTTGATGGGTTGGATGGGATCTGCAATGGGCTAGCCCGCCCCTGCGCCTACTGATCCAGCCACCACCGCATCAGCACATGCGCGATCGCATGGGCGGGCGGCGCACCGAATGCCTTGCCGCTCTCGTTCCGGCCGATAGCCTCCAGCGCATCGGCCACTTCCTCGCGGGTGAACCAGCGGGCATCCTCAAGCTCGGTAATGTCGATGGTAATCCCATCGCTTTCCGCCACCGCGTAGCAGCCGATCATCAGTGAGGACGGGAACGGCCAGGGCTGGCTGGCGACATAGCGCACATCGCGCACCCGCACGCCGGCTTCCTCGAAAATCTCGCGGGCGACGGCTTCTTCCACCGTCTCGCCCGGCTCCACGAAGCCCGCCAGCGTCGAATAGCGCCCCTCTGGAAAGCGCGGCTGACGGCCCAGCAGCGCACGGCCCTCATGCTCGACCAGCATGATCGTCACCGGATCGACGCGCGGGAAGTGTTCGGTGCGGCATTCCGGATTGGTGCAAGACCGCTGCCAGCCGCCCTTGGCCAGCACGGTGCCCGATCCGCAGGTGGAGCAGAACCGATGGCGGCAATGCCAGCTGACCAGACTGCGCGCGGTGCCATAGGCGGCCAGTTCGTAAGGCGGCAGGACCGCCATGGTCAGCCAGTTGACCGGGGTGGCATGCGGCCCGCCCGGCGGCGTGACGGCGGGCACTTCGGCAAAGCAGGCGACCTCTCCATCGAGGCCGAGGAAGATCAGTTCGCTGTCCGGCGCGGCCCGATCAAGCCCGTCCCACAGCAGCGCGCCGCTCCCCGCCAGCACCGCGTCCAGCCCATCCAGCCGCAGCAGCCGCGCGTTCGGCCCCTGCAAGGCGGCGAGCGCTTCGGGATCGTTGCGCACATGATCGGCGCGGTCGAGATGGGCGCCTGAGAAGGCAATTGGCAGAATCAAGCGGGCTTCTCCAACAGGGCCATGACATCGGCCTTCAATGCAGTCTGGAACTCGGGCAGCAGCGGCATCGCGTCGCTGGGCATGAACTGGACGAACAGTTGCGAGCGGATGGCGTGGTTCATGTCGACCATGCCCACCGTCCCTGCCGCGCCGGACCAGCCGAAGATGCCAGCCTCCGCGCCCAGCCCAATGCGGCCTCCGGCGCCGAAGGCCGCAGGGCCACCAATCATATGCGATCGGTCCACCCCATCGGGCAGCAGGTTCGACGTCCCCACCGCCACCGCCCGCTGCGACAAAACACGCCGCCCGTCGATCACACCGCCTTGCGCCAACAGACGCAGAAAGCGGTCGTAATCGCGCGGCGTACTGACAAGGCCGGAGCCGCCAAAAGGAAAGGCCGGAGGATCGAGATAGACCGAGCTTTCCGGCGGATCGATCGGCACCAGCACACCGCCCAGCGCGCCGTAATTGGTCGTCAGCCGCCGTGCCTGCGCACGCGGCACGGTGAACACGGTGCTCGCCATGCCCGCCGGGCCGAACAGCGCTTCGGCCAGATAGGCATCAAAACTCTTGCCGGTGACGACCTCGATCACCCGGCCCATCACGTCCAGCCCCATCGAATAGGACCAGCGCGTGCCGGGATCGGCCACCAGCGGCAGCGCCGCCAGCCGGTCGGCAAAATGGTCGAGGCCGTGGACGGTCGGGCCATAAGTCAGTCCCGGTACCTCGATCCGGCTGATGCGGCCGGGCACCAGCCCCTGCCGGACATAGGCGTCATGGATCGGCCCGGTCTGGACGATGGAATAGCCGATGCCTGATGTATGCGTGACCAGATGGCGCATCGTGATCGGGCGCGGCGCGGGATGCACGCGGTCCAGCGCCCCGTCGTAGCGGTCCTGCACCTGCATCGTGCGCCATGCGGGCAGGATGTCGGCCAGCGGCTGGTCGAGCGAAAGGCGCCCTTCCTCCACCAGTTGCATCGCCATCAATCCGGTAATCGGCTTGGTCATCGAATAGATGCGGAACAGACTGTCCGGCCCCATCGGCGTGCCGTCATCGAAACCCTGCGCGCCGCGCGCCACGAAGCTGGCCCCTCGCCCTGCCATGCCGACCGAGGCGACCATGCCGGGAAACTTGCCGATGCCAACCCAGCGCTCGACCAGGGCCGAGACTTTGGGCAGTGCGGCAGGCTGCTCCACCGCCCATGCCAGTCGCGGCATCAAGGCCGCCCCCAGCCCCGCCGCCGCGCCCAGCCTCAGGGCCATGCGGCGATCGATCAGGGCGGAAAGGCTCACGCAGTCTCCACCAGCGCGAGGCGGGCGGCCTTGGCGAACAGCGTCGGCAGACCGGCCTCATCGATCCGGTCAAGCGGCCACCATTCGCCCTCACCCGGCGGATCGCCCGCCAACCTGCCGATATGCACCTGAAGCGAGAGTTCCAGCGCGAAGTGGGTGAAGACGTGGCCGACCCGTCCCGCGCTCTCCCAGGGCCCATCGATCGGTCCCTTGCCGCTGCCGTCGCTGCGGGCGATCCAGCCGTCATCGGGCAGCGCGCGCATCCCGCCGAGCATCCCCTTCTCCGGACGGCGGACCAGCCAGACATGCTCATCCCGCTCGATCCAGAACGCCCGCCCCTGCCGGGTCGGTTTGGCCTTCTTCGCTGCCTTGACCGGCAGCCGCTCCGGCTCGCCCTGCGCCCGCGCCTTGCAGGGACCGGCCAGTGGGCAGAGCAGGCAGCGCGGCGCGCGCGACGTGCAGACGGTAGCGCCAAGGTCCATCATGGCCTGCGCGAAGTCGCCCGCACGCGCATCCGGCGTGATCGTATCGGCCAGCGCGCGGATCGCCGGGCGCGATCCGGGTAGCGGCTCATCCAAAGCGAAAAGGCGGGAAACGACGCGCTCGACATTGGCGTCCACCACCACCGCGCGCCGCCCGAAGGCGATGGCGGCAACGGCGGCGGCGGTATAGGCGCCCAGACCCGGCAGCGCGCGCAATTCGTCTTCGGTATCGGGAAACACCCCGCCCCGCTCCGCCACAGCGCGGGCGCAAGCCAGCAGGTTGCGGGCGCGGGCGTAATAGCCGAGCCCCGCCCATGCCGCCATCACCTCCTCATCGGGCGCCGCCGCAAGGTCGGTCACTTGCGGCCAGCGCGCGGTGAACTTGGCGAAGTAGTCCTTCACCGCCGCCACCGTGGTCTGCTGCAGCATCACTTCGGACAGCCACACCCGGTAAGGCTCCGGCGCGGGCGTTCCCGGCGCCGCGCGCCACGGCAGCGTGCGCGCATGGCGGTCATACCAGCCCAGAAGCAGTTCGGAGATCGTATCGCGGCTGGCGTCCATGCCAGCCCTATGGCATTGGAGCGCCGACAATGGAACGGGATCGCCCAAAGAACAGCGGCAAGAACGCCGCAAAGACGCCGAAGCGTTTCGAACGTGCTCGCGGCGGACAGGCGCGCATGATTGCCGACCTCATGCCCGAAGTGGGCCGCACTGCATTCCGCCGTTTCGGCTTCGTGCAATCGAGCGTGGTGACGCGCTGGCCGGAGATCGTCGGCGCCCGCCACGCCCGCGTCTGCTCGCCCGAATCGATCCGCTTTCCTCCGGGCGAGAAGTGCGACGGCATCCTGCAGCTGGTCGTCGCCCCCGCGCATGCACCGATGATCCAGCATGTCGTGCCCGAGATCATCGAGCGGGTGAACCGCTTCTTCGGCTACAAGGCTGTGGCCAAAGCGAAAATCCGGCAAGGCGAGGTTAAGGCGCCACCTGCTGCAAGGCCGCAGACCGCGCCGCCCAGTGTGAAGCCGGTGCCGTTCGAACTGGGCGAATCGCTGCGCGATGTGGGCGATCCGGAGCTTCGCGCGGTGCTGGAATCGCTGGCGCGCAGCCTTGCCGCCAGGGACGAACAGGACAAACAGGGGAAATGATGATGTTTTCGAAGTCGCATGTCGCGAAATTCGGCGTGCTGGCAGCCGCCGCCCTGCTCGTCACCGGCGCCGCACCCGCGCGCAAGCCGGCTGCGAAGGCCCCTGCACAGAAGGCGGCTCCGGGTAACTGGGGCTCGCTGGTCACGATCACCGCGGACGGCAGCCATATGCTGGGTAACCCCAAGGCGGCCACGCAGGTCACCGAATTCGTCAGCTATACCTGCCCGCACTGCGCCCATTTCACCAAGGAATCCGACGCCCCGCTGCGCCAGACCATGGTAGCCAAGGGCCAGGTCGCGCTGACGATCACCAACCTGCTGCGCAACCCGATCGACCTGACCATCGCCATGCTGACGACTTGCGGCGATCCCAAGCGCTTCGTCGTGCGCCACAACGCCTTCCTCGCCATGCAGGACATCTGGATGGCGAAGCTGAACACGCTGGGTGAAGACCGCCAGAAGCGCTGGTATGAAGGCGATATCCAGGCCCGCATGCGCCTGATCGCGGCGGACTTCGACTTCTATTCGATGGTCGCGCCCTGGGGCGTCAGCCACGCGCAGGCCGACCAGTGCATCAACGACAAGGCCGCCTTCGCCAAGCTGGAACAGCAGCAGAAGACGGTGCAGGCCGTCGGCGCCAACAGCACCCCCAGCTTCGTGCTGGATGGCAAGCTGCTGGACGCGCACGACTGGGCCGGCCTGTCGCAGGCGCTGACCGACAAGCAGGCCGCCCAGCGCAAGGGTTCGATCTAGGAGTCTGTTTGAAAATTCGCTGAAGGCGAATTTTGCGGCACCGGCCCTCTCCCCCACCCGACCACCCAACAGGGTACACTTCGTGGGTGGCCGGGTGGGGGAGAGGGCCGGTGCCGAACCAAAGCCCCCCGGAATCCTGTGGGAAAGCAGGCATTCCGGGCCTTCCACGCGCTTTGAACGCCAAAGCCGTTACGCTAACTTTCGCACTTCCATTCGAGGATTCGCATCGATGACCCGTCCCGCTTTTCGCAAGATCGTTCTCGGCCTCGCCATCGCCCCGCTCGCGCTGGGCCTTGTCGCCTGCGGCAAGAAGGCGGCGACCGACGGTTCGACGTCCGCCCCCGTTTCCAGCGAGGCACTGGCCAAGGTTCCCGCCCCAGCCGGCAAGACCTGGTCGGACGTCGTCGAGAAGACTCCCGAAGGCGGCTTCCGCATCGGCAATCCCGAAGCGCCGATCAAGCTGGTGGAATATGGCGCGCTGTCGTGCTCGCACTGCGCCAAGTTCGCCACCGACGGCTTTGGCACGCTGCGCGATACCTACGTCAACAGCGGCCGCGTGAGCTACGAAATCCGTTTCTTCATGCTCAACGCCTATGACTTCCCGGCCACCCTGCTGGCCACATGCAGCACGACCGAGGCAGCCCTGCCGCTGGCCGAGCAGTTCTGGGCCTGGCAGCCCAACATGTTCGAAAAGCTGCAGGCGGCCGACAAGTCGCGCCTGGAAGCGATCCAGAGCATGCCCAAGGAACAGCAGCTTCCCGCCATTGCCGAAGTCAGCGGCATGACCGAATTCTTCGCCTCTCGTGGCATCTCGCGCGATCAGGCCAGCGCCTGCCTGCGCGACACCGCGCGCGCCAAGGCCCTGGCCGACCAGACCGAAACGGCGACCAAGGATTTCAACATCACCGGCACGCCCACCTTCCTCATCAACGGCAACAACGTCGGTTCGATGGAGTTCAAGGAACTGGAAGCGAAGCTGCAGGAAGCCGGCGCGCGCTGATGCGCCGCCGGTCCTTCATCTGACCTGAATCGATGCGCATCAAGCGGCTCAAGCTCAGTGGATTCAAGAGCTTCGTAGAGCCTGCCGAACTGCGCATCGAACCGGGGCTGACGGGCGTCGTCGGCCCCAACGGCTGCGGCAAGTCCAACCTTCTCGAAGCGATCCGCTGGGTCATGGGCGAAAGCTCGGCCAAGTCGATGCGCGGCGGCGGGATGGAAGACGTGATCTTCGCGGGCACCGCCAGCCGCCCGCCCCGCGCCTTTGCCGAAGTGGTGCTCCACGCCGAAACCGCCGCCGATGCGACCGGCATGCGGGAGGAACTGGAAGTCGTTCGCCGGATCGAGCGCGGCGCCGGCAGCGCGTACCGCGTCAACGGCCGCGACGTGCGCGCCAAGGACGTGGCGCTGATCTTCGCCGATGCCGCCACCGGCGCGCATAGCCCGGCGCTCGTCTCGCAGGGCCGCATCGCCGCCGTCATCGCCGCCAAGCCCGCCGAACGCCGCGCCATGCTGGAAGAGGCGGCGGGCATCGCCGGCCTCCACGTCCGCCGCAAGGACGCCGAAACCAAGCTGCGCGCCACCGAGGCCAATCTGGCCCGGCTGGAAGACCTGATGGCGGGGCTGGACAAGCAGGTCCTCGCGCTGCGCCGTCAGGCCAAAGCGGCGGAGCGCTACAAGGGGCTGACCGACCAGATCCGCCTTGCCGAAGCGCGCGTGGTCTTCGCCCGCTGGCGCGATGCCGCTGCTGCTGCCGAAGCGGCGCGCAAGGAAGCGCAGGCCGCCGAACTGCGAGTGACCGCCGCGCAGGACCTCGCCGCCGAAGCGCAGAAGCGACAGGCGGCGGCAGCCGAAGCGCTGATTCTCGCCCGTGACGAATTGGCCGACCGGCGCGACGATGCCAGCGCGCAGAGCCACCGCATGGCGACGCTGACCAGTCAGTTGGAAGCCGCCGAGCAGCGCCTGAAAGACCTCGACCGCCAGAAGCTCCGGCTGGAGGAAGATCGCGGCGATGCCGACCGGCTGACGCGCGACGCTGCCGAGGCGCTGGAGCGGCTGGAAAAGGAACTGGCCGAAGGCAAGCGCAAGCTGGAAGAGGACGAGGCTGCCCGCCCCCGCCTTGCCAATGCGCTGGAAGGGGCGGAGCGCGCCTCCCGCGCCGCCGAACTCGATCTGGCGCAGGCCACCGCCGCACAGGCCGGGGTCGAGGCCGAATGGCGGATCGCCGAAGCCGAACTGGCGCAGGCCCGCGCACGGTCGGACCGGCTTGCGGCCGAAGCGGCCCGGCTGGCCGCGCAAGTCGAGGCTCTGGCGCAAGCTGGTGACCTTGATGCTGCCGTGGCCGAGGCGCGTTCGCGGGCCGAAGCTGCCAGTGCGGCATTGGTTGCCGCCCGCGAAGGGCTGGAGGCGCAGCAGGCGCGCAAGGGCGAGCTTCAGGCGGAGCGTGACACCGCCGCCTCCGCTCTGGCCGCCGCCCGCGCCGATCTTACCGGGATCGAGCGCGAACATGCAGCGCTGCTCAAGGATCGCGAGGCCCGCGCCAAGGGTGCCAAGGCCGCGCATGGCCTGCCCGTCGCCATCGACGCGGTGAAAGTCGCGCCCGGTTACGAACGCGCGCTGGCCGCCGTGCTGGGCCGCGATGCCCGCGCGCCGCTGGGTGAAGTCGCGAAGGCCGATGGCAGGTTCTGGACCGGTGCCGAGGCCCCCGCTGCGGTCAAGGACAGCCTTGCCGCGCATGTTACCCTCTGCCCACCGGAACTTACCGCTCGCCTTGCGCTGGTGCATGTCGCCGACGAAGACGATGCGCGCGTGTTGGGGCCCGGCGAGTGGCTGGTCACACGCAGCGGCGTGCTGCGCCGCTGGGATGGCTTCATCGCGCGCGGCGAAGGCGCTGCCGAAGCGGCGCGACTGGAGGCAGAGAACCGCTTCGCGCAGCTCGATGCCCAATTGCCGCCGCTGCGCGCGGCGGTTTCCTCCGCCGAGGCGCGGCAGACCGAAGTGCAGCAGCAGCTTGCCGCGCTCTCCACTGCCGTAGTCGCCGCCGAACGGGCCATCGCCGATGCCGCCACGACCGAGCGCACCGCTCTACGCAGCGTCGATCAGGCCGAGGACGCCCGCCAGCGCCACGCCGCCCGCCGCGCCGAAATCGCCCGTGCCGAGGAAGAGCTGGCAGACCAGCGCAAGGCGGCCGAACAGGATGTTGCCACTGCCGAGGCCAAGCGCGCCGCCCTGCCTCACCCGGAAACCGGCCGCGCCGCACTCGATTCTGCCAAGCTGAAGAACGACACCGCCCGCACCGCGCACCAGTCTGCCATCGCCGCCTTGGCCGCGCACGATCAAGGCCTTGCCGTCGCGCGCGAGCGTACCGCTTCGCAGGCGGGCGACATGAAGAGCTGGCAGGCCCGCGCCGGCGACGCTGCCAACCGCCTCGCCCAGATGGGCGGACGGCTGGAGGAGATCGAGAGCGAACGCGCGGTGATCACCGCCAAGCCCGCCTCGCTGATGAACCAGATCGAACAGGGCGAGGCGATCCGCAACCGCTTGGCCGAGGAACTGGCGAAGGCGGACGCCGCCGTCGCCACCCTCACCGAAACCGCGCGCAAGGCCGATACGGCGCTCTCCGCCGCGCAGGAAACGCTGGCCTCCGCCCGCGAATACCGCGCCGGTGCCGCTGCCCGTGCCGAGAACGAGGACGCCCGCCGCGTGGAGACTACGCGCGTTTCGGGCGAACGTTTCCAGTGCCCGCCGCCAGTGCTGGCCGAGCGCTTCGACTTCGCCCCCGCCGATGTCGGCCATGCCGAAAACGAAGGCTCCGGCATGGACCGTCTCGTTGCCGAGCGGGAGCGGATCGGCCCGGTCAACCTGCTCGCCGCCGACGAACTGGCCGAGGCGGAGGAGCGCCTTGGCGTCAGCGTCACCGAAAAGGCCGAACTGACCGAAGCGGTCAGCCGGTTGCGCGGCTCCATCGGCAACCTCAACCGTGAGGGCCGCGAACGCCTGCGCGCCGCGTTCGAGGCGGTCGACGGCCACTTCCGCCGTCTGTTCACCCGGCTGTTCCAGGGCGGTCAGGCCCATCTGGCACTGGTCGATTCGGACGATCCGCTGGAGGCCGGCCTCGAAATCTTCGCCCAGCCGCCGGGCAAGCGGCTCCAGTCGCTGACGCTGCTGTCGGGCGGCGAACAGGCGCTGACCGCCGTGGCGCTGATCTTCGGCCTGTTCCTCACCAACCCCGCGCCGATCTGCGTGCTCGACGAAGTCGATGCGCCATTGGACGACGCCAATATCGAACGCTTCTGCGACCTCTTGGAAGCGATGACCAAGGAAACCGACACGCGCTACCTCGTCGTCACCCACAATGCGGTGACGATGAGCCGCATGCATCGCCTGTTCGGCGTGACCATGGTCGAGAAGGGCGTCTCCCGCCTCGTCAGCGTGGACCTTGTCGGCGCCGAGGAACTGCTGGCGGCGGAATAGCGATATTCGGCGAGCGATCAGGGATAAGCCCTGACTTCCCAAACCTCGTCATCCCCGCAAAGGCGGGGATCCCGCTTGTTCTTGCAGCGGGGAGAGAAGGAAGCGGGGCCCCCGCCTTCGCGGGGGGTGACGGAGTGATTGTTGTGTCGCTCCGTTAAACCGGCTTACTTCAGCACAAATCTCGGCCCCGGGCCCAGCGCGCCTGCCTCGTCATCGCGGTTGTAAAGACGGCACTTGGCGAGGCTGAGGCAGCCGCAGCCGATGCATTCGTCCAGCTTGCGGCGGGTCAGTTCCAACAGCGCGATCTTGGTGTCGATCGCCTCGCGCATCGACAGGCTGATGCGCTCCCAGTCCTCCATCGTCGGCGTGCGACCTTGTGGCAGCGACGAGAGTTCGCGCTCGATCTCGGCAAGGCCAAGGCCGAGTTTCTGCGCGATCAGCACGAAGCTGACCCGGCGAATGTCGGAGCGCAGGAAGCGCCGCTGGTTGCCGCTCGACCGCAGCGCGGTGAGCAGGCCCTTCTCCTCATAGAACCGGATGGCCGACACCGCGACGCCGGTCCGCCGGGCCAGATAGCCGATGGAAATGAAGCGATCTTCGACCATCCGCCTCTTCTGCCGCTTTTTCCGTTTGACCTCAAGTTAACTTGAGGTTGCATGAAGGCCAAGCCGGCGATTCGACCGGTGGGAAAAGCAGGAGACATTCCGATGGCCCAGGGCCGCCTCGAACATGCCAACATCACCGTCAGCGATATCGACCGTTCCTCCGCGTTGTTGCAGGACTTGCTCGGCTGGCACGAACGCTGGCGCGGTCCCGCGATCAATGGCGGCGAGACGATCCATGTCGGCGGGGATTTCAGCTACATCGCGGTCTACACCGACCGGAAAGAACACGAGCGTTTCGCAAAGGGCACGCCGCTCAACCATATCGGGCTGGTGGTGGACGATCTGGATGAGGCCGAACGCCGCGTGGTCGCGGCGGGGCTCGTGCCGTTCAACCACGGGGATTACGAGCCGGGTCGCCGGTTCTACTTCTTCGATTGGGACGGGATCGAGTTCGAACTGGTGAGTTACAACTGAAATCGGCGCCGGGGTCAGATGATCCCGGCGTTTCCGACGACCCAACAGGCCAGCGCCATCACCAGGCCAAGATCGCGGTTGGAGCGAAAGCGGGCCAAAGCATTATCGCCGTCCTTGGTATCCAGCGTGATGACCTGAAACGCCAGATGCAGCGCCACCGGCACCAGCCCGACCATCGCCACCCAGTCGTGGCGCAGCATCCAGAACGCCAGCGCCCAGAACGCCACGGCTATCGCGTAGAACCCGGCCACGCCGCCGCGCACATGGGTGCCCATGCGCAAGGCCGAGGAGCGGATGCCGACCAGCGCGTCATCCTCGCGGTCCTGAATGGCGTAGATCGTGTCGTAGCCGATGCACCAGGCGATCGAGCCCAGATAAAGCGCCGCCAGCACTTCCAGATGATCGCTGCGGATCTCCACCCAGCCGACCAGCGCGCCCCAGGTGAACACCATGCCCAGCCACGCCTGCGGCCACCAGGTGATCCGCTTCATGAAGGGATAGGCCGCCACCAGAGCGACGCTGCCTAGTGCGACCAGTTGTGCCATGGGGCGAAGCTGGAACAGCACCACCAGCCCGACGAGGCAGAGCGCCAACAGCCAGATCCACGCCGCCTTGGGGCTGACCATACCACTGGCGATCGGCCGCTGGGCCGTGCGCGCCACCTTGCGGTCCAGATCGGCGTCGACGATGTCGTTATAGACGCAGCCCGCGCCGCGCATCGCGATGGAGCCCGCCAGCAGCCACAGGATCAGGCCCCAGCGTGCCTCTCCGCCCGCCAGCAGCACGCCCCAGGCACAAGGCCAGAACAGCAGCCACCAGCCGATCGGGCGATCGAACCGCGCCAGCATCGCAAAGGCGCGCGGCAATGGCGGAAGGGCGGAAACGAGGCCGCGATGTTCGGTATCAGGGACGAGTAGAGAGTCGCTCACGGCGGCCGGGGTAATGCAAACGCCCCGCGCTGTCATGTAAGAACGTGACAATTGCCCATGGCGCGGCGTTGCTTCCGGCGTGTGATCGCGCAACAAAGGCGCCTCGTCGCTTCCGCATCACATTCAGGGGAACCAAACGAAAATGAGAAAATCGAGGGTCGCTTTCTCCGCCGTGCTTTCCGCCAGTGCACTGATTCTGGCTGCCGCGCCGGCGCTCGCCGCCGATGGCGCGCCGGTTACGCCGGCCGGCAAGGAAGCGCTCGATATCCTGAAGGAAGCGATCGAGACGCCCACCGTCGCCGGGCGCGGGCAAGTGCCCAAGCTGGCCGCCAGCCTGAAGGCGCGCCTTGTCGCGGCGGGCTTTGCCGATGGGGACGTGACTTTCACGCCGCTGGGCGAAACCGGATACCTCACCGCACGCTATCCGGGCCGCGACCGCAAGGCCAAGCCGCTGGTCGTCATCGCCCATATGGACGTGGTGGAGGCCAAACCGTCCGACTGGGAGCGCGATCCTTTCAAGGCGGTGATCGAGAACGGTTACGTCTTCGGCCGCGGCGCGCGGGACAACAAGGGCGACCTGTCGATGATCGTGGCCGCCGTGATGGAACTGAAGCGCGCCGGCTGGGTGCCCGCGCGCGACATCGTCATCGGCTTCTCGGGCGACGAGGAAACGCAGATGGCCACCACCAGGGCCATGGCCGAAGCCCTCTCCAATGCCGCGCTGGTGCTCAACGGCGATTCCGGCGGCGGCGAACTGGACACCGGCGGCAAGCCCTTCGTCTACTCGATCCAGGCGGGCGAGAAGACATATGCGGACTACACGCTGTCGCTCACCGATCCCGGCGGCCATTCCAGCCGCCCCGGCGCGACCAACCCGATCGCGGCGATGGGCGAGGCGGCCGACAAGGTCTGGACCCACAAGTTCCCCGTGCAGCTCAGCCCACTGACCAAGGCTTATCTCGAAGGATCGGCCAAAGTCGCGCCCGCCGACGTGGCACCCGCGATGCGCGCTTTCGCCGCCAATCCGAACGATGCCGCTGCCGCCGCGACGCTTTCCGCCAAGCGTGAATATGTCGGCGTGATCCGCACGACCTGCGTGCCGACGATGATCAAGGGCGGCCATGCCCCGAACGCCCTGCCGCAATCGGTGGAAGCCAATGTGAACTGCCGCATCTTCCCCGGCACAACGCGGGCATCAGTGCAGGCAACGCTGGCCGAAGTGGTCGGCAACCCGGCGATCAAGATCGCCTTCAAGGACAACGGCACGCTGGAATCCATCGAATCGCCGCTGCGGCCCGACGTGCTGGCGGCGGTCGAAAAGGCCGTTCACAAACGCGCGCCGGGCCTCGCGATCGTGCCGGGCATGAGCGCGGGCGCCACCGATTCGATGCATTTCCGTGCCAAGGGCATTCCCGCTTTCGGCGTTTCTGCCAGCTTCATGCGTGCCGAAGATAGCTTTTCCCACGGTTTGAACGAGCGCCTGCCGCTCGCCACGCTTGATCCGGGCGTGAAGCAGTGGGAATCGCTGCTCAAGTCATTATCCAAGTAAGCTGGCCAAATAGGAGCTGAGTACAAGATGGGTGCCACCCCCGCCTGGCCGCCACGTTCGGCGCCGCGCCTTTTCGTGACCGGGCCGCTTGCGCAAGGGCAGTCCGTCACGATCGACGGCGGGCAGGCGCACTATCTTGCCAAAGTCATGCGCGTCGCCCCCGGCGACGCCGTGATCCTCTGCGACGACGAGACCGGCGAATGGGCCGGCGAAGTGACCTCGGCCGGCAAGCGCGACGTCGTGTTGGAACTACGCCAGCGCCTGCGCGAGCGGGAGGCGGTGCCGGACTTCTGGCTCTGCGCCGCGCTGCTCAAGAAGCCGAACTTCGATCTGGTGCTGGAAAAGGCCACCGAGCTGGGCGTGGCGAAAATCCAGCCGATGATCACTCGCCGCTGCGTTGCCGACAAGCTCAATGCCGAGCGTGCGGCCACCATCGTCACCGAAGCGGCCGAGCAATGCGCCCGCACCGCACTGCCGCAAGTGGCCGATCCGGTGAAACTGGAAGCTCTGCTGCGCGATTGGCCCGAAGGTCGCGCGCTGTTCTTCGCGGACGAGACCGGCGGGGAGCCTGCCGCTGCGCAGTTCGCCGCGCATTCGGGCCCGGCGGCACTGCTGGTGGGGCCGGAGGGCGGCTTCGACGAAGAGGAACGCGCGCTGATCCGCGCGCATCCGATGGCACGCGCGATCACGCTGGGGCCGCGTATCCTGCGCGGAGAGACGGCGAGTATTGGCGCAACCGCGCTGTGGATGGCGGTTTCGGGGGATTGGTGAGGGCTCGCCTCCGTTCACTCCTCCCTCAACACCATACCTCGTCATCCCCGCGAAAGCGGGGATCCCGCTTGTTCTTGAGGCGTAGCGCGAAGACAGCGGGGCCCCCGCCTTCGCCGGGGCGACGGAGTGAATTGCTCAAGTCCCCACCGTTAGGCCGGAAGCATCAACCGCTCGGATCACGCTAAAAACGCCCGAAAACCTTGCCTCTCGAACAAAAGAAACCGAGCGGTACAAAAAGTTCTAGCGTCCGGCCCGAAGGCACTCTACCTCCGCGCCCATGAGCACCCGTGAGGTTTCGGATCGCGAAGATCCGGTGATCGAAAGCCTGGATCAACTCGCCGCGCCGATGGCTGCGGGCGAAAAGCCGCGCGAAGCGTGGCGCATAGGCACCGAGCACGAGAAATTCGTCTACGACACCACCGACCACCATGCCCCGTCCTATGACGAGCAAGGCGGCATCCGCGATCTGCTGAACGCGCTGACCCAGTTTGGGTGGGAGCCGATTATCGAGGGCGACAACGTCATCGCCCTGAAGGGCCTTGACGGCAACGTCAGTCTGGAACCGGCGGGCCAGCTGGAACTTTCCGGCGCGCCGCTGGAAAACCTGCACCAGACTTGCGCCGAAACCGGCCGCCACCTCGCGCAAGTGAAGACCATCGGCGATCACATCGGCAAGGCCTACCTCGGCCTTGGCATGTGGCCGGACAAGACCCGCGCCGAACTGCCGATCATGCCCAAGGGCCGTTACGAGATCATGCTGCGGCACATGCCGCGCGTGGGCACGATGGGCCTCGACATGATGCTGCGGACCTGCACCATCCAGGTCAACCTCGACTATTCGAGCGAGGCGGACATGGTGAAGAAGTTCCGCACCTCGCTGGCGCTGCAACCGCTGGCCACGGCGCTGTTCGCGAACTCGCCCTTCACCGAGGGCAAGCCCAACGGCTACCTCTCGTACCGCAGCCACATCTGGTCGGACACCGATCCCGCACGCACCGGCATGCTGCCCTTCGTGTTCGAGGACGGCTTCGGCTACGAGCGCTATGTCGACTACATGCTCGACGTGCCGATGTATTTCGTGTTCCGCGACGGCAAGTATATCGATGCCGCCGGCCTGTCCTTCCGCGACTTCCTGAAGGGTGAGCTTTCGGTGCTCCCCGGCGAAAAGCCGCGTCTGTCGGACTGGCAGGACCACCTTTCCACCGCCTTCCCCGAAGTGCGCCTGAAGTCCTTCCTCGAAATGCGCGGCGCCGACGGCGGTCCGTGGGGCCGCATCTGCGCCCTGCCCGCATTCTGGGTGGGCCTGCTCTACGACCAGACCGCGCTCGACGCCGCATGGGATCTGGTCAAGGACTGGGACATGGAAGGCCGCGAGGAACTGCGCAATTCCGTGCCCAAGCTGGCGCTCGACGCCCCGCTTCCGGGCGGTGGTACGCTACGCGACATTGCCGGCGAAGTGCTCAATATCTCGCGCTCGGGTCTGGCTGCGCGCGCGCGCCTCAATGCGGGCGGCGACAACGAGACCGGCTATCTGGAACCGCTGGCCGAAATCGTCGCATCCGGCAAAGTCCCGGCGCAGCGCCTGCTCGACCTCTACAACGGCGAGTGGGGCGGCGATCTTTCGAAGATCTACGCGCTCAAGAGCTTCTGAAGGTTTGAAGGGAAAAGCAGGGGAGCCCCTCGGCGAAGCTCGGGATAAACGTCGCCCCCCTGCACCCCCAATACCGTCCCCGTAGCGCCCAGCCCTATCGGTTACACGCCCATGGCTGCGTCGGAAGACTTACTGGCCGCGCAGCAAGGAGCGCAGGACGGATAGGCAAGGCACGACGAAGACGCTTTGAGGGTCTGGGGGATCATCCCCCAAGACTCTGCGAAATTCTCGCTATTTAGAAAACGCTCATTATTGGTCGCCTGCAACAACACGGCCACACTGATTTATCCGAAAGTAGAGCTGTTTTTTCGGATCATTGCCGTATGTTACTCGAACAATGTCGACCCATTTGTTCAATAATACAGTTTTGAAACGTACGGCATCTTCCGGCGAACTCCGCTCGTTAACAACTTCACAGCAATTTTTTGGGTCGATATCGCGAATTTCGTCCGGAAAATCGGATCGTGAACGCACGTACTCGGCGACATTACGCAAAATTTCGCCCTCAGAAACACGGTGGAGCGGAGAAGGGCATATATATACGCGGCCATAAAACGCTATTGCAGTCAATATTAGATATGAAACTGCAATCACACATATGACAATGACAATTACACCCTTTCGCGTCCAAGCAATTTTGCTCAATGCCAAAACGATTTCCTTCCGACTTCGCTCTGGAAGAACGATTTAAAAACCGCAATTGCCCGCATCAAAGATCTCCCAACAGAAGGAGATCAGCTCTCTTTCATACTTATTCCGCCGCCTGCGGCTCCCGCGCGCCCGGCCGCAGCCTTTCGCCCAGCTTCGTCAGCGTTCGCGTGATCAGCGCGTTCTCCGCCATCCATGCGTGATAGGCGCGGTACTTGGCGTCCTCCGCCAGCAGATGCGCTTCCTCGGTCCGCGCGCGCCAGTAGTAGATCGCGCTCACCACGCCCAGCAGCACGGTGTTGCGCTCCATATCGGTCAGCGCGTGGTTGGAAACGAGGAACGGCAGCGTCGAGCACCACCAGAACAGGTTCTTCGACAGATAGGCCGGGTGCCGCGTGAAGCGGTAAGGGCCGTTCGTCAGCACGCCGCGATAGGTGAGGTTGGAGAATCGCAGGCCGAAGGCGAAAGTTGCCCAGGCATAGATCGCCGTCAGCGTGACCAGCAGTGCCGCCCAGAGCCACAGGAGGGCCGTGTGGCCCTGCAGCCAGTAGGCCCAGCCCGGCGTGTTCACTTCGTAGCCCAGCACGTCCGCACGGCCCATCGTGCCCCAGACGAAGGGCGGATAGCACATCAGCGCTGCCACCCAGCCCGCCAGCAAGGGATTGCCGCTGCGGATATGCGCGTCGAGCGGGCGGAAGGTGAAGATGTAGCCGACCGTGCCGATCTGCACGTCGATCAGGAACAGCAGCGCGATCAGCGTCAGGCCCAGTCGGACGGGATCGTGGATCAAGCTGCCGAAATCGGCGTTGACGATCTGCGCGAACCCGCCCGGCAGGATGGAGATCATGAAGGCGCCGAAGAAGGCCTTGATCGCCCAGGCCCGACCATGGCGCTTCACCTGATCGATCTCCCAAGCCTCGCGCCCGATCAGCATGGCGCCGAAGTGCCAAGCGGCATCGCGCGGCTCGACCAGATGGCGGTCCAGCCAGAACACGTAGGGGATCGAGAGCACCAGCAGCGGCACGGCTGCCGCGCCGATCACTTCCATCGCGAAGAGGTACTGCCCGTCCCAATACCAGCGACCGATGCAGTAGTAGCCCGCGATCAGCGCCCATGTGGCCCAGAGCCCGGCCAGCTTGGTGATGGAAATGTCCAGCGTTTCGGCAAAGGGCCGCGCGCGGGTCCAGTCGATGCCGGTCGACGGCCGCCGATGCACTTTGTCCACCAGCAGCGCGTAAAGGCTCATGGCAAGGCCCGTGAGGAACAGCGTGGCGACGGCGGCGTAAGGCCCGCTCATCGGCGCGTGGGGGCCCGGCAGCGCGAAAGTATCGGCAATCGCAGCCCAATTGCGGCACACCAGCAGCCAGCCGAGCAGCGCCGCCAGCCCGGTCAGGCCCACGCCTGCCGAAACGTCGCTTGCTGGTCTGGAAGGGCTGCCGGTCATCGCAGGAGGCCTAGCGGCAAATGGTTAAACGGCCGCAAAGGAAAGGCCGCCGGCATCGTGGAAGATACCGGCGGCCCATTGTCCTTTTCACTCGCTGTCCGCGCGATCAGCGGAAGGCGCTGATCTGGCCCGAATCGTCGAGGATATAGAGCGTCTGGTTGGCGACCACCGGTGCCAGCGAGATCGGATCCTTCAGCTCCTGGAACTTGGTATAGGCGCCGGTACCCGGATCGATCGTGCCGATTTCGCCGCGCGAATTGCCGATCCACAGCTTGTTGCCGGCCAGCACCGGGCCCACCCAGAAGATCGGTCCCTTGCGCTTCTTCGCGTTCTGGTAGCGCGTAAGCTGGGTCAGCCAGCGCACTTTGCCGCTGGTGCGGGCAATGGCCAGCACTTCGGCATGATCGTCCAGCGTGAAGATCCAGTCGCCCACGATCGCCGGGGTCGAGATGCCGGCAAGGTTGAGTTCCCAGATACGCTGGCCGGTGACCAGTTCGTAGGCTGCCATGCGGCCGCCCTGGCCCAGCGCATAGACGCGGCCACGATCGATGATCGGGTCGGCATCAAGGTCGGTGATGCTGCCCACTTCGGTGGAGATCGAAGTGCGGGCCAGCGCGTCAGACCACAGCTGGCGGCCGTTCTCGTAACGGTAGGCAACCAGCTCGCCCGAGGCATAGCCCGCGATCACGGTGCCCTGCCCGGCCGCCGGCGTCGCCACGCCGAACACGCCCGACTGGGTGAGCGAGGCCGATTCGTTCCACAGGACTTCGCCATCGGCCGCGTTGAGCGCGATGATCTGGTTGTCCTGCGTCATCACATAGACGGCGTTGAAGCTGACCGTGGGCGATCCGCGCAGCGGGCCGCCGGGCTTCTTGGTCCAGACCTGGGTGCCGTCGTTGGCGTTGAGCACGGCCACTTCGCCAAGGCCGGTGGTGACGTAGAGCTTGCCCGAATCGAAGCTGACGCCGCCGCCGAAGATGGCCTTGGTATTGTCACCCGAAACCGCGAAATTCTTGGTCCAGAGTTGGCTGCCCTTCTCGGCATCGAAGGCGTGCACCACGCCGTCGGTGTCCATCACGAAGAGCTTGCCGTCGCCGATCACCGGCGAGGCGGCCAGACGCTGGCGCGTGGTGGAACCGGCGATCTGCGCGGTCCAGACGCGCTGCGGGTTTTCCGCCAGCGCCAGGTGGCCATAGGACTTGCCGGCATTGCCGCCGCCCTGTGCCCATTCGGCATTGGCAGTGGCGGGCGGCAGGATCACCGACACGGCTTCCAGCGCGGGGTCGACCTTGGCGCCGGCTTCGATGCGCGAAAGGATCGGCACGCGTTCGCCCACGGTCGGCGTCTTCGGGCCCTTGCTGCCGGACTTGCAGCCGGAAAGGCCCGCCACCAGCGCCAGCGCGATCAGCGAGGCAACGCGAACCTGCCGGCCCCGCGCAGCACGCGGTTTCGAATCGGCAGCGGTCATGCGCATGTTTTCAATCGACATCGTCATTCTCCGGCAGGCGCGGCAGCGGCGGGAGCCGCCGGCAGTGCGCTCGGCTGGCCGTTCTGGCCCATGCCCAGCGGTTCGCCGCGCTCGTCGACGATATCGTCAACGGCATCGACGCCCAGCGCGGCGGCCAGCTGGCGCGCGCGGCTGCGCAGACCGTCTTCGACCGTTTCGTCCTTCGCGATGGCGGCGAAGAGCGGACCGGCCTGATCGGTCTTGTTCATCTTGAGGTAGGCCATACCCACCAGTTCGCCGGCAGGGCCGAACCACGGGTTGCCGGGCGCGGCATAGGGCTTCAGCTTGGCCACCACGTCTTCGGGCTTCATCGCCTCGAAGTTGGCGGCCGTGCCGCGGATCATCGCCAGATCGCGCATCGGCTGCGGCGCCTTGGCGTCGTTGGCGACGGCATCGTAAAGCTTCAGCGCATCGGCGAGCTTGTTCTGCTGCAGGGCAATGCCCGCCAGCAGCAGCCTGGCCGACGTGGCGCTGCCGTCCGAACCGCTGTCGGCAATCGCGTTCAGCTTTTCCTTGGCGCTGTCGAAATTCTGCGCCTTCAGCGCGTCGATCGCCTGGGTGAACGCCTCGGAATTGGCGGCGCGCGCCTCTTCCTGTCGGTGCTGCCAGAACAGGAAGCCGCCGAACGCGGCAAGGCCCAGCAAAACCACCGCCAGCAGCGGCAGACCAAAGCGCTTGAAGAAGCCTTCAACCTGATCGTGACGCAGCGCATCGTCGACTTCGCGCAGGAATACATCCTGCTGCGCGGCGAGTCGCTGGGCAGACACGGTATTGGAGGTCGAACTATCGGAAGGAGGCAGGGCCAATTTGCGGGCGCTTTCTGCGGATGTCTGAATGGTTGCCGGGCTGTTTAGCGAATGGTGGCGGCTTTTCAACGATGATCTGGCGTGGACCGCAAGGGGTGAAGCCCGGCTGAACGGTGCTTTGCCCCAGAATAATACGCTGGGGCGTAACACTAACGAGGCACCGTCAGGTCAGTTCCTCCGCTCCCACTGCTTGCCCGTAGACCGTGCGATAGGCGGAAATCATTGCTGCCTCGTCGTATTCGGCCTGCGCCTTCGCACGATTGGCCGCGCCGACGCGGGCACGAAGCGCGGGCGCATCGGCCAGCGTGGCCAGCGCGGTAGCCAGAGTGTCGACCAGAGCTTCGGCCAGAGCGTCGACCGGCGCGGCATCGTCCTCCGCCGGGACGATGAAGGGCGCATTCTCCCCCGCGACCATGTCGGCAACGTCGCCCACGGCCGGCGCGGCCACCGGCAGCCCCGCCGCCATCGCCTCCACCACCGAGATCGGGAACTGCTCGCTCTTCGAAGAGAGCGCGAACAGATCGAACAGGCCGACCGCGCGCGAGGGATCGGCGACGAAGCCCGGCAGATGCACGCGGTGGCCCACGCCCAGACGCTCCGCCTCGGCCATGATGGCGCCGCGTTCGGGGCCCTCGCCCAGGATCACCAGCTTCCACGGCTCCGGCAGGCCGGCAAAGGCGCGCACCAGCCGGGGCAGGTCCTTGACCGGGCGCAGCCCCGCCAGCGTGCCCACCCAGCGGTCCCCCTCCTGCTTGACGACGCCCGGCAGCACATCGGGCCGGGGCTTGTCGATGAAGGCGCCGCAATCGATGCCGTTGGGAATGAAGCGCAGGCGTTCGGGCGGCTGATGCCATGCCTGCCGCGCGATCGCCTCAAGCCGGCGGCTCGGCACGACCAGCGCTGCCGCCCCCGCCAGCGCCATGCGGCGGAACAGGTTGCGCGATGGCTTCAGGCCATGGGCCTCATCCTCGTTGAAGCCGTCCTCATGGTGGACCAGAGGCGGCAATTGCAGCAGTCCGGCATAGAGGCGATGCGCCAGCACCGCGTCCATCGCCCCCCAGTTGTAGGTGAGCACAAGGTCGTAGCCCTGCATGGCCTGCGCGATACGCCATAGCCGCGCCGGCGTCGGGCGGCCCTGCAGGCTGGGAAAGTCGTCCGGAAAGCCCACGTCCAGCGCGGGATCGAGCACCACCGCCGCCCCCAGCGCACCGGGCTGGGCGGAAACCACGTCATGCCCGATGCCCCGCCCGAAGACGTTCATCAGCCGCACCGCGCGCAGTTCCTTGCCGCCCGCGGCGAAGCTGGAATGAAGGTGCAGGATGCGCATGGCTCGATGGGTCAGCTTGCCCGCGCCAGCACCGCCTCGATCGCGGTGATCGCTTCGGGCTCATCCAGCGTCGGCGCATGGCCGACATCGGCCACCGTCAGCGCTTCGGCACTGGGCACGCGGCGCAGCATCTTTTCCAGCGTCGGCGCCGAGAGCAAGTCCGACAGTTCGCCGCGCAGCACCAGCACGGGCAGGTCCGCCAGCGCTTCCCAGGCCGGCCAGAGATCGGGCTGAGTGTCGACGTCATAGGCGTCCAGCGGCTGGGCGATCTTCATGTCGTAATCGAACACCATGCGGCCATTGCCGGAAAGCGTCATCAGCCGCTTGGCCATGCCGATCCAGAAATCCAGCGTGTGGCCGGGATAGGCATCGCCCTGCGTATCCTCGATCCCGCGCGCGGCATGGACCCAAGTGGGGAAGCTGCGGCCCTGACCGACGTAATCCTTGATCCGCTCCATCCCCACGGGTTCAAGATAGGGGCCCACGTCGTTGATCACGGCGGCGGCCAGACGATCCGGAATCATCGTGGCCAGGCCCATGATCATCAGCCCGCCCAGCGAAGTGCCGATGGCGGCGAAGCGGTCGATCCCCTCCTGCTCCAGCAGGGCCATCAGATCCTCGCCATATTGCACTGGATTGTAGCTGGCGGCATCGCGCGCATATTCGCTGTCGCCCCGGCCGCGCATGTCCGGGCAGATCACCCGGCGCTGCTGGGCAAGGCGGGGGGCCAGCCGCTCGAAATCGCGGGCATTGCGCGTCAGCCCCGGAAGACAGATCACCGGAGGACCGTCCTGAACGCCTTCGGGCCCGGCATAATCGCGGAAATGCAGCTTCAATCCATCGCGGCTCGACCAGAACCGATCTTCAAAACCCGTCATCTGTGAAGCCTGCGACCTCCTGCACCCACCTTGATCGACGGGCCATCCATCGCCACTATCGCCCGATGCGAAGCGAACCGCAAGCAAGTGCCTACCGCCCTGCCCCCCGTATCGAGGCTATTTCCGACTGGATCGCGAGCCCGGTGGATGCGGCCCAATTCCCCAAACATATCCTGCGTTTCCGCAATGACAGGTGGGCCCGCGCGGTCGGTCTGGACGACCTGGACGATGCGCAATGGATCGCCCATTTCGGACGTTTCGAACCGCTGCCGGGCAACCTGCCCCGGCCGCTGGCGCTGCGCTACCACGGCCACCAGTTCCGCGTGTACAACCCCAATATCGGCGATGGGCGCGGCTTCCTGTTCGCGCAGATGCTGGACGGCGAAGGCCGGGTGCTGGACCTTGGCACCAAGGGTTCGGGCCAGACGCCCTACAGCCGCGACGGTGACGGCCGGCTGACGCTGAAAGGCGCGGTGCGCGAGATTCTCGCCACCGAAATGCTGGAGGCTCTGGGGGTCAACACCAGCAAGACATTCTCGGTGGTGGAGACGGGAGAATCGCTGTGGCGGGGGGACGAGCCTTCGCCCACGCGTTCGGCGGCCTTGGTGCGTCTCAGTCACGGCCATGTGCGGATAGGCAGCTTTCAGCGCCTGTTGGCGATGGACGATGCGGAGCACATGGCGGCGCTGGTCGACTATTGCCTTGCCACTTTCCCCGGCCCGCTGCCGCCGGAGGATGTGCCCGGCCGCGATGAGCCGGCGGTGATCCTGCTGCATCAGGTGGTGGAGCGGATGGCCGATACCGCGGCCAGCTGGATGGTCGCCGGCTTCGTTCACGGCGTGCTCAACAGCGACAATATCAACGTCTCGGGCGAGAGTTTCGATTACGGCCCCTGGCGCTGGCTGCCGAGCTGGGAACCCGGCTTTACCGCCGCCTATTTCGACCATGCCGGCCTCTATGCCTTCGGCCGCCAGCCCGAGGCGGTGCTGTGGGACTGCGGGCAACTGGCCGTGGCGCTGCGCCTGCTGGCCGAAACCGAGCCTCTGGTGGCCGCGCTCGACCGCTTTGCGCCGCTCTACCAGCAGGCGATGTATCGCCGTTCCTGCTGGCGGCTCGGCGTCGAGCAGCAGGACGACGCGGCCGACCTTGCGCTGATCCAGGCGGCGGAGAAGGCCATGGTCGCCAGCGGCGAGGCGCCGGAGACGTTCTATTTCCGCCATCGCGCCGGTCGCAATGCGGGTGACGATGCCTTTGGAGAGCTGCTGAAGGCCCGCCGCCCAGGCTCCGATACGGATGCATCTATCTGGCACGAACCGGCACCGCCGGGGGTTCTGATCGACGAGGTGGAGCGCATCTGGTCCGCCATCGACGAGAATGACGATTGGACCCCGCTTCACGAAAAGGTTGCCGCGATCCGCGAATTGGGCCGCCAACTGGGCCCGGCGCCGGTGCCGGCGGGGCACATTCGTTAGGCTCTCATTAGGGATAAGCGTGCATAGCTCTGTCTCGCTTTGATCTACCCGCAACGGACAGACCCCGTCATGCACGGTGCAGCCACAACCGCAACCAAGGCCCCGCTTCCCGCCCTTCCGGGCAACCACAAACGAGGACCCGTCGATACCGTGAGCGCTGAACAGATCGTTTCCTGCGAACCGGCAACGGGCGCGGAGATCTGGCGCGGCATGCCTTGCGACGTGAACGACGTGGTTGACCGCGCCCGCCGTGCCTGGCCGGCCTGGGCCGCGCAGCCGCTGTCCACACGCATGGAGCTGGTCCGCCGCTTCGCCAACGAAGTGCGCAAGGAAGCCGAGGCGCTGGCGGACCTGATCGCCCGCGAAGTGGGCAAGCCCCTATGGGAAGCCCGCGCCGAAGTCGAATCGGTGGTCGCCAAGGTCGAAGTCTCGATCCGCGCCTATGCGGAGCGGACCAGCCAGCGAAAGCTGGACAGCGCCTTGCAGGGCAGCATGGCCGTGCGCCACAAGCCGCATGGCGTGATGGTGGTGCTGGGGCCGTACAATTTCCCCGCGCACTTGCCCAACGCCCACATCGTGCCCGCGCTGATCGCGGGCAACGTGGTGATCTTCAAGCCGAGCGAGAAGGCCCCCGCCACCGGCGAACTGCTTGCCCGCTGCTTCCACCGCGCCGGGATTTCCGCCGGGGTCGTCCAGCTTGCCATCGGCGGCCCGCTGGAAGGGCAGGAGTTCGTGGCGCATGAGGGCGTGGACGGGGTGCTGTTCACCGGCTCCGCCAACACCGGCATCTCGATCAACCGCCGCCTCGCCACCCGCCCGGACAAGGTCGTTGCGCTGGAGATGGGCGGCAACAATCCGATCGTGCTCTGGGATACGCCCAAGGTGACGGACGCCGCCGCGCTGGTGGTGCAATCCGCCTTCGCCAGCGCCGGGCAGCGCTGCACGGCAGCGCGCAGGCTGATCGTCAAGGCATCGATCCACGATGCGATGATGGCAGAGATCAAGGCGCTGGCCGATCGCATCATCGTCGGCGCCCCGTTCGACGAACCCGCGCCATTCATGGGCCCGGTGATCGACAATGCCGCGGCCGACGGGCTTTCCGAAAGCTTCCTCTATCTGCTCAGCAACGGCGGCAAGGCGATCAAGCACCTTGTCCGCCAGCATGACGACCTGCCGTTTCTGAGCCCGGCGATCATCGACACCACCGCGCTGAAAGACCGGCCCGACGTCGAACTGTTCGGCCCGATCCTGCAAGTGGTCCGCGTCGACGATTTCGACGAGGCGATTGCAGAGGCCAACAACACGCGTTTCGGTCTGGCGGCATCGCTGATCGGCGGCAGCCCGCAGGACTACAACCGCTTCTGGGCGCATGTGCGCGCCGGGATCATCAACTGGAACCGCACCACCACCGGCCCCAGCCATTCGGCGCCGATGGGCGGTATCGGCCTTTCCGGCAACCACCGACCGAGCGGCTATTATGCCGCCGATTACTGCGCCTATCCGGTCGCCTCGGGCGAGATGGAGCAGCCGCGCGCGATGATCGGGATCGGCCTCAAATAAGGATCAGTGGCCGCTGGTGATCAGGTCCACTTCGGTCACGCCGTTGGCCTGCTTGCGCGCGAAGACCACATAGGCCTGCCCGCCCTTCTTGCCGCCCACCACCTGATCGCTGCCGTCGAGACGGTAATCGGCCGAGTAACCCGCCTTCAGCGCCATCGCGCGGTAGAAGCCGATTACGTCCTGCTGGGCGACCGGGGTGCCGAAGCTGACCACGCGCAGCGCGCAACCGTCACTGTCGGTGCCCGCCGCTTCCTGCACTGCGGCGCGGGGATAGAGCGGCAGTTCGGTAGGCAGCTTCTGCGCCCAATCACGGCTGTACTGGACCTTGGTGGTGCAATCGGTCTTCGCCGCCTTGGCAGCGGGCGTGGCCTGCGCGGCGGCAGCGGCGATTTCGGACAGCTGCGATGCGCTGCCCTTTACCGGTGCCGGCAGTTCGCGCAGCCCGCCGGCCAGATCGGCCGCTGCCTTGCGCGTGGCCTCGATAGCCTGCGGCGAACGGCTGTCGGGAGAAAGAGCAATGCCCTTCTCGGCGCCGGCCGCGCCACTTTCGGCCGTCATGGTGGGATCGACGACGATCTCGTCCCCCAGCGCGGCCTGGGTCTTGTCGGCTTCGGTCTTGCCCGCCTTCGAGCACCCGGCGAGGGCCACGGTTGCAGCGAGAGCGATGCCCATGGCGCTTGCGGTGGCTTTGTTCATGACGTCCCTTTCCGGCCCCGGCGGCGGGAGAATCGCGGCCCGCACTGCTGATTTTCAACGACTATCGGGCAAGCCTTCTCCCCGGATGCCCCGAAAGACAAGGGTGAGAAGCCTCCGATCAGGCGCTTGTGCCAAAGCGGGAATAGTTGCGCGCCAATGCTTAAGGCGCGGCGGAAACGTGTTGCCAACGTGTCGAGGGCGCCCGCGGGGTTGCCGCGGACGCCCTCTCCACCCACTCCCCAGGGGGTCAGGCGGACTTCCCCGCGCTTCGCCGTCAGCGCGGGGAAAGGGGGTGATGTTGCGCCGTAATTACCGGCAGGACGAACCGCCGCGATCGATCTCGCGGCCCAACAGCGCGCCGCCTACCGCGCCGAGCACGGTGCCCAGCGTGCGATCGCCGCGCTGGTCAACCTCACGGCCCAGCAGGGCGCCCGCCGCGCCGCCGATCAGCAGGCCAGTGGTGCCGTTCTGTCGGCGGCAGTAATAGCGGCCATTGTCGCCGCGCCACACGCGGGTGTCGCGATAGACCGGCTCGCCGCGATAGCCGCCGCGATAGCCATAGCCGCGACGGTAATCGTCCCGGGAATAGCGCTGGCGGCTATGGGCATTGGTCTCCTGCCCCGGCGCCACGAATTCGCTGGCCGCATGGAAGGTCGGAGCCGCATTGGCCGGCATCGCACCCGCCAGCGAGACGGTGGCGACGGCGGCAGCGGCAAGGGCGGTGGCCTTGGTCAGTGCACGCATTGTCATTCTCCTTCAGTCTGGCGGAGGGCAGTCGCAACCCGGTCTCCGCTGCATGCATTCATCTTTAAGACGTTGAACCTGAACACACTGCAACGCGGTCGTCAGAATTGCCAATATCGACAAGGCGAAGGGCAGGATGCGACGAACCGCTTGCCGCTGTTCGCCCGCCCCCCTATCGAACCGGCTCGATTTTCCGCCTCGGGGCCCGATTATAATGCAGCCGACTCCCCCCCGCCGCTCCGGCGGCCTTGCGCAAGCGCTGGGTGCCTATTTCGTCTGGTGCCTGTTCCCGCTCTATTTCGCGCTGCTGCACGCAGTCGCAGCCTTCGAGGTCGTGGCCTGGCGGATCCTGTTCACGCTGCCGTTCTGCCTGCTGATGACCGCCGTACTTAAGCAGGGCAGCGAACTGCGTACTGCGCTGGCCAACCCGCGCATCGTCGCCGCCCTGGCGCTGAGCGGTCTGCTGATCGGCATCAACTGGTCGATCTACGTCATCGCGGTGATGAGCGGGCACGTGCTGGCGGCCAGCCTTGGCTATTACATCAACCCGCTGGTCAATGTGCTGGCGGCCACGATCTTCCTGCGCGAGAAGCTGTCGCGGCTGCAATGGTTGGCAGTGGGGCTTGCGGCGATCGGCGTTGCCATGCTGGCGCGCGATGCGCTGGACACGCTGTGGATCAGCGCCGGCCTGGCGCTCAGCTTCGGCGGTTATGGCCTGACGCGCAAGCTGGCGCCGGTGACGGCGCTGCCCGGCCTGACGGTGGAGACGATGGTGCTGACGGTCCCGGCCATCGGCATGTTGATCTGGCAGGCGAACAGCGCCGCCGGCCTCTCTATGGGATCGTCGCTGCGGATCGATCTGCTACTCGCTTTCGCCGGGCCGATCACTGGAATCCCGCTGATGCTGTTCGCCAGCGCGGCGCGGAAACTGGATTTCTCCCTGCTGGGCTTCATTCAGTTCGTAACGCCCACCGGCGTGTTCCTGATGGGGCTGATTGCTTTCAACGAGCCGCTCAGATCCTCGCAGCTCGTGTGCTTCCTGTTCATCTGGGTGGCGATCGCGGTGTTCTGCTGGGATCTGCTGAAGCGCCGCCGCACCGCGGTTCCTGCCTGAGCGTTCAGGCTCAGGTAGGCTTTTTGCCTCGCTTCAGCAGTTCCTGCACGAAAGCGTCCAGATCGTCTGCATCGACGTCCAGCGTCTCATCCCACTCGGCCAGCAGCGCCTCGATATCGGCGCGCGTATAGGGTTCGCCCGGCTGATGCGCGACGGGGGGCGCATGGTGCGGCCAGGCGTGGCCGGTGGCGTTGTTGTAGATCCAGCCGACCGCGCAGAGCGTCACCACGTTGACCGCGAAAGGCAGCAGATGCTCCCAGCCCCAAGCCGGCGTCCCGGTTGCGCCCAGGGCACAGAGCAGTGCGCAGGCGCCGCCCGGCGGATGCAGGCTGCGCGTCGCGATCATGGCCGCGATGGCCAGCCCGACAGCAAGGCTACCCGCCAGCCAGGGATCGCCGGCCAGCTTGCCCACCGCGATTCCGACCACGGCCGAGAGCAGGTTACCGCCCATCACCGCCCACGGCTGGGCCAGCGGACTGGCCGGCACCGCAAAGACCAGCACTGCCGATGCGCCCAACGGAGCGACAAGGAACGGCAGGGCCGGATCGTATCCGCTTTCCAGCAGCCGCGTCAGCGCGCCGGCCATGGCAATCCCGAAAAGTGCGCCCAGCGCCGCGCGCAAAGGGGCAAAGCGGCGCTTGCCACCAGCCTGGGTCATAATAATGCTGCTCAACGCCACGGCCGCGCCAACCTCCTTGCAAGAACCGGTGCGCCTATAGCCCATTGCGCCGGGCGATCCACGCGGGAGATCTTTGTGGCGAACAAGTCGCGCTGTCACGTGCGGCACGGCGTCACGCTCCTGCCGCAAATCGGCCACGATCAGATGGTTGTCTGCTCCCATCCGGTTCGACGCCGAACAGCAGGAGTGCGACCCTGATGCCGACCGCCGATGCGCCTGCCCCGCCGCCGATCGCCGCCGAACAGACGCTCGATGCGTTCGATCTGGCACAGCTGCGCACCTCCGAACGGAACGGCATCGTGGTCGTGCCCCGCCGCTGCCCAGAAGGCCGCCCTGGCGAAATCGTGGTCTGCGCACCCGATCCCGAGGCGAATCGCCTGCGTGAGCTGCCGGATAGCTACAAGGTGACCGAAGGCCTGGGCCGCGCCGAACGGCAAATCGCGCCGGGCGTGGTTGCCGATGTTCACATGGATTCGGTGACGATGCCGGGCGGCGTCGTCAGCAACCGGATCATGACAGGCGTCAAGATCGGGTTCTGATCCGGGCACGAAAAAACCCGGTCCGCCGGGAGGAAAGCGGACCGGGTTCTTGAAGCGCCCCTTGCGACGGAGGAGGACGGGGCGCCTTCAGCCTGATTGGGGGGGAAATCAGGCGAACATCATTCAGGCGAACTTGCCAGCCTTGGCGATCTGCGCCACCGGCTTGCGGTTGCTGGCCACTTCTCGCTCCTGCAGGAATTCGGGAAGCGAGGCTTTGTCGCCCATCTTGCCGATCGCAAAGGCAGCTTCCAGGCGATGGTCGGCCGGGATGCCCAGCGCGGCTTCGGCCTCACCGAACTTCAGGCCGGTCATGCCATGGGTGTGATAACCCAGCGCCTGCGCCTGCAGCGCGGCCAAAGCCCATGCCGCACCGGCATCGAAGCTGTGGCTGTGGTTGTTCGAATTGCCCTTGTCCGAACGCATCTGGCTGTCCGAAACCACGAAGACGAGCGCGGAGGCATCCTTGGCCCAGCCCTGGTTGAACTCGATCAACTGCGACAGGAACAGGTCCCAGTTGGCATCGCCCTTCTTCGCATAGAGGAAGGTCCAGGGCTGCACGTTATAGGCAGAAGGGGCCCAGCCGCCGGCTTCGAAGATCACGTCAAGGTCTTCCTGCGGGATCTCGCTGCCGTCGAAAGCGCGCGGCGACCAGCGATTGACGATCAGCTTTTCAACCTTGGGGTGGGCAATGCGTCCGGTCATCTTGCGGTATCCTTGGAAGAGAAGTGGAAATCTTGAAAAGTGGGATAGCCTGCGAAGGGCTATCGGGAAATCGGGATAATTTCGACTGAACTGTTCCACTAAGTGGAAAAGCCGTCACGCAGTCTATGAACTGGCCGCCGCACCCGGTCTTGATCGCCCGCGCCCTTTCGTCCTGTTAGCGGAACGCGTGCTTTTTTGCCGAATCCAGTATCTTGCGCGCGGCCCCCGGTTCCCCCACTTAACGGCCATGACTGCCAGCCGCCTGTTCGACCGCGCCGTGATCCGGCTTTCTCCCCGCCCCGATTCGCAAGAAGATGTCGCCGATTTCCTGCAGGGGCTGGTGACGTCTGACGTGAAGACACAGTTGCCCTGCTGGGCCGCGCTGCTCACGCCGCAGGGCAAGGCGCTGTTCGATTTCATCGTCTGGCCGTCAGGCAAGGACCTTCTGATCGACTGCGAGGCCGAACACGCCGACGCGCTGGTGAAGCGCCTGTCGATGTATCGCTTGCGCCGCGCCATCGATATCGCGCGGGACGAGCGGCTTTCGGTCCACTGGCGCCCGCATGTGGGAGACGGCGCCGCGCCGGATCCGCGCCTCCACGCCCTTGGCGAACGCTGGGTGGGCCGTATCGACGAGATGGACCCGGCCGAGCACGAACCCGGCGCCGATGCCGCATGGCGCGCGCATCGCCTGCGCATGGGCGTGCCCGAAGGCCGGGCCGAACTGGGTGAAGGCGAAACGCTCTGGCTGGAATGCAACGCGGTGGAACTGAACGGCGTCAGCTTCACCAAGGGCTGCTACGTCGGGCAGGAAAACACTGCTCGGATGAATTGGCGCCAGAAGGTCAATCGCCGCCTGATCGTGGTGCCGCTCGCGCGATCGGACGAGAAACGCCGCCGCGTGGCCTATCCCGACCTCGGTTTCGCGATCGACCACTTGCGCGTGGAGGATATCGATCCCGCACTCAGGCCCGCCTGGCTGAAGCCTGACGAAGAGGCCTGAGAGCGGGCCCGACGACTAGCCCAAGCGGGTGACTAGCCCAGGCAAGTCACCGGCGCCTGATCGGGCGCGTGCCGTGAATCGCCGTCTCCGCCCAGCGCCGCGACATAGATGCGCGCGCGAATCGGTGTGCCGCGCGTCTGGCTGAAGCGTTCTCGATACTCTCCGCTATCGTTGAAGCCGGTCGATTCGAGCACGCTCCGCGTCGCCGGCGCTTCCTCGAAATAGCTCGCGAGCACGCGGCGATGGCCCAACGCGCGGGCCTGCTCCAACAGGGCACGTACCGCTTCCCGCGCATAGCCCCTGCCACGATAGGCTGGGGCTATCCAGTAGCCCATCTCCACATCGTCGCCGAACCGGCCCAGGCCGATGCCGCCCACCAGCCGCGGTCTGTCGGGCGCACGCAAGTACATGAAGAAATGGGGCAGACGCGGATCACGATCCAGCGTCAGATAATCGCGCATGGCCTGCGCCGTGCGCGGCAGCGTGCTGACGCCGACACTGCGCTGCACCGCCTCGTCCGAAATGGCCTCCACCAGTTCGTCGACATCCTCGGGCCAACCGGGCCTGAGGAAGAGCCTCTCCGTGCGGACGAACATGTCACGGTTCTCCGTTGTTTTTGTCCCGCAGCCTCACCATGCATGATGCGGGCCCGCGTTGCACGGACTTTGCGATGCGCCGTCCTTCCGGCACCGCCAAATCCGGGCATTCCACCATCCACGCACGGTCATGCTGGGCGCGGATTAAATTCCGCTGCGGGACAGGCTCCGTAGAGTCCCGTCCCGCCATCGGCGAATCACGCAGCCCGGCAGCGGGGCGTCAGCCGCGCCGGGGACATTCGGGCGGAAGACACGCCGCGATTGTCCGAATCGTCTTCGCAATCGCAGGGTGCATCAAATTCCAGAACATATTCGCGTGCCGCATATGCCATGCCGCGGCTCTGGCTGAACCGCTCGACGATTCGGCCGGTACGCGCGAAACCCACCTTTTCGAGAACGCGCCCAGAGGCCGGATTGTCGACGAAGTGGCTGGCGACGATCCGCTTGTGACCGATCGAGCGCGCCAGAGACAGCACGGCGCGGGTCGCCTCGCTGGCGAAACCCTGCCCCCAGTGCTCGCGCGCAATCCAATAGCCAAGATTGGCCTCGCCGTGCATTTCGGAAAGGCCGACACAGCCCAAAAGGCGGGCGCCACCGGCACCGGGATGGGTGATCAGGAAGCGCGGCAGGAAATGATCCTGCGGCATGTCGAGGAAGCGCCGGGCATCGTCGGCCGTATAGGGCCAGGGTGCGCGTGCAAGGTTGCGAACGACGGATTCGTCGGCAACCAGCGCCAGAAGCTCGTCCCGATCCTCGGGCCAGCCTGGCCGCAGGAACAGGCGTTCGCTGCGAATGAACATAGTGTATCTCCACTCATCAGCCCCGCTGCCTTCATAGGAAGGACGCGTGACATTGCGATTACGCGCGCGGTCAATTGGCGGAAATCAGGCACATTTTACGGAAAAACGCGCGAGATTCACGTCCGCCGGATCGCGAGCCGTGAGTGAGGGAGACACGAAAAGAGGGAGACGGGCTGGCCCCTCTCCCTCGTTCAGCCGACCCGTGAGGATCGGCGGGACCATCCCGCAGGGATGGCCCTTTTATCGACCATCCGATTATTCGGCGGCTGCAGCCATTACGTCTACGGAGACGTATTTACGGCCCTGCTTGCCGTCGTGGAAGCGCACGCGACCTTCGGCGGTGGCGAACAGGGTGTGATCCTTGCCCATGCCGACGTTCACGCCCGGATACACGCGGGTGCCGCGCTGACGGATGATAATGTTGCCGCCGATCACTTCCTGACCGCCGAACTTCTTCACGCCAAGACGGCGGCCTGCAGAGTCGCGACCGTTACGCGACGAACCGCCAGCTTTCTTATGTGCCATTGTTCAGTCCTTCCGATCTTGGCTCAGGCGACCGACACGATGCGCAGCAGAGTCATCTGCTGGCGGTGGCCGTTCTTGCGACGATAGTTGTGGCGGCGGCGCTTCTTGAACACCACGACCTTTTCGCTCTTGGCCTGCGCGATGATTTCGGCCGAAACCGAGATCTTTGCGGCGTCGACGACTTCGCCGTCCTTGCCAGCGAGCAGAACGTCGCCCAGGGTGATGGTCTCACCGGCTTCACCAGCCAGCTTTTCAACCGCGATCTTGTCTCCGGCGGCAACCCGGTACTGCTTGCCGCCCGTGCGCACAACTGCGAACATGGTGCCCTTACCTAATCTCTATGTGTGCCCGTGATGGGCCGAAACAAACTTGCCCCGGCCGCTCAGGTCCGACGAGGAACCGTGGAGCCTTGCGGGCGACGCGCCGATCCCCCGTTCACGAACGAGGTACCGGAAAGAGTGGGTGCCGTTAGTGCAACGGCTGATTCGTGTCAACCAAGGACTTTGCCAAAGCGTGGGCAGGAACTTGGCCTTAAGCCGCAGAAATGCGACTCTTGCATGACCGGATACCGGATGCGCCACCGCCTATAGGCAAGAGTCGGGCAACTGGCGAGTGCGCGTGTGTCGGGCCCGCCGCCTTTGGCCCTACTTATGCGCCTTACGCGCCTGCCTTATGCGCCCGCCTTATGCGCCTGCCTCATGCGATTGCCGCTCGCGATTATCGGCGCGCGTGCTATGGCACGGGGATGATCCGCGCAAAAGCCCGCCTGCTGCCGCTTTTCCTCGCTGCAGGTCTCGCCGCCTGTTCCTCGGCCAGCCAATATCCCTCGCTGGCCTACCGTCCGGTAGAGCGGGCCACTCCGGTCGCGCCCGATCCGGCCGACGCGGTTGCCCCGCTGCCACCGCCAAGCGCGGACCTTGTCAGCCGCATCGACGGTATTCTCACCACCGCCGGACAGGCGGACAGCGCATTCGGCACGAAGCGCCCGGCTGCCGAGCGCGCGGTTGCCGCCGCCGGATCGAAAGGCAGCGATTCGTGGCTGAACGCGCAAGTGGCCGTCTCCACGCTGCAGGCAAGCCGCGATCCCGCGATCGCCGCGCTGGCGGAACTGGACACCATGTTCGCGGCCGCGCGCGACGCCTCGCCCGACCGGGAATCGCCCAGCGCGCAAAGCATCGATGCGGCACGCGGAAAAGTGCAGGCGCAAGTGGACGCGCAAGACGCCGTCGTTTCCGGACTGGACGCCCGGCTGGGTAACTGAACCGCCCCGCATCAACGAAAACCCCTCCCCCGTTGCAGAGGGAGGGGTATCCAAGCGATACCGATTTTCGGCCCGAGAAGCCCCCCGGCGGGGGCCGGAAAATCAGGTCAAGGCGACGATCAGGGCAACGCCCAGTCCCCATCCCAGGATCAGCACAGGAAGGAGGAGGACCTGAACGGTCGCCTCCCCAGCCGTCAGCCATCCGCTTGGAGTTTCGATTCCCTGCGCGCGAAAGTGCGCCCAATTGCGCGCCGCGCTGTCGTTTGCCGGCTTCATCCGCGTCCACCAGCCGGCAAGACCGAAGGCAAAGATCACGAAGCTGGCGAAGATCACCATGGGAATGGCCAGTTCCGGATTGAGGAACAGACCGGCCATGACGCCGATAAAGGCGAGGTAAAGCGCTACCGTGGCCGCGTAGAGCCCCGTCGGCAGCCCGAAACTTCGGTCCATCGCGCGGACCGGAGGCTGTTCCGGCAATACCGGCGATACGGTGATCAGTTCACGGACTTGCTGCTGGCTGAGACGCTGTGACATGGCGATGGCCTCCTGCGCCTGCCATGCCGAAGGGAAGCCTCCGATTCATTGACGCGGATCAAACCGATCGTCAGCCCCAGCGGGCGATATCCTCGAAATCCTGCTCGCGCGGTTCGATCCAGTGCCATGCGCCGGCACGCTTCTCCCGCTTCCAGAACCACGATTCGCTCTTGAGGTGGTCCATCGCGAAGTCGGCGGCGGCGAAAGCGTCCCGCCGGTGGCGGGCGGCGGCGGCAACCAGCACGATCGGCTCGCCCGGCGCCATCTGCCCGCTGCGGTGGACGATCAGCAGTCCATCCAGATCCCAACGCCCGCGCACCCGCACGGCCAGATCGCGCATCGCCGGCAGCGTGAGCGGATCGTAATGCCGCAGTTCCAGCGCCTCCACGCCCTCTCCCGCACGCACTTGCCCCAGGAAGCTGACGACGCCGCCGGCATGCGGAAGTGCAGCGGTGAAGCCGGTCAGCATGGCCGCAGGGTCGAAAATCCCGGTCAACAGATGAACATTGCTGTCCATCTCAGCCTCCCGAAACCGGCGGCAGAAAAGCCAGCTCGTCGCCATCGGCAAGAACCAGCATGTGCTTGTCCGCAACGAGCGCGCCGTTGATCGCCACCCTCACCTTTTCGCCCGCGACCGCATCGGCCAGTTCCGGCGGAAAATGATCGCCCAGCCAGCCGATCACGTCATACCAGTCGAGCGGCGCATCGGCGGCAACATCGTGACCCGCGCGCCCCGCCAGATCCTCCAGACGGCCGAGGAACACCACCTTGGCCCGCACCCTCAGCCCCCCGTCATCGACATATGGCGATCCAGCGCAGGCGCTGCGCCGCGCGCATCGATGGCGAAGTGGTGCCGTTCGGGCTTGATCCGCATCGCCATATCGAGCGCAGCGTCCAGCGCGGCCTCAGGCTCATCGCCGCGCAGCGCCGCGCGCAAGTCCACGCGCTCGTTCCCGCCAAGGCAGGCGTAGAGCTGCCCGGTGGCGGTGACGCGGATGCGGTTGCAGCTTTCGCAGAAATTCTCGGTCAGCGGGGTGATGAGGCCGATCCGGCCGCCCGTTTCCGCCACATCGAAATAGCGCGCCGGGCCGCCAGTGCGGTGATCGCTGGGGGTCAGTGTCCAGCGCCGTTCGATATCTGCCCGCACTTTGGTGAGCGGCAGGTAATGGTCGATGCGGTCTTCCTCCACATCGCCCAGCGGCATCACCTCGATCAGCGTGGAATCGAAGCCCTGTCCATGCGCCCAGGCGACGATGTCGGGAATCTCGCCCTCGTTCAGCCCCTTCAGCGCCACGGTATTGAGCTTCACCGCCAACCCCGCCGCCTTGGCCGCCGCCAGCCCGTCCAGCACTTGCGGCAGCGAATCGCGGCGCGAAATGCGTTCGAACGTCGCACGGTCCAGCGTGTCCAGCGAGACGTTGATCCGCCGCACGCCGGCCGTTGCCAGATCGTCCGCGAATTCCGCAAGGCGCGTGGCATTGGTGGTGAGCGTCAGTTCCTCCAACCCGTCTCCCAGCTTGCGGCCAAGGGCGCGGACAAGCTCGATCACGTCACGCCGCACCAGCGGTTCGCCGCCGGTCAGGCGCAGCTTGGTTACGCCGCGGCCGATGAAGCCGAGCGCCAGCTTGTGCAGTTCGTCGAGCGAAAGAACGTCCTTCCTGGGCAGGAAGGTCATGCGTTCGGGCATGCAGTAGGAACAGCGCAGATCGCACCGATCGGTCACCGAAAGCCGCAGGTAGGTGATGCGGCGTCGGAACTGATCGACCAGAGGCATTGGTGCGGGCGTTGGTGCGCTCATGCCCCTGCTATAGCATTGCTCCGACGCCGGTTCCATCGATGCGCAGCAATTGTCCGGTCACGCTTTCAGCCGTGGTCAAATAGGCGGCGGCGGCATCGATGGCAGGCTGATCGTCGCCCTCCAGCGCATTGATCCGCACCGGTGCATGATCGCGGGCCAACCCCTGCACGGCGGCAAGGCGCCAGCCGCGATGGGTGTGATCGGCAACGGCGAAAACCAGCGTCACCACTGCGCTTTCGATCAGCGCTGCGCGCGCAAGCGGCAAGACTTCGGCATGGAACTGCGCGGCTGCATCCAGCGGATTTTCCGCCAGCGGCCCCACCCGCAGGATCACGCTCAACGGCGGTGCCGGGTGAGCGTGATGCCGATCTTCTCGCCCGCTTCGGCAATCGCCAGCTTGACGATCTTCACCGTCACCGCCTCGATCCGCGCGTCCTGCAGGAACAGCGTTTCGCAGACGTGATCGGCCACCGCCTCGATCAGCTTGAAATGGACACCCTGCGGCAGCGCATCGCTGGCCGCGAACTTGAGGTCCATGTAGTTCTTGCTCTCGGCCAGCGGCGTATCGGGCGTGTAGCGGTCGATCGGCTTCATCGAGACCTGGATGGTGAAGCGCAGCGGCTGCGGCTTACCGGTCTCTTCCGAGTAAATCCCGGTGAGAACGTCGTGTTCGAAATCGGCGACTTCGAGGATAAGCGAATCGGTCATGGCGGGGGCTCTTAGCCGTTATTCCGCCAACGTGCGAAGATTGCCGTCGGCAGCAGGCGACCATCCCGCTCATCCTGAGCCTGTCGAAGGGTGTCTTCGCGGACCGAAAGGTCGCCATGCTCGATGGTTCCGGGCAGATCGCGGAACAGTTCTTCCATCAGCCCGGCCAGCGCCAGTGAGGACATGCGCACGGCGTAGACGGTGAGGAACAGGAACTTGCTGTCGCCATCCAGAAGCTGGCGGCAATCGGCCAGCAGGCCGGGCAGGTTCTCTTCCAGACGCCACGTTTCGCCCGTGGGCCCGCGCCCGAACTTCGGCGGATCGAGGATGATGCCGTCATAGCGCTTGCCCCGGCGCACTTCGCGCGCGGTGAACTTGGCAGCATCGTCGATCAGCCAGCGGACCGGACGATCCTCCAGCCCCGCCAGCGCCGCGTTCTCACGCGCCTGACCAACCGACTTCTTCGAGGCATCGACATGGGTGACCGGGCCATGCGCCGACAGCGCGAGCGAGCCGACGCCAGTATAGCCGAACAGGTTCAGCGTATTGGCATCGTCCCGACCGGCGAGCATTTCACGCATCCAGTCCCACACCGGCGCCATGTCCGGGAAGAAGCCGAGATGGCGAAACGGGGTGCACTGCGCGGTGAAGCGGACCTCGTTCCACGCCAGCGGCCAGCCATCGCGCGGCACTGGCCTATCGAACTGCCACCTGCCGCCGCCGTCCTCGTCCGAGCCGGGCACGAATTCGCCGTGCGCGTCCCAGTTTTCGAGGCGCGGGGTCCACATCGCCTGCGGTTCGGGGCGCACGAAGCGGTAGTCGCCATAGCGCTCCAGCTTGCGGCCGTGGCCCGAATCGACAAGGCCGTAATCGTCCCAGCCCTCTCCGGCGAGGATGACGGGTTGGGTTTCCAGGCGTGCCATCAGATCTTCGGGCTCGCATGCTGGGCCACGAAATCAGCGATCGAGTCGTAGTCGCCGGTCAAGTCGACGCACTTCTCTTCGCGCTCGAACAAGTCGCCGACGCGCGCGGGCAGGCCCGAGCGCTGGCCGGTGGCGCGTTCGACCGCGTCGGGGAACTTCGCCGGATGCGCGGTGGCGAGCGTGACGACCGGGATGCTGGCGTCGATGCCGGCAGTGCGGGCAGCGAAAAGGCCGCAGGCGGTGTGCGGATCGATCAGCTCGCCGCAGTTCTCCCAGGCCCAGCGGATGGCCTGCGCCATTTCGTCGGCATCGGTGCGGGCGGAGGAGAACAGCGCGGCGGCGCCTTCACGCTGCGCGTTCGTCAGTTGCATGGCCTTGGTCGCTTCGAACCCGGACATCTGCTCGGCCAGCGCCTTGCCGTCACGGCCGTTCAGGTCGAACAGCAGGCGTTCGAAGTTCGACGAGACCTGAATGTCCATCGAAGGGGCGGCGGTCGGCGTGACGGTGCCCTGCGAGTAGTCGCCCTCTGCCAGTGCGCGGTGGAGGATGTCGTTGACGTTGGTGGCAACGATCAGCTTCTCGACCGGCAGGCCCATCTGCGCGGCGACATAACCGGCGAAGACATCGCCGAAGTTGCCGGTCGGCACCGAGAAGGCGACCTTGCGGTGCGGCGCGCCCAGCTGAAGCCCGGCAGCGAAGTAATAGACCACCTGCGCCATCAGGCGCGCCCAGTTGATCGAGTTCACCGCACCGATGGCGAAGCGGTCGGTCATCGCCTTGTCGTTGAACATGCGCTTCACGGTGGCCTGCGCGTCGTCGAACGAGCCTTCGATGGCGATGTTGTGGACGTTGGGCGCCAGCACCGTGGTCATCTGGCGGCGCTGCACGTCGGACACGCGGCCCTTGGGGTGCAGCATGAAGATGTCGACCTTGGCACGGCCCGCGACCGCGTCGATCGCGGCGGAGCCGGTGTCGCCCGAAGTCGCGCCGACTATGGTCAGGTTACGCTCCGAACGGCCGAGGAATTCCTCGAACAGCAGGCCCAGCAGTTGTAGCGCCACGTCCTTGAACGCCAGCGTCGGGCCGTGGAACAGTTCCAACACCCATTGCTGCTCGTCCAGCTGCTTCAGCGGCGTCACCGCCTTGTGCGCGAAGCGGCCGTAAGCCTGAGTCGTCAGTTCCAGCAGGCGGTCATAAGTCAGGCTGCCTTCGACGAAGGGGAACATGATCTTCGCGGCCAGCTCGGCATAGGGCAGCCCTGCCATCGCGGCGATCTCTTCGGCCGAGAAGCGCGGCCATTCACGCGGCACGTAAAGCCCGCCGTCGGATGCGAGACCGGCGAGCGTGGCGCCTTCGAAGTCGAGCGCCGGTGCGCTGCCGCGGGTGCTGATGTAGTCCATGACGGCGCGGTTAGCCGGAGGGGCGCGAAATGAAAAGCCTGTCGTTGGGCTGGCGCGCGAACAATTCCTAAAGGGGCGTGTAGTTCTGCGACGATACCCGCATCTCTTCGTCGCCCCCGCGAAGGCGGGGGCCCCGCTTCCTTCTCACCCGGACGCCGAAAGAAAAGCGGGATCCCCGCCTTCGCGGGAATGACGAGGGTTAGGGGTGGTTTTAGAAAACGCTCATGCAGCGGCTCACTTCCGCCCCCGCTTCATCAGCGCCAGCGCATAAATCACCAGCGCCGTCGCCGCGAAGACGAACCACTGGACCGCATAGGCAAAGTGGTTGTTGGGAATTTCGGACGGATCGGGAATGGCATTGGCCTCCAGTCCCGCCACGGCCGGCACGGCAACCAGACGCGGCCCCGGCGCGATTACGCCGTGCAGCGTGCCGCCGGTCCAGCCGCCCTCCGCCATCGGCAGGCGCGACCAGCCGAGCACGACCAGCGCCTTCGATCCATCCGCCTGCACACACTGCACCGTCTGCGCCATCCCCGATTCGCCCTTCGCATTGCGACCGGCCATGCTGGAGCGGTTGGTGACGCTTACGCAGTCGATCCGCGCATGGCGGTAAAGCAGATCCTTCTCCGCCGCCTCTCCTTTAGGCCAGGCGACTTGCGCACCTGTCGTCTGCGCGGCAGCGTAGTGCGCAAGCAGCGACTCCTTCTCGTCCAGCCGGCGTAGCTGCCAGAAGCCGAGCCAGACCATCACTCCGACGGCGGCAAGGACGAGAATGGTCGGAAGGATCGGGATACGGGGCAAGCGGTCACCCATAGGAAAGCGGAAGGCCAGAAACCGAAAGGCCAGAAACCGAAAGGGCAGCCGACGCGTGTCCGACTGCCCTTCGGGGATAATGCGAATGCCGTCCTGCGGCGATCAGTGCGTCGGGTGGCCCCAGCCGCCCCAGATGTAGATCGCGACGAAGAGGAACAGCCACACCACGTCGACAAAGTGCCAATACCAGGCCGCCGCTTCGAAGCCGAAGTGCTGGCGCGGCGTGAAGTCGCCCTTGTAGGCGCGCACCAGGCAAACGATCAGCATGATGGTGCCGACGATCACGTGGAAGCCGTGGAAGCCGGTCGCCATGTAGAACGCCGAACCATACGTGTTCTGGCCGAAGGGGAACGGGGCGTGGATGTACTCGTAAGCCTGGATCGAGGTGAACAGCAGGCCCAGCAGCACCGTCGCCCAAAGGCCCTTCTTCAGCCCGTCGCGATCGCCGTGGATCAGCGAGTGGTGCGCCCAGGTAACCGTGGTGCCCGAGCAGAGCAGGATCAGCGTGTTCAGCAGCGGCAGGTCGAACGGATCCATCACCGCCTCGATCGCCTTGGGCGGCCACTGGCCACCGACCACCTCGGCAATGGTCGAGGGGAACAGCGAGAAATCGAAGAAGGCCCAGAACCAGCCGACGAAGAACATCACCTCCGAAGCGATGAACAGAATCATGCCGTAGCGCTGGTGCAACTGGACGATCGGCGTGTGATCGCCCGCGTGCGCTTCCTTGATGATCTTGGAGAACCACATGAACATCGAGGCGAGCAGGATGGAGAGGCCCAGCCAGGGCACGAAAGCGCCGCCGGGCATCTTGTGCATGAACAGCACCATGCCGGTCGTGAACGTGAACGCACCGATAGTGGTCGCCAGCGGCGCGATGTCCGGCGGAAGAATATGGTAATCGTGGTTCTTGGTACCGGCCATGGCGCCTTCGTCCCCGTTGCTCGAATCTGCCTGTTCGAATCTTTGCGGGGGCTGTTCGTTCCCCCGTGATTTATTTCTTGTGTAAGGCCTTAACCGCCTGTCTGCTTGCGGTCCAGTGCCTTCGCGTCCGCTCCCGCATCGGCGATGCCGGTCACGTGAAAGGTGTAGCTGAGGGTGATCTGCTGCACGTCCTTGTTGTCGGGATCGCTCAGGATGCCCGGATCGACGTAATAGATCACCGGCATCTTCACCGCCTCACCCGGCTGCAGCGTCTGTTCGGTGAAGCAGAAGCACTGGATCTTGTTGAAATAGCGGGCCGCCTGTTCCGGCTCCACATTGAAGCTGGCGGTGCCAGTTATCACCTTGTCGGAATCGTTTTTGGCCCAGAAAAGCGCCATGTCGCGCTCTCCGATGGTCACCGTATCGGTACGCTGGAGCGGCTTGAACTGCCACGGCATTCCGCGTTCGACATTGGCGTCGAAGCGGATCGACATCGTCTTGTCGGTCACCTGCACGGCCGCGGCCTGCGCCTCGTCCACGCGGCGGGTGGTGCCGTCATACCCGGTCACCTGACAGAAGATCCGGTAGAGTGGGACGGAGGCGAAACCCAGCCCCAGCATCCCTACAGCCATCGACAGGGCGATGAACGCGACGCGCTTGTTGCTGCGCGTTTCCGTGGCCGTCCCGCCGGCCGTCCCCTGGGCCATGATCAGCTCATCTTCGCGATGGAGATGAAGAACACCAGAATCACGAAAGCCGCCAGACCGAGCCCCAGCACCCTGTTTCGGCTGCGGCGGATGTCCTGCGGGTTGCGCGGGTCAGGCTGGCCGGGTTCGATGTGCGATTCGGTCATGAGGCCTCTTTTCACAGGACGATGAAGCGATCGACCACCAGCGCCCCGAACAGGGCGAAGAGATAGACGATCGAGAAGGCGAACAGCTGCTTCTCCGGCTTCATCGTATCGTCAGGGCCGCTGCGTTCGCGTAGGCCCACGCGGATCGAGGAGACGAGGAACAGGCTGGAAAGCACGAGTGCCGAAATGCCGTAGATCGCGTGCGTGCCGCCGATCACCCAGGGCAGCACGGCCAGGGGCAGCAGCAAAACGGCGTAAAGCAGGATCTGGCGCCGCGTGGACTTTTCGCCCGCGACCACCGGCATCATCGGGATGCCGACCTTGGCGTAATCGCTCTTCACGAACAGCGCGAGCGCCCAGAAATGCGGCGGCGTCCAGAAGAAGATGATGGCGAACAGCAGCACCGGCATCAGCGAGACGTGCCCGGTGGCCGCGACCCAACCGATCAGCGGCGGAAACGCGCCGGCGCCGCCGCCGATCACGATGTTCTGCGGCGTGCGCGGCTTCAGCCAGATCGTGTAGACCACGGCGTAGTAGAAAATCGAGATCGCCAGGATCGCCGCGGGCAGCCAGCCCACCGCAAAGCCCATCAGGAAGACCGAGGCGGCGCAAAGCACGCCGGCGAAGTCACGCGCGGTGGTGCGATCGATGCGGCCCTGCGGCAGCGGGCGATTGGCGGTGCGCTTCATCCCGGCGTCGAGATCGGCCTCCCACCACTGGTTGAGCGCGGCGGCACCGCCGGCGCCCATGGCGATGCAGAGGATCGCCGTGAAGGCGAGAATCGGGTGAATGCGTTCCGGCGCGGCGAGAAGCCCGCAGATTCCCGTGAAGATCACAAGGGTCATCACCCGCGGCTTGGTCAGCGCGAAAAGGTCGCGCCAATCGGCGGGCAAGGGGGCTGCGGCCGAAACAGCTGCAGCTTGGGCGGTCGTGGAAGAGGGAATCGAGGTGGTCATGGTGTTGGGCCCATACACCCGCAAGCGCCGCAAAAGCGAGGGCCTGCGTGGAGCAACGCGGGACGCCGATACCGAAACGCCGCCCGGAACCGGGTCCGGGCGGCGTTCGATAGCGGCTTAGTGGTGCGCCGTTTCGCCGATGACGGGAAGCGTCTCGAACTGGTGGTACGGCGGCGGGCTGCTCAGCGTCCACTCCAGCGTGGTGGCACCTTCGCCCCAGTAGTTGTCTTCGGCCTTCTTGCCGGCGGCGAAGGCGTAGACGATGTTGATCAGCCAGACCACGATGCTGACGGCCATGATCATGTAGCCGATCGTCGCGAAGTGGTTCCAGTAGTGATAGGCCTCTGCATAGTCCGGATAACGGCGCGGCATGCCCTGCAGCCCGAGGAAGTGCATCGGGAAGAAGATCATGTTCACGCCGACGAAGAAGATCCAGAAATGGACGTGGGCGAGGAATTCGGAATGCATCCGCCCGCTCATCTTCGGGAACCAGTAGTAAAAGCCGGCGAAGAGCGCGGTCACCGCGCCCAGCGAGAGCACGTAGTGGAAGTGGGCCACCACATAATACGTGTCATGCAGCACGTCGTCGACGCCGCCGTTCGCCAGAACGACACCAGTGACGCCGCCGACGGTGAACAAGAAGATGAAGCCGATCGCCCAGACCATCGGGCTCTTGAACTCGACCGAACCACCCCACATCGTGGCGATCCACGAGAAGATCTTGATGCCGGTGGGCACCGCGATGACCATGGTGGCGGCGGTGAAGTACATCTTCGTGTTCACCGACATGCCGGTGGCGTACATGTGGTGCGCCCAGACGATGAAGCCGACCACGCCGATCGCGACCATGGCGTAGGCCATGCCGAGGTAGCCGAACACCGGCTTCTTCGAGAAGGTGGAAACGATCTGCGAGATGATGCCGAAGCCCGGCAGGATCATGATGTAGACTTCGGGGTGGCCGAAGAACCAGAACAGGTGCTGGTAGAGCACCGGATCGCCGCCACCGGCGGGATCGAAGAAAGTCGTGCCGAAGTTGCGATCGGTCAGCAGCATGGTGATCGCGGCGGCAAGCACCGGCAGCGCCAGCAGCAGCAGGAAGGCGGTGACCAGCACCGACCACACGAACAGCGGCATCTTGTGCATGGTCATGCCCGGGGCACGCATGTTGAAGATGGTGGTGATGAAGTTGATCGCGCCCATGATCGAGCCGGCACCGGCAAGGTGCAGCGCGAAGATGCCGAAATCGACCGCCGGGCCGACCGAGCCCGAAGTGGAAAGCGGCGCATAGACCGTCCAGCCGGTGCCGGCGCCCATGCCCGTGCCGCCCGGCACGAAGGCAGAGCACATCAGCGAGCAGAAGCCCGCCACCGTCAGCCAGAACGAGATGTTGTTCATGCGCGGGAAGGCCATGTCCGGCGCGCCGATCATCAGCGGCACGAACCAGTTGCCAAAGCCGCCGATGATGGCGGGCATGACCATGAAGAACACCATGATCAGGCCGTGGGCGGTGATCAGCACGTTCCACATGTGCAGCGTGGCGTTGAAATCGTCGGGATTGTCACCCACCAGCTTGGCGAAGAAGCCCAGGTACTGAATGCCGGGTTCGGCCAGTTCGGCGCGCATGACGCCGGAAACGGCGCCGCCGATGATCCCCGCGATGATCGCGAAGATCAGGTACATCGTGCCGATGTCCTTGTGGTTGGTGGACATGAACCAGCGGGCGAAGAAGGCCGGCTTGTGATCGTGATCCGAGTGGCCGTGCCCTTCGGCGTGGCCCTGGAAGTGGTCTGCGGTGGTAGCCATGGTCGGGACCCTGTCCTTCAATTCGCTCTTATTCGGCGGCTGCGTTGGCGTCGGCCGCGCCGGCCGTGGGGGCAGCTTCGGAAGCTTCCGCCGTGGCAGTCGCTGCCGGTGCCGCGCCGGCGGCAGCGGCCGGAGCCGCTGCGGGCTTGGCCTGTCCGTCGATCACGCCGCCGGCGTGGGTCAGGACCCAGGCATCGTATTGCGCACGGGGCAGCGCCTCCACCGCGATCGGCATGTAACCATGCTTGGCACCGCACAGTTCGGAGCACTGGCCGTAGTAGACGCCCGGCCTTTCGACCAGGAGGACCTTCTCGTTGATGCGGCCGGGAACCGCGTCAAGCTTGAACCAGAGCGAGGGGACCGCGAACGAGTGGATCACGTCCGCCGCGGTGATCTGCAGGCGGATCGGTTCGCCCACCGGCACGACCATGCGGTTGTCCACTTCAAGGTGCGAGGGGCCGTCCCAGGGCTTGGAACCCACTTCGCGCACGCCGTTGTTGATCACCGGTTGGCCGGGGATGTTGAGCATGTTCGAAACGACTTCGAAATCGCCATTGTCGGGATAGCCGTAAGTCCAGAACCACTGGTTGCCGGTGACCTTGATGGTCAGCGCGCCTTTGGGGGCCGGCTTGTACTGCTTGGCGATCAGGTCGATCGAGGGGACCGCGATGCCGATCAGGATCAGCACGGGCAGCAGCGTCCACACCACTTCGAGAATGGTGTTGTGGCTGGTCTTCGAAGGAACCGGATTGGCGCGGCGGTTGAAACGCACCACGATGACGAGCAGCAGGAACAGCACCAGCACGGTGATGATCGTGATGATCGGCATCAACACGATGTCGTGTATCCACTCACCATATTCGCCGATCTTCGAATATTCGTGTTGCAGGCCGATCGCGCCGTCCACCGGCATGCCGATACCCGGCGTCGGCTTCATCGGCGTGTATCCGGCGACAGGCGCAGTTACAGGTCCGGCCGCAGCCGCTTCCGCCGCGTAGGCAGCGGCAGAGGCGCCGAAAACGGCACCGAACGCGGAAATTGCCAATCCAAAGGCCTTTGCAGCCTCACCCAAATTACGAACGGTCTTGCCCAATGTCATGGATTCAGCGCTTTCCCGTTTCTTATTCGCGCCTGGAGTGACGTCTCCAGAAAGAGTCGCCTCCCAAGCGCGCACCCCTGTTGCGGAGGCTTTTGCCCCCCTTCTCAGGGGGCTATACGCGGCCTTGCCGCTGGTCTCAAGCGCCTCTAGGGGATTTTCGCTCCCCCATGGCGCGATATCGCGCCCGAACATTGCAAATTGCACCAAAGGATTACGCCGCCATGCAGGAAGAAGACGTCCTCATCGAGTTCCGCGCCAGCAAGGCCTTGCTTGAGGGGCATTTCCTGCTTTCCTCGGGCCGTCACAGCGCGCATTACCTGCAGTGCGCCCGGGTTCTGATGAACCCCGATCGCGCCGCGCGACTCGCCGTGGCGCTGGCTGCAAAACTCCCCCACGATATTCGCAAGACGATCGACAAGGTGGTCTCGCCGGCCATGGGCGGCGTCATCATCGGCCAGGAAATGGGCCGCGCGCTGCAAGTTGACGCGATGTTCGTCGAGCGCCCCACCGGCACTTTCGAGCTTCGCCGCGGCTTTGCGCTGGAACCGGGCGACAAGGTGCTGATGGTGGAAGACGTCGTGACCACCGGCCTTTCCAGCCGCGAGGCGATCAAGGCGATCGAGGAAGCCGGCGGCGAAGTGATCGCGGCCGCATCGCTGGTGGACCGTTCGGGCGGCTCCGTGGATCTGGGCGTGCCCTATTTCCCGCTCGTCGCGCTCAATTTCCCGACTTACGCGCCGGATGAACTGCCGCCGGAACTGGCTGCCACCCAGGCCGTCAAGCCGGGCAGCCGCGCGCAGGCCTGAGAGCGGCCAAACGATGTCCATGCGGCTTCCCGGCAAGCTGGCTATCGCTCTGGCGATACTCGCTTTCCCGGTCGCGGCATGGGCGTCCACCCCCTCTCTCGCCGACCGAATCCGTGATCGTGCCGAGACCGAGCGATTCGACGGCACAATCCTGATTGGTGAGCAGGACGGCACGTTTCAGATCCTGACCCTCGGCCCCGATCCGGTTCCTGCCGATGCCGTCTGGCGCTGGGCTTCGATCACCAAGCAACTCGCCGCCGTGATCGCCATGCAGGAAGTGGCAGCGGGCCGGATCGAGCTGGACGCGCCGGTCACGCGATACTGGCCCGAGTGGCAGGCCCCGCAGGCCGCACATATCCGCATTCGCGACCTGCTCCGTCATGACAGCGGCTTGCCGCAACCCGACGAGAGCCCGGCCGACGCCCAGGGCGTGCCCGCCTTCTACGGTTCCGCCGCAGTCACGCCGGAAGCCGCCGCCAGTGCCTTTTGCGCCGGCCCCGCCCGCGCCGCGCCGCCTGCCGGCTTCGAATACAACAATTGCGACACCATCGTGCTGGCCGAAGTACTGCACCGCGTAACCGGCAAGCGGTTCGCGGATCTGCTGACCGAGCGAATCTCCCGCCCGACCGGCGCGAGGAGCATCGGCCTCTATTCCCTCGGCCCACGTCCGGCCGGGCAAGTCTTGCCCAATGGCGCGTACAGCGCGATCGATCCGCTGCTGAATCTGGGCGTCTACGGCGCGTCCGGCGGCGCCTATGGGACGATTCGCGATCTCTGGCGCTTCGACCACGCCCTGCTCTCCGGCGCCTTGCTGAAGGCGCCGGAGCGGGAGGCGATGTGGCAATCCACCCGCGAAAACGGCTTTTACGGCTTCTTCCAGTGGATTTTTCCCAGCCGGCTTTCGGGCTGCGCCACCGAAGAACGCGTGGTCGAACGGCAAGGACTTATTGCCGGTTTCGAACATCGCAATTATCTGCTTCCCCGCACCGGGCGCGCGGTGATCTTCTTTTCGCGCCACCGTCCCGCGAATTACGGCGATCCCTGGAAACAAGAGGGTTTTGCCTATGACGTGCTTTCCATGGTGAACTGCCGATGACTTCCGTGCTCAATCCGTCCCGCCTGCGCCTTGGCGTGAACATCGACCACGTCGCCACCATCCGCAATGCGCGCGGCGGCGAACATCCCGATCCGGCCCGCGCCGCGCAGATCGTGGCGGCAGCGGGAGGCGACGGCATCACCGTCCACTTGCGCGAGGATCGCCGCCATATCCGCGACGAGGATCTGGAGCGCGTGGCCGCCGCCACCGGCCTGCCGATCAATCTGGAAATGGCCGCGACGGACGAGATGCTGGAGATCGCGCTGCGCCACAAGCCGCACGCCGCCTGCATCGTGCCCGAACGGCGCGAGGAGCGGACGACCGAGGGCGGGCTGGACGCGGCCGGGCAGCACAACCGCCTTGCCCCCATCGTTTCGCGGCTGGCCGATGCCGGCGTGCGCGTCAGCCTGTTCATCGCCCCCGAACCGCGCCAGATCGAAGCGGCGATGAAGCTGGGCGCGCAAGTGGTGGAGTTCCACACCGGCGAATATGCCCATGCCGAGGGCGAGCAGGTCGCGGTGGAACTGCGCCGCATCGTCGACATGGCCGCGCTGGCCGCCAAGAACGGCATCGAGCCGCACGCCGGCCACGGTCTCACGTACGACAACGTGCAGCCGATTGCCGCCATTCCGCAACTCGCGGAACTCAACATCGGTCACTATCTGATCGGTGAAGCCATTTTCTGCGGGCTGGAGGCAAGCGTGAAGAAGATGCGCGCCCTGATGGACGAAGTGCGGTGAAGGACCGATTCTTCCCCCGTCATCCCAGCGAACGCCGGGATCGCGTGCCGCTGGCGCAGTGCTTGATTGAGAGCGCCCCCAGCTTTCGCTGGGGCGACGAGCTGGGAGGTTCGTCGTGATCATCGGCCTGGGCTCCGACCTCTGCAATATCGAGCGGATCCAAAATTCGCTCGACCGCTATGGCGGGCGCTTCCTCCAGCGCGTCTTCACCGAGGTCGAGCGGGCCAAGGCCGCCCGTCGTCCGCACACCATCGCCGGTACCTTGGCCAAGCGCTTCGCGGCAAAAGAGGCGTTTTCCAAGGCGGTGGGCACCGGCTTCAAGGCCGGCGTGTTCATGAAGGACATCGGCGTGGTCAACGCCCCTTCCGGCGCGCCGACCCTGGCGCTGACCGGCGGCGCAAAAACCCGGCTGGAAAGCATGGTTCCGGCTGGCCATGAGGCCGTCATTCACCTAACGCTCACGGACGATCACCCATGGGCCCAGGCCTTCGTGATCATCGAAGCCCGTCCCCTCCCCCAATCCTGATTCGAGTTCTGCGCCCTCACCATGGCAGAAGACCTTCCCCAGACCTCCGCACCTGAAAACACGCCTGCCAAGGCGGCCGAGAAGGAAAAGGTCAACTGGCTGCAGGAATTGCGCGGGCTGGCGCTGATGCTGCTGGGCGTGCTGGCGTTCCACTCGCTGATCGCCAAGCCGTTCTACATCCCGTCGATCTCGATGATGCCGAACCTGCTGGTGGGCGACCGGCTGGTGGTTTCCAAGTATCCCTATGGCTGGAACTGGTCGTCAATCAGCTTCCACCTGCTGCCGCGCAGCACCTGGCATATCTTCGAACGCACGCCCGAATATGGCGACATCGTGATCGTCGTGCCCGGCAACCGCACGGCCGACCTGATCAAGCGCGTGGTCGCGCGGCCGGGAGACCGGATCGCGGTGATCGACGGCCGCATCCGCCTGAACGGCACCTTCGTCCCGCGTGAGATGGAGCCGCCGGTGCGCATTCCCGCTGACGATTCGCTACGCTGCGAAGGCGATGCCGAGCCCGGCCACTGCTATGATGGCTTCGAACAGTTCCGCACCCGCCTGCCCAGCGGCAAGGAAGTGTACGAATTGCCGACCTATCGTGAAACCTTGCCCAACGGTGCCAGTTACGATGTGATCGACTACATCGATCAGGAGCTGGACAATTATCCGGAGATCAAGGTGCCCGAAGGCCATGTGTTCCTGATGGGCGACGACCGCGACCGCTCGGCGGACAGCCGCGCCCCGTTCGAACTGGACATGTTCGGCCAGCCCAGCGGTGGGCTTGGCGGCCCGGTGCCGCTGACCAATATCGGCGGCCGCGCCGAATTCATCACCTTCTCGCTGGACGGCACCCAGACCTGGAACCCGCTGAGCTGGTGGCGGGCCCTGCGTGAGGGCCGTGCCTTCTCCAGCCTGCGCCCGCCCGTCGATCCCGCCAAGGCCTGGAAGTGAGCGGACCGGGTCACTCCTCGCCCCCGGAAGGGACCGTCCCCCTTGAGGAGCGCACCGGGCCGACCGACATTGCCGACCCGCTGATCCGCACAGAGGCGCGCAAGGCCTTCGTGTGGATCGGCATGGCCGCGCTTTTCGCGCTGGTCGTGTTCCTGTCGCAATCGTTGCTGGTGATCTTCGGCGGCGTGGTGGTTGCCGCGCTGATCGACGGCGGCGCCCGCCTGCTTGGCAAAGTGCTGAAGATCCCGCGCGGCTGGCGCGTGGCGCTGGTGCTGTTGCTGGCGCTGGCCTTCGTGATCTGGATGGGCGATTTCGCCGGCAGCCAGATCGCCGCGCAGGCCGCGGAACTTCCCGCTACCCTGGAAAGCCAGTTCCATCGCGGCGCCGTCTGGCTGGAAAGCCACGGTTTCGGGCTGCGCGTCACCGACATGCGCTCGCTCGCCAAGGAGGCGGTCAGCGGCGTGGGCGGCGGCATCGGGCAAGTCACGCGCATGGTCGGCGGCCTGATCGGCGGGCTCACCACGCTGTTCCTGATACTGGTGCTGGGCATCTACTTCGCGCTCGAACCGCTGCTGTACCGGCGCGGGGTGGGCTGGATGCTGCCCCACGACCGCCGTGAACATTTCGAGGAAACGGCAGGGATCATGGGCCAGGCCTTGCGCCGCCTGCTGCTCGGCCGCGTGATCGGCATGACGGTGGAAGGCCTGTTCACCTGGGTCATGCTGGAAATCTACGGCGTGCCGATGGCGACCCTGCTGGCGCTGATCACCGGCCTGCTGGCCTTCCTGCCCAACATCGGCGCGCCGATTTCGGGCCTGCTGATGATCCTTGTCGGCTTTTCCGGCAGCTATGAGATGGGGCTCTACACGATCTTCGTCTACGCCTTGATCCATCTGATCGACGGCTACCTGATCGTGCCGGTCATCGCCCGCAAGGCGGTGGACCTGCCGCCCGCGCTGGTGCTGGCGGCGCAGCTGATCATGGGCGTGCTGTTCGGCCTGTTGGGGCTGGCACTGGCCGATCCGCTGGTGGCGATGATCAAGATCTGGCTGGAACGCCAGGCCCAGCTGAACGACGATCTCGCCCCCGCTTCCCCGGAGCACGTGACCTCTCTATGAGGGCCGTCCATTCGCGAAGAGGACGGCCTTGATGGCAGACGGCACAGTGATCACCACCGGCGCGCTCGAATACCGGGACGCATTGCCGGAAACGGGCGGCGCATTGCTCGGGCTCGACCTGGGCACCCAGACTATCGGCACCGCCTTCTGCGACGCCGGCTGGCGCTTCGCCTCGCCCGGCAAGACGCTGAAACGCGGCAAGTTCGGCGCGGACAAGGTGCTGCTGGAAGAACTGATCCGCGAACGATCGATCAAGGGCCTGGTCATCGGCCTGCCGCTCAACATGGACGGCTCCGAAGGCCCCCGTTCGCAATCGAGCCGCGCCTATGCCCGCAACCTTGCCGCGCTGGGCCTGCCGATTCTGCTGTGGGACGAACGCTGGTCCACCAGCGGCGCGGAACGCGGGCTGATCGAACAGGACATGAGCCGGGCCAAGCGCGCCACCCGCATCGATTCCGCCGCCGCCGCCGTAATCCTGCAAGGCGCGATCGATGCGCTGGCCGGCGGGATGTTCTAAGCTCTCATTCCGGCGACCGGTTGGTTTCGAAGCGCAGTTCGCCGATGTCGCCGCGATGGCGCCAAGCGAACCACGCCGCCCCCGCCGCGAGCATCAATGTCACGACTGCCACGGCAATCATGACGAAAATACGCGCCGGCCATGCGCTCCACCAAATCGCGATCCCGCCCGCTGCCCCACAAAGCAGCACGGTCATCGCTCCGCTCCAGTCCGCCCCCTGACGATTGACCGCCCGCGCACGGCCAGTGGTTTGCACTCCGAATACGCCGAGCATCATGATGAAGTAGGCGGCATTACAATAGGGGTGCAATGGCTGCGCCAAGTCTGGCTTCTGCCAAACGACAAGCGACAACATCAGCCAGGCCCCGAGCCCCATCCCGGTTGCCGCCCTTGCGACTCTGCGAAGCCATCGGCGCAGTCGCGGCCGCGTTGGCACCTTCACGTCCCGGTGCGCCGCGCTTTGGCTTCCTGCTCCACCAAGCGGCTGCCGGATCGTTCCGCAGCTGCCCAAACAGCATCGCGCGCATCAAGATCGTCCGCCTGCGCCGCCAGCGCCTGCCAGGCGACCAGCCGCATGCGGTCGCTGGGGTGGGTCCGGCCGAAGCGAAAGGCAAGGTCCGCCGCCTCTTCCCCGCCCAGCGCCACCGCCACGCGCAGGAAGCTCTCCGAAGGGCCGTGGCCCAGCAGGTCGGTAATCTCACCCCGGGTAACATCGAAGGCATGCCGACTTTCCCAGCCTTGCGTCGGGTCGGTGTGAACAAGGTCCAGCGATACCGAAAGCGCCTCCGGCGGTTGGCGCAGCAGCACGTCGCGCCGAGCGCGGTAGTGGACCATGCGCCCTTCGTCGAGCGGCCCGCGGCCCACCAGACGCAGTTCCACCCGCTCTCCCGCGTGGCCGATCACCGCTTCGGCGCCGTATTCGTAGTCCTCGCCCAGATAGCCGGGGCCGAAATAGCCGAGCGAGAGCACGTCGCCCGCGAAATCGTGCGCTTCGCCATAGCCGCAAGCGATCGGGCCGCTGGCGCGATAGACGGCCTCTCTCGGCGACGGCCAGATGCGCGCCCGGATCGAAAAGTTGCCGCGTCCGGGCGGCACCAGCATTACCGTTTGCGGGCCGCCCGTGGCCAGGCCTTCGGCATCGGCGGGCACCGAAGCCAGCCCCGCAAGCAGGTCGACCAGAACATCGCCCAGAAACAGGCGATCGTTGCCCAACCGCTGCAGCCAGTTGGCCGCGTGCGAGAGGCTGACTTCGTCGTCCGGATCGAATCCCCAGGTCGCCAGCGCCTCGGTGCATTCGGCCAGCGAAGCCTCGGTTGGATCGCGCCGTGTCATTACCCGCGCCATTGCGCCACCTTTTCCAGTTCGGGCCATTCGGCCAGCAAGTCCCGCAGGACCCCCGCGGCGGCGGCCGCCAGCGCCGGCTCGTCGCCATCGGCAAGCTCGCCCAGCAGCACCAGGCCGGCCCGGGTATCCAGCGCCAGCACCGCCCGCAGAGCCGACCAGCGCAGCGAGGGCGCGGATGAACCCGAAACGATCCGCCCCAGCGCAGGCACCGCGTCTCGGCGGCCTTGCGCCGCCAGCACCGCGACCGCCAGTTCCAGCCGGCTATCTTCCGCCCGCCCCGCCGCCCGGTGCAGCAAGGTGCCATCCTCAAAGGCGAATTCGCACACGGGATCGTCATCATCCAGACGGCGCTGAAGGCGCAGGACCACCAGCGCGCCTTGCGCGGAGCGTACTTCCATCGCCTCTCTTCGCCCGTCACGGCGCAGCACGGTCCCCTCTGCCAAGGCAATGTCCTGCCGAAGGACCTCGCCCGGCCGCGAGAGATCGCGCAGGCACGCTTCGGCCATGCCCGTTCCGGTCAGAACCCGCACCCAAGTCTCGACCGGCGCGAATTCCGCGCTGTGCGGCGTCGGCCGCGCCGCCAGCGCTGCCCCGTCATGCACGGTTACGGCAAGGCTGACGCCCTTTTCCCGCGCGAGCAGCAGCGTGTGAGCCGTCTTTCGGCGGGCATTGCGCAGCGGCAATTGCCCCAGCGGATTTTCGCGAAGTGCCGGCACCACGGCATCGACAAGGGCGCCCACCAAGTGTGCGGCGGATGATCCGTCCTCGCCGAAAAGATCCGCCAGCGCCGGGCAATCGTCGATCGGCGCGCCATCGGCAAAGCGCCCCAGTGCCGCCAGCATCGGCGCAGTCCCTTCATCGGCGCGCCAGGTCCTGACGACAGCGGCCAACCGGCGCTGGCCGGACTCCCAATCCATCCCATTCATTTCGAAACCTGTCATTCCCCGCTCTTCGACCCGTCTTTCATGCGCCGGGATGGAAGGGGTAAAGACAGTCGAGCAGTTCGGCGCGGTTATCGTCCAGCGAATACCGCCGCGCGGCATCGGCAGACACGCCGAACAAACCGGTCAGATCGCCGAATTCGGGTATCCGGGAGATGTCGATGCGAGGCAGGATGGGTATCGGAAAATCCGTCTGCTGCACAATGTTCCCCTTGGCATGATAGGCCACCGCCGTTCGCACGAAAATGCCGCAGGCTATCGGGCAGCGTGAATTAATTCCTTGCAATTATAAATGCATAATTAACTTTGAATAACCCGCTATTCAAGCCGGCTTCGCGCAAAAACCGCCCCTCTTCCGATCGCGGCGGCCAAGGTGAACTACCTATTGCGGCGCCAGCAGGACGATGACCAGCGCGCGCTCCTCGGCGTCCTCGCGATGTTTGCCGAGCACGCCGCGCGCGGCATCGGCGCGGGCGCGATCAAGCACGGCGGGGGACACGCCGGCGTCATGCAGCACCAGATCGGCCGAGCCGAGCAGGCGCGCCTCACGCAGCGTCAAGTCTTCCGGATCGTGGCTGCGCAGCCTTATTTCGACGCGCCCGCCAGCCTCCATCCCCGCGCCTGCCAACCAGCTCTCGACATGGGCAGCGGAAGTCGCACTCAATGGGTCCAGCACCGCGCCCGAACCCAACGCGGCATCGAGTGCGCGGCGACGATCACCCGCGTCGGGAAAGCGGGCGCGCAAGGCTGCGCGCGCCGTATAAAGCGCATCGGCCAATTGCCCCAGCGAGGCAGGCAGCAGCGCTTCGAGGCGTAGCCGAAGCTGCTTTGCCAAACCGGCCGAAGCCCCGCCCGTGCCGATCGCGATCAGAACGGGCGAACGGTCCAGCACCGAAGGCACGGTAAAATCGCATAGCGCCGGCCGGTCGACGACATTGACCAGCAGCCCCGCCTGCCGCGCCCGCCGGGCATCGGCTTCGGCTGCAGCGGCATCCTGATGCGCGACGAAAGCGAGCCGGGCGCCGGCACGGCAACCCGCCTCCAGATCGTCAAACGGCACGGCCCCGGCGCGCAGGACCAGCCGCCGCTTCGCCTCCGCCGCCTCGCCCGTGCCAAGCACGATCACCGGGCTGTCGGCGACGCGGTGGAACAGGGGCAGGCTGACGATCATGTCGGCGATCCTAGCCCTGTCGAAGCGGCGCGCAACCGCTCACCCCTGCTTCAGCCACTCCGGCACGGTTTCGGCAGCCAGGATCGTCGCCGGCTCGATACGCTCGGCCACGATCGCCCACTTGTCGCCGTCGACCATGACCTCGGGCACCAGCGCCCGGCTGTTGTACGTGTTCGCCATCGTCGCACCGTAAGCGCCGGCGGTGCGGAAGATCGCCAGATCGCCGGCGGCGACCTCATCGATCTCGCGGCCCATCGCAAAGGTGTCGGAGCTTTCGCAGATGGGGCCGACGATGTTGGCGGTGATCGTCTTGCCGCTAGGCTTCACTGCCGCGAAGTCATGCCAGGCATCGTACATCGCGGGACGGGCAAGGTCGTTCATCGCGGCGTCGACCACCACGAACGGGTTCACCGTGCCCTGCTTCACGCGCACGACTTCGGTGACGAGCACGCCCGAATTGCCGGTGATCACGCGGCCGGGTTCGAACATCAGCGTCACGCCCCAGTCCTTGGCGACCGAGGCGACCATCGCGCCGTAATCCTCGGGCGTCGGCAGCACATCACTTGCCTTGTAAGGCACGCCAAGGCCACCGCCGAGGTCCATGTGGGTAACCTTGTGCCCCGCCGCGCGGATCTCCTCCATCAGCGCGCCCATCTTGATGAAGGCCTGACGCGAAGGTTCGAGGTCGGAAATCTGGCTGCCGATGTGCACGGCAAGCCCGCGCATATCGAGGCCGGGCAGCGCCGAAAGCCGCGCATAGATGCCGGCCGCGCTGTCGTAGGAAACGCCGAACTTGTTCTCCGCCTTGCCGGTGGAGATCTTGGCATGGGTACGCGCGTCGACATCCGGGTTCACGCGAAGCGCACAAGCGGCGACCAGCCCCAGTTCCGCCGCGATTTCCGCGAGTTCGACACCCTCCTCCTCGCTTTCGAGGTTGAACTGGCCGATCCCCGCCTTCACCGCCGCCGTCAGTTCGCGGCGCGTCTTACCGACCCCGGAGAACACCACGTCCGCCGCCGGAACGCCGGCGGCCAGCGCGCGGTTCATCTCGCCTTCCGAAACCACGTCCGCCCCATAGCCCTCGTTCGCCAGCAGGCGCAGCACGGCAAGGTTGGGGTTGGACTTCACGGCGAAGGCGATGTGCACGCTGGGCAGCGCGGACAGCGCGGCGCGGAAAACGCGCGCATGGCGGCTGAGCGTCGCGCGCGAATAGACGTAGACGGGCGTGCCGACTTCGGCGGCAATGGCGGCCAGCGAGACGTCTTCGGCGAAAAGCTCGCCGTTGTTCAGGGCAAAATGGTCCATGGTGTACTCGGCGTCAGGTGTTCATTCGGGCGGCGGCAGATCGTAGGGATCGTCCTGCCGTTCCTCGGAGCGGGTGCGCAGTTCCACGCTGCGTTCGGGGATGGCCAGCGTGGGCGGCGTCAGCAATTCCGCCGCCTTGGGCTGCACCGCGCGCCCAAAAGGCGCGGCCGGCAACTGCTCGCCCTGTTTGACCGTCAGCTGCGCGCGCTGCCCGCAGCCCGCCAGCGTGGCGGCAAGGACCGGTAACAGGATCAGGGCGGCAGTCTTGCGCATCAAGCTCACTCCAGACCGAGCGCGAGCCGGGCTTCGGCCACGCGCAGGCGTACCTGATCGGGCGCGGTGCCACCGTGCGACTTGCGCGCGGCAACCGAAGCCTCGACCGAGAGCGCCTTGAATACGCGCTCGTCGATGCGGCTGTCGATGGCCTTGAGGTCTTCCAGCGGCAATTGATCGAGCGCGACGCCGCGCTGCTCGGCCAGCTTCACCGCAGAACCGGTGATGTGGTGCGCCTCGCGGAAGGGAATGTTGCCTTCGCGCACCAGCCAGTCGGCCAGATCGGTGGCGGTGGCGAAGCCGAGTTCGGCGGCGCCGCGCATGCGATCAGTGCGGAAGCGGGTCTCGGCGACCATGCCGGTCATCGCAGCGATGGAGAGCGCCAGCAGGCTGGCGGCTTCGAATACCGGCGGCTTGTCGTCCTGCATGTCCTTCGAATAGGCGAGCGGCAGGCCCTTCATGGTGATCATCAGGCTGGTCAGGCAGCCGACGATCCGGCCCGAATGGCCGCGCACCAGTTCCGCCGCGTCCGGATTCTTCTTCTGCGGCATGATCGAGCTGCCGGTGGACAGCGAATCGGGCAGCGCCACGAATCCGAAGGGCTGGCTGGCCCAGATGATGAACTCTTCAGCCAGGCGCGAGAGATGCAGCGAGCACTGGCTGGCCGCCATCAGGTAATCGAGCGCGAAGTCGCGGTCCGACACCGAATCGAGGCTGTTGTCGGTCGGCGCGTCGAAGCCGAGCGCCTGCGCGGTCATGTGCCGGTCGATCGGGAAGCCGGTGCCGGCCAGCGCCGCCGCGCCTAGCGGGCTGCGGTTCATGCGCTTGCGCGCATCGGCAAAGCGCGAACGGTCCCGCCCGATCATCTCGTAATAGGCCATCAGGTGATGGCCCAGCGTCACCGGCTGCGCGGTCTGCAGGTGGGTGAAGCCCGGCATGATCGAATCGGCATGTTCGCCGGCGCGGATCACCAGCGCCTTCTGCAGCGCATCGAGGCCGGCATCGGCCTGATCCATCGCATCGCGGACCCAGAGGCGGAAATCGGTCGCCACCTGATCGTTGCGCGAACGGGCCGTGTGCAGGCGGCCTGCCGCCGCGCCGATCAGTTCGGCAAGGCGACCCTCGGTGGTCATGTGGATGTCTTCGAGGTCCCAGTTTTCGGGCACGCCGCTGGCTTCGTACTCGGCGGCGACCGTATCGAGACTATCGCGGATCGACACGGCATCGGCCTCAGTCACCACGCCGCAGGCCGCCAGCATCGCGACGTGCGCCTTGCTGGCCGCGATGTCCTGCCGCCAGAGCGCCTTGTCGAAGGGGATCGAGGCATTTATCTCGCGCATGATCGCCGACGGTCCTTCCGCGAACCGTCCGCCCCACATCTGGTTGGAGCCTGCCCCCTTGCTGTCGTCCACTTCGCTCAAGTCGCTTGTCCTGTGTTCACTGGCGGGGGCGTCGGCCCTCATGATCGCGGGTTGCGATAGGCAAAGCGGGAAGGAGGCGCAACCGCAGGCTACGGAATCCACCGCTCAGGCGCCGAAATCCAACGAAAAGCTGGACCGTTCGCACAAGGGCGAGCCGATCCCCGACGTGACCCTGGTGGACAATACGGGGGAGAGCCTCGACCTCACTTCGCTCAAGGGCAAGCCGCTGCTGGTGAACCTATGGGCCACCTGGTGCGCGCCCTGCATCGCCGAGATGCCGACGCTGAACGAACTGGCCGCCAATCCCGATTCGCCGGTGCAGATCCTGCCGATCTCCGAAGACACGGCGGACATGGGCAAAGTCGTGGAGATCCTCCACCGCCGCAAGCTGGACCATATCGAACCCTGGCAGGACGAGCATGGCGATCTTGGCTTCCAATACGGCGGAAACCTGCCGATCACGATCCTGTTCGACAGTCAGGGCAAGGAAGTCTGGCGTTTCGTCGGCGGCAACGACTGGACCAGCGACGAAGCGAAGAAGCTGATCGCAGAGGCCAAGTAAGGATTGGAGCGCGGCGGCCGGGCAGCTTGCCCGCCGCCGCCTTGCATGAGAGACTGCATCTTCATCGAAGGAGCGCCCTCATGCGAAACTTCCTGGGACGCGATCCCGCAGTGACGGTGATGTTCGCCGCGGCAATGCTGCTGATGCTTTTGATGGGCACAGCGGCGGTCCTCATTGTGACTGTCGGCCCGGCATTTATTGGGCTGGCGAAGATCGCGATACTGCTGACCGGCGCTTTCGCGGTGGCCGGCATCGGGTTCGGGCTGTGCCGCACGTTGCGCGGCCGAACGGCCCGCACCTGATCGTCAGGCGCGATGCGGTCCGAACAGGATCACGGCCGCGCCGACAAGACATAAAGCGACCCCGCCCAGGTCCCACCGATCGGGCCGGACGCCTTCCGCCACCCAAAGCCATAGCAGCGCAATCGTGATGTAGATGCCGCCGTAAGCCGCATAGGCGCGGCCGGCCTGCGAACTGTCCACCAGCGTCAGCAGCCAGGCGAACAGCACCAGCGATCCACATCCCGGCACCAGCCACCACGGCGATTTCTCCATGCGGAGCCATGCCCAGAACGAAAAGCACCCGGCAATCTCCGCCAGCGCCGCGCCGAAGTAGATGAGAATCGATTGCATCTGGTCTGCCTAGCGCGGCGGCTCCCCCGCGTCTTCCCCGTAAAGCTCAGGCCGGCAGCGATATTTCGCCCAGTTTCGATCCTGCCGTTGGGTAGCCCTGCGGCACCTGATCGGTGAACCAGATCAGCCGTCCATGCGCGGTGTCGGGATCGATGGCGAAGCGCGTGGCGGTGTCGCCGATCAGCGGCAGGCCGCGCGCGCGGAGGGTTCGGGCGGTCGCCTCCGCATCGCGGACTTTGAAGACGAGATGGTAGAGGCCCTTCACATCGCGGGCATGGGCCGCGATGGCTGAGCCTTCGCGGCCTTCGAGCGCTTCCAGAACCGTATCGCCCATGGCGAAGGCCGCGCAGCGGGCCTCGGGCAAGTCGCGTGTTCCGATCTCCGGCCATTCCAGCTTTTCCGCGAAAAGCGCGCGGGCCTCTTCCAGCGAGGGTGTCGACAGGCCGATAGCCTGAAGCCCCTCGATCCCCAGCGGATGGTCGGCGGCAGGCCGCCATGCGGGATCGCGTCGCGGATCGCCGGGCATGTCCTGCCGGACGATCTCCAGCCGCATCCCCAGCGCCTGCCCGCGCGGGACGAGGAAGTAGAATGCCTCCATCCCCGGATCGTAATGCCGCTTGAACCCGCGCGCGGCGAACCATGCATCGGCCTCGGCAAGATCGCGGACTTTCAGCGCCACGCCGATCCAGCGATGCGGTGCGGCCGAACGGCGCAGCATGTCGCCCAGCGGATGACCTTCCTGCGCGCCGCGCCCGGCCGGGGCGATGGGGATCAGCATGGTATCGCCGATCATGAGCAGGCTCTCCTCGCGGTCGAGCCCCATTTTCTCGGTTTCCGGCGTGATCAGGATTTCATGCGCGGTGCCTGCCCCGAACACCTCGCGAAAGAAGGCGTCGCAGGCCGGCCGCTGGTCGTTATCAGCCAGCGACCAGCTTACGTGGACCAGCGGAAACTGCATGTTCCGGCCGGAAATCCTAGTACTTTTCCGGGGAGCCGGTGCCCATGAACTTGGCAAGGTTCATGTGCAGCGATGCCACCGATCGCTCCATGTAGGGATTGGGCTGCGCGCCTCGGAAACCGACGTTTTTCATGCCCTGCTGGACCGCCGCCATGTTGGCGAAGTCCTGCTGCAGCACCGGCGGCCAATCGGCAGGCGGGGTATAATCCCACTCCGTCTCGGGCGCCTCGCCCTCGGGCCAGAGTTCGTAGACGGCGGCTTCGAAGATGCACTTGTCCGGATCGGTGCCGTAAGGCCGGGCCTGATAGCAAAGCATGTTGTTGACCGCGTGGCCGATCTGGAAATTCGGGAAGATCTGCCAGGCCGTGCCTGCCTGCGCGGTGTGCTGCGGATCGACTTGCGCCCAGACCACGCCGCGCTCCGCGTCTTCCTTGCGCGCGGTACCGATCCAATAGGCCGAGACTTCCGCCGCCGGAGTGCCTTCGGGCAGTTCGTCCTTCAGGCGGTTGGCGACGCCGACCAGCGTCATCGTCGTGTTGGTATTGGCATTGGCCCAGGTGAAATTCTGCATTTCCGCCGTGGTCAGGCGCGGATCCTCACCGGCGCCGAGGCGGAGTTTTCCGGAGTCCTCCTCCTGCCCCTTCGGCGCGTCATAGCCGATGTTGGAATGGAGCCCCTGATTGCGGGCCCAGCCGCGAAACTGGCCGAATTCCATGAATTCCGGGTGCGTGGTGGCGACGTGGTAGGTCTCGCAAAAGGCCTCCATCGCGACCTTCCAGTTGCATTCGAACACCACCCACTTGCGCCAGCGCGGGCGCATGTTCTGCAGGCCATAGGGATCGAGCATGCCCGCCGCCGGGTGCAGATAGTCGGCCAGCGGCATCGAATCGGGGTCCAGATTGATCCAGATCCACCCGCCCCAGGTGTCGACCTTAACGACACCTAAGTCGGCCCTACCGGCACAGAGTTGCCCCTGCCAGTCCTCCTGATGCTCCAGATAGGTGTTCGCCCCGTCGAGCCCGAAGGTCCAGCCGTGATAGCCGCAGATGAAGCTGCGACGGGTGCCGCGCGCATTGCGTTTTCCGGCCGGGGTATCGACCAGCTTGCGGCCGCGATGCGGGCAGACGTTGTGGAAGGCGTGGATTTCGGTTTCGGAGGCGCGGACCACGATCACCGAATCGTCGATGATGTCGAACGTGATGAAATCGCCCACCTCCGGGATGTCTTCCAGTCGCCCGGCCTGCAGCCAGACCTTGCGCCACAGCCTGTCACGCTCCGCCTTGGCGTAGTCCGGCGAGATGTAGGCCTCGGCCGGGACGCGGACCGGGACGGTCAGGTCCCCGGGAGCCTGCACGATCCTGCCTTCTTCACCCATCGCTCTTTTCCCAAATTGCTATCGCGCCGATTTGCGGCCGTTATCCCATTATTCGCACGCCAGGCCAATCGCCGTGGCGCTACCCGCCGTCATGCCGGTGCGTATTTGCGGCTGCCGCGCGGCAAGGTGCCGATGGCAAGGCTGCTGGCCGCCATCGTGCCGATCGCCAGATAGAGGAACATCTCGTAGCTGCCCGTCCGGTCATGGATCAGCGCCGCCACCAAGGGGCCGACCGCCGTGCCGATCGAGAGCGCCGCCAGCACGCCGCCGTAGAGCCCGCCGAAGTTCCTGAGGCCGAAGTGCCGGGTGATCAGGTAGACCACCACGTCGATCTCCGCCCCCAAGGTCAGCCCGATCAGCCCGGAGGCGAGCACCAGCGCCAGAAACGAGGTGCCCGATCCCAGCAGCAAGAGGCAGCCGATCACCGGCAGCATGAACACCGCCGCGCCCACCAGCGAGGCGGGGAAGCGGTCGAGCAGCACGCCCGTCCCCAGCCGCCCGGCCAGCGAGAACCAGCCGACGAACGAGGCGATGGCCGCCGCCGTCATCGCATCCGCGCCCCGGTCCCCCAGGATCGAGACGAAGTGGACGACGATGGCGATGATCGTGAAAGTGAACAGCAGGCTAGCCACGAAGAGGCGGTGGTAGACGCTGGAGCGCAGCCCCTCACCCAATGTCGCGCCCGGAAGGTCGCGCTTGGCAGGCGCCGGTTCCTTGCGATTGCCGCGATCGTGCGCGCCGCGAAAGAACAGGAAAATCACCGGAGCGGCCACCACGAACCACAGCCCGCCGTGCACCGCGAAGGCCATGCGCCAGCCGAAGGTCTTGATCGCCCATGTTCCCAGGATCGGGAACAGCCCCGCCGCAATCGACGCGCCGCAGAGCGTCACCGCCAGCGCCAGTCCGCGCGAAAGTTCGAAGCGCGAAGCCACCGCGCTGGTCCAGACCGAGGCCTGCACCGGCAGCGAAACCATCGCGATCAGGCCCCAGAGCAGATACCACTGCGACAGGCTGGCCCCCACCGTGCCGAGCAACGCGAACGCCACCGTCAACAGCACGATGCCGATCACGCCGAAACGGCGTGGGCCGAAGCGGTCGACCGCAAGGCCGATGAAAATGCCTCCGATAGCCTGCACCAATGTGGCGATGGTCAGCCCGAAGGTCACTTCGGTGCGGCTCCATCCCATCGCTTCGGCCACCGGGCCGATATAGGGCCCGATGCCGTAGATATGGATCACGCTGGTCGCGTAGCCGAGCCCGGCCGCCACCGGCACCAGCCCGAACTGCCGCCACTCGTCTCGTGCTGTTGGCGAAGCCGTCACGTCAGTCACCGTAGGAAAGTTCGACCCGCGTTGCTTCGCCATTGGGGCCCATCGGCGAATCGTATTCGATGCAGGTGCAGACCGGATTGGCGTGGCTGGCGAACAGCTTTTCCTCATCCGCCTTGGTCATCGGCAGGCGCGCGGGATCGCTGATGATCGCCTGCGAGCGTTCGAAATCCTCGCGGCTGTTCCACCAGATTTCCATCACGCAGTCGTAGCCGGGATCGTGCACTTCGCCGGTGATCGGGTTCTTCTCCGGCACCAGATAGCGCCGCACATAACGCACCGCGCCGGGGATCGCCGGCGCCGCGCCCATCTTCTTGGCAAGCTGCGAGTGCTGGTTCTCGTAGTAGTCCATGAACTCGTCCATGGTCATGTCCGGCCGCTTCCTGAAGAAGCATAGCTGTTTGAGCATGATTACCCTCCTTTGACGATCCGGCGCAGCCGGATCGAAGCGGCACCGGCCCGCTCCCCCACCCGACCACCCACGAGTGTATCCTGATGGGAGGTCGGGTGGGGGAGCGGGCCGGTGCCGCAACCCTTCACGAAGACTTGCTCCTGAGTGCCAGAACGCTGCCTTCAAGGTCGCCGCAGATCCACACCGTGCCGTCCGGCCCGACATCGAGCCCGGTCATGTTGCCCATCGGCCCGCACATGTGGCCGACGCCGCCGAGCGGTTTGGGATCGGTGCCTTCCGGCGGCCCGACCGGCAGCCCCTGCGCGATCACTTCGCGCGCGCCGCCCGAAAGGTCCGACTGCACCACTTCGCGGCGCTTCACATCAAGCACGGTGATCCGGCCATCGCGGATCGCCAGCCCCTCCGGCCGGACCAGATCCTCGATCACCGCTTCCGCGCGTCCGCCGACCAGCTTGACCACCCGGCCCGCACCGCTTTCCGCGACATAGACGGTGCCGTCCCCGGCCACCGCCACACCCTTGGGACGGTCGAGCCCGGAAACCAGCTCCTCCACTTTGCCGCCCCAAACCGAATGGACCTTGCCGGTGCCATATTCGGCGAAAACCACCGCGCCAGAGGGGGCAACGGCCACGCCCATCAACTGGTCGAACCCGCTGGCCAGCAGTTCCATCGAGGGGCCGGCGGGATGGAACTTCGCGACTTCGCCATTGGCGGTCGTCACGATCATCTCGCCCGCTCCCGCTGCGACGACGCCGCGCGAATATCCGGGGAAGTTCGGGCTGAACAGCATGCCTTCCAGCTTCACCGCCTCCCCCGCGCGCAGCGAGAAAACGAAGCCGCCATCGGCGATCCACAACACGCCATCGGCGCCCATCGAGACATCGAGCGGCCATTGCAGGCCCTTCTCGATCAGCGGCTTCACCAGCCCGCCCGCGGCCTTGGGCGTGGTGATCTCATGGATCGAGCCGAGAATGTGCGAGATGAACAGCCGGTCGCCGACGAACGTGCAGTTGTCCAGCCCGGCGCCAATATCGGCCAGCACCGTCTTGGCGCCGGTGCGCGGATCGATGCGCAGCACTTGCCCGCTGGCGACCTGAGTAGAGACGATCATGCCCTCTGCATCGAACTTCACCGAATCGGGCACACCCAGATCGCCGCAGACCACTTCGGGCTCACCGCTGCCGTCCAGATTGACGCGCCAGATCGCATTGGCCCCCATCACCGGCATGTAGAGCTTGCCGTCGGGGCCCACTTCGAAGGCATTGGGCATCGGCACATTGTTCGCGATCACGCGCGGCGCCCCGCCGTTTCGGTCGAGTTCGAGCACTTGCGCGCCCATTTCGCATCCGCCCGCGATCAGGCGGCCCTGCGAATAGGTGATCGGGTTGGCGACGGGCAGGTCGCCGTAGACGACCGCACTGGTGCCGTTCGAGCGCAGCACCGAAACGCGGCCTTCGGTGATTTCGGTGGCGTAGAGGTTGCCCTCCTCATCGAAGGCAAGATCGTCAGGCGCGGTAATGCCGCCGCCCATCGGGCTGATCACTTCCACCGCGCCGCTGTCCGGATCGACCGCGCTGATCTGGCTGCCGCCCACTTGTGCGACGTAGATCCGCCCATCCGCCCCGGTGCGTAGGCCATTGGCGCTGTAGAGCCGCGTCGGCGGCGTCATGCGGTGCAGCATCCAGCCTTCGGCCGGGCGGGCGGAGACGACGCCGTGATTGCGTCCTGCGGGTTCGAGCATCGGTGAAATCGTCCTCTCGTCCGGCGCTCTTGCGGCCGTTCTTTTCCCTTCGAGCCTATCCAGCACATCCGAAGCAGGCAACGCGAGGACCCGGGCGAGAGCCTCTCGGGCGCGCACTATCGCCCCGGCGACGTTCACGGGGCTTTGTTCGATTGCCCCGCCCTCCCCCGTGCGCATATTCGATCGTCAGACGGAAAAGAGACCGCCTCCATCAGAGACGGTCAGCCGGGAGAGTTCCATGGAAGAGATGCGTTTCGACGGCCGCGTGGCCGTGATCACCGGGGCCGGACGCGGGCTTGGCCGGGCCTATGCGCTGCTGCTGGCCGCGCGCGGGGCCAAAGTGGTGGTCAACGATCTGGGCGGCGCGATCCGGGGCGATCTCGATGCGCCGGGCGCGGATATCAGCGTGGCGCAGAGCGTGGTGGACGAGATCGTGGCGGCCGGCGGCGAAGCGATCGCCAATACCGATTCCGTCGCTACGCCCGAAGGCGGCAAGGCCATCGTCCAGGCCGCGCTGGACAAGTGGGGCCGCATCGACGTGCTGGTCCACAATGCCGGCAACGTGCGCTACGGATCGATCCGCGAGCTTTCCAGCGCGGACTTGCACGCCGTGCTCGACGTGCATCTGCTGGGTGCGTTCCATGTGGTGCAGGCGGCGTTCGGGCCGATGTGCGATGCCGGGTATGGCCGCATCGTGCTGACCAGCTCGGTCGGCGGGCTCTACGGCAACGAGCGCTGCGTGAACTACGGCATCTCGAAGTCGGCGATGCTGGGCCTGAACAACATCGCCGCGCTGGAGGGCGAAGAGCACAATGTGAAGTGCAACGTGATCGTGCCCGGCGCGGTGACGCGCATGGCCGAGGGGCTCGACATCTCGCAGTACCCGCCGATGGAGCCCGAACTGGTGGCCCCGGTGGTCGGCTGGCTGGCGCATGAGCAGTGCCCCGTGACCGGCGAAATGATCGCATCGATGGCGGGCCGCGTGGCGCGGATGTTCGTGGCGGAAACCGAGGGCGTCTACCGCCCGCACTGGACGATCGAGGATGTCGCGGCGGCATCCGAAGCCTTCCACGACAAGGCGAAGCTGCACGATTTCGGGCTGCACGGGCATGTCGATCACATCGGCTACTCATTCAAGATGGCGACTGCTGGCGCGGATGCCTGACGGGGCGCCCGAGCATCACTAATAAACAACACTGTTGACAACTAACCGGCTGCTGCGCCAGATTCAGCGGTAACGGGCGACCGGAGCAGAGTCGCCGCCAAGAGGATGCCCATTCGATGGAAATGACCTGCCTCAAGTCCGATGTGCCAAGCCCTGAGGAACTCGATATCCCGGCGCTGAAGGCCAAGTATCGTCAGGAGCGTGACAAGCGCATGCGGCGCGAGGGCGGCGAGCAGTATATGCGGCCGACCGACGACTTTTCGGACAATTACGCCCACGACCCCTTCACGCCCGTTACCGAGCGTGAAGCGCTGGTGGAGGATATCGACGTCGCCATCCTCGGCGCCGGGTTCTCGGGCATTCTCGCCGGCTATCACCTGCGTGAGGCAGGCGTTTCCAATGTGCGCAACATCGATCACGCCGGCGGCTTCGGCGGCGTGTGGTACTGGAACCGCTATCCCGGCGTGCAGTGCGACAACGATGCCTACTGCTATCTGCCGCTGCTGGAAGAAACGGGCTTCATGCCCAGCAAGAAGTTCTCGGATGGCTGGGAAATCCAGCAGTACTGCCAGGACATGGCCGAGCGGTTCGACCTTGCCGACAAGGCGCTGTTCCACACGCTGGTCACCGGCATCCGCTGGGATGAGAGCATCAAGCGCTGGCATGTGACCACCAATCGCGGCGACGACATTCGCGCCCGCTTCGTGGTGATGGCCGGCGGCGTGATGAACATGCCCAAGCTGCCCGGCATCCCCGGCATTCACGACTTCAAGGGCAAGATGTTCCACACCAGCCGGTGGGAGCATGACTATACCGGCGGTTCGTGGACCGCGCCGGAACTGGAAAAGCTGCGCGACAAGCGCGTGGCCATCGTCGGCACCGGGGCAACCTCGGTCCAGGCGGTGCCCTATCTCGCCAAGTATGCGAAGCACCTCTACGTGCTGCAGCGCACGCCTTCGAACATCGACGAGCGGCCCAATCCGCCGACCGATGCCAAGTGGGCGGCCTCGCTCCAGCCCGGCTGGCAGCAGGAGCGCATGGCGAACTTCCACCGCGCCGCGCAGCAGTTCTTCATCCCCGGCGAGCCCGACCTGATCTGCGACATCTGGACCGAGATCAGCCGTAACCTTGCCATCGAACTGGGCGAGGAAGGCTGGCCCGCGCTCGATCCGCTGGAATTCATGGATCGCCGCGAAGTGGTGGACTTCCAGGTGATGGAACGCCTGCGTCGCCGCGTGGACTCGATCGTCGAGGACAAGGACACGGCGGAAAAGCTGAAGCCCTACTTCCGCTTCATGTGCAAGCGGCCGCTGTCCAACAACGATTACTACCCCGCGTTCAACCAGCCCAACGTCACGCTGATCGACGTGTCCGGCACGCAGGGGGTTGAGCGGATGACCGAGAAGGGCTTCATCGCCGATGGCGTGGAGCACGAAGTAGACCTGATGATCTTCGCCTCCGGCTTCGAAGTGACCAGCGACCTGAAGCGCCGCTGGGGCATCGACACGGTGGAAGGACGCGGCGGCAAGTCGATCTACGACCACTGGACCAACGGCGCGAGCACGTTCCACGGCGTGATCACCGACGAGTTCCCGGCGATGTTCTACATGGGCTACATCCAGGGCGCGACGAACTCCTCCACCACCGAACAGTTCGGGCGTCAGGCGGAGCACATCGGCTTCATGGTGGGCGAGACCTTGCGCCGCGGTGCCAGCACCATCGCCGCCACCAAGCAGGGCGTCGAAGGCTACTGCGCGCACTGCAAGGAAAACGAAGTCGACATGTCCGGCTTCCAGAACGATTGCACGCCCAGCTACTTCAACAACGAGGGCGACAAGGAACTGAAGTGGGCGCTGTTCCGCGGCTATCTGCCCGGTTGGGACGCCTTCCGCGACATGCTGGGTGACTGGCGCAAGAGCGAGAAACTCGAAGGCGTGAAGTTCGAAGACTAAGCGAATAAACCTCAGGGCGGGAACAATCCGCGTTCCCGCCCGCTACTCCCGGCAAGTATAAAGACCTGTCGGGAGAGCAGACATGTCCAAGATTGCCGCCATAATCGGGCGCTTCCTGATCGCCTTGATCTTCATCACATCCGGCGCGTCCAAGCTGATGGACGTTTCCGCCACCGAAACCCTGATCGTCGCCGCCGGCCTGCCTGCCGGCCTTGCCATACCCACCGGGCTGTTCGAACTGATCACGGGCCTGTGCCTTGCTGCCGGCTTCATGGTGCGGCTGGTCTCGGTGCTGCTGATTGGCTTCGTGGCCCTGACGATCCTGTTCTTCCACCGCCAGTTCACCGATCCGATGCAGCAGATCATGGCGCTGAAGAACGTCGCGATCATCGGCGGCCTCTGTCTGGCCTTCGCACATAGCCAGATGTGGAACCACTACTACGCCATCGCCAGCGAGCGGCGCGGCGAACTGGCCGCGCGCGATGCCGATGCCCGCGTGCGCGAGGCCGAACTGCGCGCCGCCCGGGCCGAGGCACGCGCCGATGTGCTGGCGGAAACCCATGTCGCGGGGGAAACCGTGCCCGTTTCTGCCCTGTCCGACTACGATCGCGGCACCATTCCGGTGACCCGCCGCCGCTGGTTCGACTGGTAAGCCGCTGCCAGATTGGGATTTGATCGCCCACGAATACCCTTGACGCGCCTCTCCCGCCGCGAGACCCTGACCCTAGATAACAAGCGGCGGGAGAGGCCGAGGATGACCAACGAAGACGTGCTGGCGCGCGAAGGGATTCGCGATGTGATCGCCCGCTACAACATGGCCGGAGACCGGCTGCGGATCGACGATTTCGTCGCCTGCTTCACCCATGATGCGATACTGGAAAGCGACCGCGTTCCCGCAGACCGGGCCTTCCGCTTCGTCGGCCGCGAGGCGATCCGCGAATGGCAGACCCAGTGGCTGGACCGTGCCGCAACGGGCGCCCCCGTCCACGATGCGAACTTCGTGCGCCACCACCTCACCACCTCGCAGATAGACCTGGTGACGCGCGACGAAGCGACCGCCCGCACTTACTGGCAGGCCTGGACGCGCATCGGCGCCGATCATGCCGGCTATTATCTGGACGATCTGCGCCGCGTGAACGGCCATTGGCTGATCGCCCACCGCCGCGTGCGGATGGATTGGGAGGCGGAGGCCAGTCTGTTCAAGCCCGCCATCGCCCGCAGCACCGGAATGCGCGGCGTAGCATAGGGCACGAGATTTGGATCGCGCAGGGTCTATGGTATCGGTCCGCGCGAACCGATATCGAGAATTCTGCCCAATGCCTCACTCCACGCAAAGCGCCCTCACTCGATGTGCCTGGGCGAACGGCGATCCGCTGATGGAAGCCTATCACGATGCCGAATGGGGCGTGCCGCTGCGCGATTCCCGGACGCTTTGGGAAATGCTGGTATTGGAAAGCTTCCAGGCCGGGCTGTCGTGGCGCACGATCCTCCACCGGCGCGAGGGATTCCGCCGGGCCTTCGACCATTTCGATCCCGAAGCGGTCGCCTGCTACGGACCGGAAAAGATCGAGGAACTGATGCAGGACCCGGGCATCATCCGCGCCCGCGCCAAGATCGAAGCGACCATCGGCAATGCCCGCGCCTATCTGCAGCTTCAGGCCGAAGGGCACCAAAGAGGCCGCGATTTCGCGCAGTTCGTCTGGTCCTTCGTGGGCGGATCGACCGTCGTGAACGATGGCATCACCGTGCCGGCACAAACCGAAACGTCGCAGGCGCTTTCCAAGGCGCTGAAGGCCGAAGGCTTCAAGTTCGTCGGGCCGACGATCGTCTATGCCTTCATGCAGGCCGTGGGCATGGTCAACGACCATCACCCCGACTGCTTCCGCCGGAACGCGGTTCCGGCCTGACCGACACAGCTGTCAACCGCGCTCAGTTACCCTTGGGCGTGGCCCCCGCCGGCGGCGCGGTGGGCGGCTGGTCGCCGAGCCGCTGCCCGTTGATCTGCAGGCCCTTCTGATCGAGCTTCACTTCCACCGGCATGCCGTTGATCTGGCCGTTCAGCGTCGCGGCATCGTTCTCCACCTTCACGTCGCCTACACTGACATCCGGCGCCATCCCGCTAGGCAGCCCGGTAGGCAAGGCCGTGGGAATGTCGCCGATGTCGGGCACGTCGAGCGGCTGGATCGGGCCGCTGGGATTCGGGCTGGGCTTGCCCGACGGGGCCGGAGCGCCGCCTTCGCGCAGCGCCTGACGCATGAAGTCGCGCCAGATCTTCGCCGGGATCGATCCGCCGGATACGCCCTTCAGCGGTTTGTTGTCGTCATTGCCGACCCAGACACCGACAACGTAATCGCCGGCATAGCCCACGAACAGCGCGTCGCGGTTTTCCTGGCTGGTGCCGGTCTTGCCGAAGTTCGCCGCCTTCAACATCGCCCCGCGCCCGGTGCCCTTGTTGACCACCGCGCGCAGCAGCGTCTCGATATTCTCGTGCTCTCCGTCAGACATCGAATGGCGGCCATCGAACAGCCAGTCGAACCAGCCCTCTTCCGGCACCGGGAACGCGCGCGGTTCGACCGGGAAGCGGTTGGCGGCGACGCCGGCATAGGCGGCGGTCAGTTCCATCAGCGACATCGTCGAGGTGCCCAGCGCCAGACTGGGATCGCCCTGCGGCATCGGCGAGGTGACGCCAAGGCGGTGGGCCATGTCGATCACCGCAGTATCGCCCACTTTCTGCAACAGGCGCACGGCGGCGACATTGCTGGACCGCGCGAAGGCATCCTCCAGCGTGATCGTCTGCGAATAGTTCCCGCCGGCGTTTTGCGGGCGGTAATAGCCGGTCTCGATCGGGGTGTTCTCGATCGTATCCTTCGGCTTCCAGCCCTTGTCGAGCGCGGCGAGGTAAACGAACAGCTTGAACGTCGAACCCGGCTGGCGGCGGGCCTGCGTCACCCGGTTGAACGGCGATGCGGCATAGTCCCGCCCGCCGACCATGGCGACGACTTCGCCATTGCGGCGCATCGCCACCAGCGCGACTTGGGCGGAGCCCAGCCCCGAACCCTCGATCGCACGCCGGGCCGCCGCCTGAAGCCGCGAATCGAGCGTGGTGCGGTAGGTCTGCGCGGCATAGCTCGCCTCGTCGATCATGCGCGCCTGCGGCAGCGCCCAGTCGGCGAAGTAGGTGCCGGTGGGCAATTCGTTCTGCACGCGCACGTCCAGCCGGGGCGGACGAATCGCCTTGGCCTGCGCCGGTGTGAGGAAATTGGCCTCCACCATCGACTGGACGACCAGCTTCATGCGGTCCGCCGCGCCGTCGTAATTGGTGGTGGGGGCAAGGCGCGAAGGCGCCTTCATCAGCCCGGCCAGCATCGCCGCCTGCGCGGGCGTCAGGTTCTCTGGCCGGCGGTGGAAGTAATGCATCGCCGCAGCGCGCAGGCCGTAGCAATTGTCGCCGAAATAGGCGTTGGACAAATAACGCTCGAGGATCTGGTCCTTGGTCAGCCACGCTTCCAGCCAGAAGGCGATCAGCATCTCGCGCCCCTTGCGCGTCAGGCTGCGTTCCGAACTGAGGAAGGTGAACTTGGCAAGCTGCTGGGTGATCGTGCTGCCGCCCTGCGTGCTGCCGCCGGTCACATTGCTCCATAGGGCGCGGGCGATGCCGCGCGGATCGATGCCCCAGTGCGAATAGAAGCGGCGATCCTCGATGGCGATGAAGGCCTGCGGCACGTGGATCGGCAGCGTCTTGATCTCCACCGGCGCGTCTACGATCGCCCCGTTGCGCGCGATCGGCGTGCCGTCTGCGGCGAGCAGGGTGATCTGCGGCGGCGAGATCGGCTGGAGCGATTTGGACAGCGGCGCGGTAATCGCCAGCCAGCCGATCAGCAGGAAGAAAGCGAGCAGCATCGCGGCAATCCCGCGCGTGATCCACCACAGGCGCGTGCGGCGCCCCCGCAGCGGCACCTGCGAATCGAGCGGCGCGCCGGGAATCGCACCGGCAGGGGCGGGCTGGTTGGGCAGCGCTTCCGGGGCCAGAATCGGAGACTTGGCGGCAGAAGGCAGAGGCTGAAGGTTATCCATCGTCAGCGCGTCGCTATACTGGCTGCCGCGCCTTACGAAAAGCGGTCTACGCACAACTTGGCGCAAGACACCCGCTTGACCCGTGCGGCAAAGGCGTTAAATGCGGCCCTCCAGTCGCGTTACAGCGCGTTTGGGCGATTAGCTCAGTTGGTAGAGCATCTCGTTTACACCGAGAGGGTCGGCGGTTCGAGCCCGTCATCGCCCACCATTCCCTTCATTCTGAATATAAAATCTTGCGCTTAGTGCGCACCCGGCTGCAATGGCGATTGCATTCGAACGCGCAATAGTGTCCGCTTGCCCGATCTTTCCACTGGGCATGGACGGGTGCGATGGCATTTATGGAACGGGCGGCGCGGGCTTTGGCGGCATCTTTGGATGGCCGCGACTGGGATTCGTTGGACGCCAATCTTCAAAAGCGCTTCCGGACGGCCGCGCGCGCGGTGCTGGAAACGCTGCACGAACCCGATGAATTCATGATGGAAGCCGGCGCCGAGATCGTGCGCCATGTCGGCCCGGACGAATCGGACGATGCCTATCGCAACGATGCCGCCAATATCTGGCGGCTGATGGCCTCCGCCACGCTGGCCCAGAACGGGCACGCCTGAGGCAGCACCAGAGGGCGAGAGGTTACGGACGCAAGGAACGTCGGGCTCCGCGAAAAAATCGGGAACCTCGGTAACCGCGAATACGTCGGGAACTCAGGAACCCCAAAACCTCCCCCCAAACTCCCCGTCATCCCCGCGAAGGCGGGGATCCCGCTTGTTCTTTTGTCGAGCCACGCCCGGCGTAAAGATGTCGCGCAGCCCCAAAAAAAGCGGGGCCCCCGCCTTCGCGGGGGCGACGGCATGCTTGATGGTTCAAGCATGCCTCCGGGCCTTTCCTTTCAGCTGACCTTAAAACCGACCTAGCGCCTTAGGCGGCGTTCCAGCCGATCACGGCCTTCACTTCCAGATATTCGGCGAAGCCATGCTCGCCCCACTCGCGGCCGTTGCCGGAGCGCTTGTAGCCGCCGAACGGTGCGTGGAAGTCGAAGCCGCCGTTGACCCAGATCGCCCCGGTGCGCATCCGGCGCGAGACGGCGCGGGCAGCGTCGAGGTCTTCGCCCGAGACGTAGCCGCCCAGGCCGAAGTTGGAATCGTTGGCGATGGCCACCGCGTGATCCACATCGTCGTAGCCAATGATGACGAGCACCGGGCCGAAGATTTCCTCGCGCGCGATGACCATGTCATTGGTCCCGACGAAGACGGTGGGCTTGACGTAGTAGCCCTTGTCGAGCCCTTCGGGCTTGCCGGGACCGCCCGCGATCAGCTTGGCGCCTTCCTCGATGCCCCGTTCGATGTAGCCCTGGATGATCTCGTACTGGCTCTTCGAAACGACCGGGCCCATCGCGAAGTTGCCCTTGGGATCGCCAACGGTAACGCCGTTCGCGGCCTCGGTAGCGGCGGCGATGGCGTCGTCCATGCGCGCGTTCGGCACCAGCAGGCGCGAACCGGCCGAGCAGGTCTGGCCGGAATTGCCCATCATGCCCGCGGTGGCGGCGGCGACATTGGCGGCGAGCGAGGCGTCGTCGAGCACGACCCATGCCGACTTGCCGCCGAGTTCGAGGCCGACGCGCTTCACGGTATCGGCTGCGTCCTTCTGGATCTGCACGCCCACCGGCTCGGAGCCGGTGAAGGAGATCATGTCCACGTCCTCATGGGTGGAGAGCGCGGTGCCGATCTCGCTGCCCTTGCCCTGCACCATGTTGAATACGCCCGCCGGAACGCCCGCGTCGTGCAGGATTTCGGCAAGGATTTGCGCCGAATAGGGGGCGAGTTGCGGCGGCTTCAGGATCATCGTGCAGCCGGCGGCGAGCGCCGGGAAGATCTTCACGCAAGTCTGGTTCATCGGCCAGTTCCACGGCGTGATCAGCCCGCAGACGCCGATCGGCTCCTTGCGGATCAGCGTGACGCCGCGCTGTTCCTCGAACTTGAACTCCTTCAGCACCTCGATCGCGGTGGAGAGGTGGCCCTTGCCCAGCAGCGTATGGAACCCGCAGGCGAGCGACATCGGCGCGCCCATTTCCTCGCTGACCGCCTCGCCCAGTTCGGTCTCGCGCTTCTGGTATTCGGCCAGGATCGCTTCGAGCATGTCGAGGCGTTCCTTGGCGCTGGTCTCACCGAACGTGGCGAAGGCGCGGCGCGCGGCGGCGACGGCCTTGTCGACATCGGCGGCCGTGCCGAGCGAGATCGTGCCGGAAACTTCCTCGGTCGCCGGATTGACGACGTGTGCGGTGCGCGGCGCGATGGGATCGACCCACTGACCGTCGATGTAGAACTGGGTGTAATTGCGCATCGTTCTCTCCCGTTCCCAAGCCAAAACCGCCCCGCTCTCGGGTTGAGAGGGGGCGGTTTCGCTCAGGTCTGCATGTGTTTTCCGGCGTCCGGAATTACTGCGTTCCTTCAGCGTACCAGGTGCGGAATTCGGAGTAGTTCGGCATTTCTTCCGAGTTCGCCGCCGGGTCGATCGGCACGTGGATCACGGTGCAGCCGCCACGCTCGTAAGCGCGCTTGATGGCCGGGCCGATGTCCGCCGCCTTCTCGACATATTCGCCCGCCGCGCCGAAGCCTTCGGCGATCTTGTCGAAGCGGACCTTGTCCGACCAGTGCACGCCGGTTTCCTTGGTGCCCTTGCCGAAAGTGCGCTTGTAGACACCCACTTCGAGGCCCCACTGGAAGTCGACGCCGACCACGATCACCAGCGGCAGGTTCTTGCGCACGGCGACTTCGAGTTCGCCGACGTGGAACAGGAACGACGAGTCCGAGGTCAGCAGCATGCCCGGGCGGACCTTGCCGGTTTCGGCCTGGTCGGCGAGCATGGCGCCGGTGGCATAGGGCAGGCCGGTGCCGATGTGGCCGTAGTTCTGATTCCAGATCACGTCATGCGGCTTGGCCTGCGAATAGGTCCACTGGAAGATCACGGTGGCGCCGCCGTCGCGGATCAGGATGCCGTCCTTCGGGAAGGCCTTGGTCGCTTCGGTGACGAACTGGCTGGTGTGCATCTTCGCGGTCGAACCATCGGGCTTGGTCGCGGCTTCCTCTGCCAGTTCGACAAGCTGATCGGCATCGCGCTGGATGTATTCGGCAAGCGACGGTGCAGCCTTGCGCGGGGTATCCTTCAGCGCGCGGACCAGCTGCGGCACCACGGCGCGGACATCGCCGACCAGCGGCACGTCGATCGGGCGGTTGACGCCGATCGCGGTCGGGTCCTGCTGAACGTAGATCCACTTGCGGTTGGCTTCGTTGTCCACCCAGTGGCGCCAGCGGCCATAGTGGCTCGGCTCGCCCAGTTCGGTGGCTAGCGCCACGCAGCAGTCGCTTTCGACGACCGCGTCGATCGAGGCTTCCGAGAAGCCGTAGGGGAAGGTGCGATCCTCGATCCCGTCGATGAACGAGGTGCCGCCCGAGGTCTGGATCACCGGGCACTGCATCAGTTCGGCCAGTTCCTTGACCGAAGCGCCCGCCTTGGCGGTGTAGACGCCGTGGCCGACCAGCAGCACCGGGTTCTTCGCATTGCGGATGATCTCGGCCGCTTCGGCAATGCGGTCGCCATCGGCGCCCTGCATGGTCAGGCGGTAGCGATGCGGCGGCAGCACCGGCGGCAGGTCGAGTTCTTCGAGAATGACGTGCGCGGGGTATTCGATATAGGCCGGCCCCGGCGTGCCCGACATGGCGACGCGGATCGCCTCGCGGACGATTTCATCGGTCTGGTCGGCATATTCGATCGAGCTGGAGAACTTCACCGAATCCTCGATCATCGGCTCCTGCCGGACGAACTGGATGCGGCCACGGCGCACGCGGCGCTCGGTGATGCGGGCGCGCTGGCCGCCCATGAAGATCACCGGATCGTTCTCCACCTTGGCGCACTGCACCGCCGGCATCATGTTCGCCATGCCCGGCCCGAGCGTGCCGATGCAGAGTGCTGGCTTGCCGGTGATACGGGCAGCGGCGGCAGCCATGTGGCCGGCGGATGCTTCGTGGTGCGGCGAAACGACGGTCCAGCCGCGCGCTTCCGCTTCCAGGAACAGGTGGACGAAGTTGGGATCGGGAATGCCGAACAGGGTCTTGATGCCCTCAGCCTCGAACAGATCGAGAATGCGCTTGTAAACCGGGGTGCCCTTGCGCGCCTTTGCCGGTGCTTCGGCCTGCGGTTGATCGTCGTACATGGTGGTGCCTTCCTTCTCGATCCCAATCTCGTTGCCGGCGGTTCTCGGGGGGACCTGCCCCTCCACCGCTATCGCAGCGCCCGGCTTGAACAGGTGGTTAGCGCAAGCCTCGGGACGCTGTCAGGTGAAATCAACAGTACTGTTTACTTCGAATCGACTGCTATCGCTGGGGCGACGCTTTCGAGTTCAGACAGGACGCTTTCGTTGTCCTGCCCAAGCGTCGGCGCGGGTCCGCGGACCTTGCCGGGGGTGGCCGAAAACCACGTCGGCACGCCGGGAAAGCGTACCTGGCCCTGCTCGGTCTCGACGTCTTCGAAGAAACCGATGGCGTTCAGATGCGCGTTGTCGAAAAGCTCGTCGGTGGAGCGCAGCGGCGCGCAGGGGATGTGCAGGCCGCGCAGGGTGTCGAGCCACTCCTGCGTGGTGCGGGTCAGGAACGTCTCGCCGAGCAGACCGTAGACCCGGCCGATCTGACGCGCGCGCTTTTCCAGCGTCGAGAACTCATCACCCAGTTCACCTCGGGCCCATTCCGGCTGCACCGATTCGACGAAGGCGCTCCAGTGCTTGTCGTTGTAGACCAGCGCGGCGACGTAGCCATCCTTGGTCCTGTAGGGCCGCCGGTTGGGCTCGACCGCGCGGTGGTAATGCGCGGGCGTGGTCGGCGGCGTGAACATCGCGCCGTTGGCGTGCTCCACCAGCATGAACGAGGTCATCGCCTCGAACATGGTGACTTCGACTTCCTGCCCCTCTCCCGTCCGCTCCCGGTGATAGAGCGCCATCATCGTCGCGTAGAGCGCGTGGAGGCCCGCCACTTTGTCCGCCATGATCGTGGCGACATAGCCGGGCTCTCCATTCATCAGGCCCTGCACATGCGGAATGCCGCATTCGGCCTGGATGGTATCGTCATAGGCGGGCTTGTCGCCCTCCGGCCCGCGGCGCGAATAGCCGTAGCAATTGGTGTAGACGATGTCCGGCCGGATCGCGCGCACCGCTTCGTAATCGAAGCCCAGTTTGCGGATCGCGCTGCCGCGCATCGAATGGATGAAGACGTCCGCCGTGGCGATCAGCCGGCGCAGCGATTCGCGGTCCTGCTCCTGCCGCAGATCAAGCATCAGCCCGCGCTTGCCGCGATTCACATTGACGTAGATGCCGCCCATGCCGGGCACCGGACCCTTGGTGATCCAGCGGGTATTGTCGCCCTCTGGCGGCTCCACCTTGATCACTTCGGCGCCCATGTCCGCCATGATCTGCGTGGCATAGGGGCCGAAGACCACGCTGGTGAGGTCCACCACGCGCAGCCCCGCCAGCGGTCCACTTGCCGCCCCCTCACCCTTGTTTTCCTTGCTCGCGGTCAAGGCCCTCTCCTTCTTGTCATGCCATGGGTAACGCACCGCCGGAGCGAAAACCATTCGTATTTGCGTTTGACGGACGCATATCGGCACGATGATGGTTGTGGGCCTAGGGCCGCGCTGCTAGTCCCGTGAGTGGGAAGACAAGAGGATTGCCATGGATTTCGCCTTTACCGACGACCAGCAGAACATCCGCGAGGCGGTTCTCAAGCACTGTTCGCAGTTCTCTGACGAGTACTGGCTGGAAAAGGATCGCAGCGGCGAATTCCCCACCGAGTTCCACAAGTCGATGGCCGATGCCGGCTGGCTGGGCGTGGCCATGCCCGAAAGCGTCGGCGGCGCTGGGCTGGGCATAACCGAAGCGGCAGTGATGATGCAGGCGGTGGCGGAAAGCGGCGGCGGCATGACCGCCGCCTCGGCGATCCACGGCCCCGTCTTCGGCCTCGAACCGGTCATACTCTTCGGCAACGAGGAACAGCAGCAGCGCATGATCCCGCCGATCCTTTCGGGCGAGGAGAAGATGTGCTTTGCGGTGACCGAGCCGAACACCGGGCTCGACACCACCAGCCTCAAGACCCGCGCCGAGCGCGTGCCCGGCGGCTACCGCGTCACCGGCGAGAAGATCTGGATCACCAACGCCCACGTCGCCGACCGCATGCTGCTGATCGCGCGCACCACGCCGCTGGAAGAGGTCAAGAAGAAGACCGACGGCCTCACGCTCTTCTATTGCAAGCTCGATCGCGAGAAGATCGAGACTCGCCTGATCCCCAAGATGGGCCGCCACGCGGTGGGTTCGAACATGATGTTCATCACCGACTTCTTCATCCCCGAGGAAGATCGCATTGGGGAGGAGGGGCAGGGCTTCCGCATCCTGCTCAAGGGCCTCAACCCCGAACGCGTGCTGCTGGGTGCGGAGGCGACGGGCCTTGGCCGCGTCGCGATCCAGCGCGCCTCCCGCTATGCCCGCGAACGCGTGGTGTTCGGGCGGCCGATCGGCCAGAATCAGGGCATCCAGCACCCGCTTGCCAAGGCGTGGATGCAAGTGGAGGCCGCCAGCCTGATGGTGTTCAAGGCCGCCACCCTGTTCGACAAGGGGCTGGACTGCGGCGTGGAGGCCAATGCCGCCAAGTATCTGGCCGCAGAAGCCGGGTTCGAGGCATGCCAGACCGCCGTCATGTCGATGGGCGGCATGGGCTATGCGCAGGAATACCACGTGGAGCGTTACCTGCGCGAAGTGATGATTCCGCGCATCGCGCCGGTCAGCCCGCACCAGATCATGAACTTCATCGCCGAGAGGGTTTTGGAGCTGCCCAAGAGTTATTGACGCCGCTCCACTTGAGAAACCCCGTCATCCCAGCGAAAGCTGGGATCGTAATCGGCAGCGCGGGGCATGGCCGCCCGCGATCCCGGCTTTCGCCGGGATGACGACTGGAGAGAACATGCCCATAACCCACGAAGCTATCGCCGCCCGCTCCTGGCTTTTCGCGCCGGGCGACAGCGAGAAGAAGATGACCAAGGCCATGGAAGGTGAGGCGGACATCGTCCTCATCGACCTGGAAGACGCCGTCGCGCCTGACTCCAAGGCCGCCGCACGCCCGATGGTGCATGACTTCATCGCCGCCCACCCCGATCAGCGCGGCCGTCTCTGGGTGCGTATCAACCCGCTGGACGGGCCGCATACGCTGGACGATCTTGTGGCGATCATGCCGGCGCGTCCCGGCGGGATCATGCTGCCCAAGGTCTATGGCCGGCAGGATGTGGAGACGCTGGACCGCTATCTCGAAGCGCTGGAAGTGGCGAACGGCATCGAACAGGGATCGACCCCGGTTATCGTGCTGATCACCGAAACGGCCGAGGCAATGTTCCACACCGGCGACTACAAGGGCGCGCCGCGCGTGGTGGCGCTGACCTGGGGTGCGGAAGATCTGGCCGATTCCATCGGCGCATCGTCCAACCGCAATGCGGACGGATCGTACTCCTTCACCTACGAACTGGCCCGCAGCCTGACGGTGCTGGGCGCGGCGACCGCCGGCGTCACCGCGATCGAGACGATCAGCGCCGACTTCAAGGATCTGGAAGCGCTCAAGGCCCGCGCCGAGAAGGTCCGCCGCGACGGCTATCGCGGGATGATGGCGATCCACCCGGCGCAAGTCCCGGTGATCAACGAGGCGTTCACGCCGACCGAGGCGGAGATCGCCGAAGCGCAGGAAATCGTCGATATATTCGCCGCCAATCCCGGCGTGGGCGCCATCGGCTGGAAGGGCGGCATGCTCGATCGTCCCTACCTCGCCCGTGCCGAACGGCTGCTGCGGCAGGCAGGGAAGCTGTGAGCGAGAACCTCCGACCTCCCCTCCCCTTCAGGGGAGGGGCCGGGGGTGGGGGCTCTCGCCCTCAAGCAACGTCAGCATTTGCCGAAGCCCCCCACCCCAACCCCTCCCCTGAAGGGGAGGGGCAAAGCGCATGACCCTTAAACTCACTCCCGAAACGCTCGACCTTTCGCGGTTCCTGAAACCGGGTGACCGCATCGTGTTCGGCCAGGCCTGCGGCGAGCCGACCACGCTGGTGCAGGCGCTGATCGAACAGGGGGAGGCCATCGGCGGCCTCCACGCTTTCATAGCCACCAGCTTTTCCGGCCTGTTCACGCCCGAAAGCGCGCGCGCCTTCCGCCTCTCCAGCATGGGCGCCATCGGCGCGCTGCGGAGCATGACCAAGGCCAATGCGCTGGACGTGATCCCCGTCCACGTAAGCCAGATCGCCTGCCTGATCGAGGCCGGGATCATGCCCTGCGACGTGGCGATGATTCAGGTCAGCCCGGCCGATGCGCAGGGCAATCACAGCTGCGGCCTGATCTCCGACTACGTGCGCGCGGCGGTGGACAAGGCCCGCCTCGTGATCGCCGAAGTCAACGAACAGGTGCCCTACGTTCCGGGCGAGACGATCCCCGCCGCGTTGATCGACGTGGCCGTCCAAGTCAGCCGCGCGCCGGTGGAAGTGGCTCCCGCGAAGATCGGCCCCACCGATGAAGCCATTGCCCGCCACTGCGCCGAATTCATCGGGGACGGCGCGGTGCTGCAAACCGGCGTGGGCGCGGTGCCGGACGCGATCCTGCGCCTGCTGCACGACCGCCGGGACCTTGGCGTCCATTCGGGCATGCTGGGCGATGGCCTTGTCGACCTTGCCGAGGCCGGCGTGCTGACCAATGCCCGCAAGGAGATCGACCGGGGCGTCTCGATCAACGGCGCGCTGATCGGCACGCGGCGGCTTTATGACTGGGCCGCGCACAATCCGGCGATCCGCATGGCGCCCAGCAGCTACACCCACGGCGTGAAGCCGATCATCCAGTTGACCCGGCTGGTGACGATCAACTCCGCGCTGGAAGTGGACCTCACCGGGCAAGTCAATGCCGAGCAATCGGGCGCGACCTACCTCGGCGGCACCGGCGGGCAGGTCGATTTCGTCCGCGCCGGATCGCGCGTGCCGGGCGGTGCCTCGCTGATCGTGCTGGCCTCCACCGCCAAGGGCGGCACGCTGAGCAAGATCGTCCCCACCCTCTCCGGCCCTGTCACCACCGCGCGGACCGAGGTGGACGTGATCGTCACCGAATACGGCGCGGCACAGCTCAAGGGTCAGACCTTGGCCGAACGCGCGAAGCGACTGGTCGCCATCGCCCATCCCGACTTCCGCGAGGATCTGTCGCGCACCGCCCATGAGATCGAGAAAAGGGGCTTCTGAAGTGTCGAGTTCGCAAGAAAGCCGGGCCGTCATCTACGATGCCCATGACGACGGCATCGCGGTCATCACCATCAACCGCCCCGAACAGCGCAATTGCCTCAGCCGCGAAGTGCGCGAGGGGTTGCGAGAGGCCTGGGCGACGTTCGAGGCCGACGCCTCTGCCCGCATCGCCATCCTCACCGGCAGCGGCGACAAGGCCTTCTGCGCGGGCGGCGACCTCAAGGAGATGGTCGAAACCGGCATGGCCGTGCCGCCGCGCGACCTTTACGCGCTGCCCTACGACACCATCGAACTGACCAAGCCGACCATCGCCGCCGTCAACGGCCACGCCTTCGCCGGCGGCTGGATGATCGCGCAGGCCTGCGACCTCTGCGTCGCCAGCACCAATGCGAAGTTCGCGATTACCGAAGTGAAGGTGGGGCGCGGCAGCCCCTGGGCTTCGCCGCTGATCCACATGATCCCGCAGCGGATCATGATGGAGATCATGCTGACCGGAAAGCCGATCACCGCGAGCCGCGCTTACGAGATCGGCCTCGTCAACCGCCTTGCCGAGCCCGGCGCGGTGCTGGACGCGGCCATCGAACTGGCACTGGAAGTGCTGGAAGGCGCGCCGCTCTCGGTAAAGGCCGCGCGCGAGACGGTGATGCTGTCGACCGAAATGGGCCGCTCCGCCGCGCTGCAGGCCGCGCGTGCGACGCATGAGCACACCTACAACAGCGCCGATGCGCAAGAAGGCCCGCGTGCATTCGCGGAAAAGCGCAAGCCGGTGTGGTCGGGTAAGTAAGCGGCGGAGGACGTAATCTCGCTCCGCCCAAACTCACTCCGTCGCCCCCGCGAAAGCGGGGGCCCCGCTATCCTTTCGCCGCGCCCGCCAAGAAAAGCGGGATCCCCGCCTTCGCGGGGATGACGAGGATTGTTGTGCGGTAGAGGCCGTCGGGTCCGATCGCCCAACGGAACGCAGCTCAAAGCTTCGGCAAGGTCACCCCAAGCTGGCCCATGTACTTGCCCGCGCGGTCGGCATAGCTGGTCTCGCAGGGCTCGTTGCCCTTCAGGAACAGGAACTGGCACGCACCTTCGTTGGCGTAGATCTTGGCCGGCAGCGGCGTGGTGTTGGAGAATTCCAGCGTCACGTGCCCCTCCCAGCCCGGTTCGAGCGGGGTGACGTTCACGATGATGCCGCAGCGGGCATAAGTGCTCTTGCCAAGGCAGATCACCAGCACGTCGCGCGGCACGCGGAAGTATTCCACCGTACGGGCCAGCGCGAAGGAGTTGGGCGGGATCACGCAGACGTCGGTCGTGCGATCGACGAAGGAATTGGCGGCGAAATCCTTGGGATCGACCACCGCCGAATCGACATTGGTGAAGATCTTGAACTCCGGCGCGACGCGCGCGTCGTAGCCGTAGGACGAGAGGCCGTAGGAGATACACCCGTCGCGGCGCTGGGCCTCGACGAAGGGCTCGATCATTCCGTGTTCGAGCGCCTGCTCGCGGATCCACTTGTCGCTCAGGATAGACATGCCGCAGTCATTCCCGATGGTACGGGGTGGGGCAAGGGGCAGCTCTCTATTTGTCCACGGGGCAAGGCATTTAGGCTTGAGCCGATTTAACTTCCAATGCCCTCGTGCATTGGGGCACGCTGCAATCGACATTGCCGTCTGCGAGTTTGCCCGTGATTCTGATTGCCTTGAAAATGCTGGTCCTTTTCGCCGCGCTCACATTGGCCACGGGACCGCGAAGCAGCCTGCGCGGGCGGATCTGGCATGACGGGCTGGTGATCCCCCTAGCCCGGCGGCTTTCGCGGATAACGCGCGGGCATATGCTGCTAACGGTGGGCCTTGCCGCGTTCTTCAGCCTGCTGGTCTGGCTCTTGGGCGGAGACGGTCTGCGCGTTTCGTCGATGGCGCTGCCGGAAGTGACGACCTGGGCCATGACGTTCGAGATTTCGACGCTGCTCGATGCTATGGCGGCCGTGGCGATCATGGCGGCCACAGTGCGAATCCGGACGATGGGCACGTTCGTGCCCAGCCTGTTGCGCGCGCCGTTCCGCCGTACCCGCCTGCGAACTGCCAGAACGCGCCGGCGTCCACGCATCCGGCCGACCTCTGCCAACGACGATGACCCGCATGGGATCCTGCTCGCCGCATAAGCCCTTTATCCCAAGCTTAACATTAGGCTGATAGCCACCCCGCCATGACTCGCCCTGCCCGCATCCTCCTCGTCTTCGGCACCCGGCCCGAAGCCATCAAGCTTTTCCCGTTGGTCCATGCGCTGAAAGCCGATCCACGCTTCGAATGCGTGGTCTGCGTCTCCGCGCAGCATCGCCAGATGCTCGATCAGGTGCTGGAGATCGCCGGGATCGTGCCCGATCACGATCTGGACGTGATGCAGCCCGATCAGACGCTGGATGCGCTGACCGCAAATCTGCTGACCGGGCTCGGCAAAGTCATGGACGCCGTGAAGCCCGACCGCGTGATCGTGCAGGGCGATACCGCCACCGCCATGGCCGGCGCGCTCGCCGCCTATTATCGCAAGCTGCCGGTCGATCATGTCGAAGCGGGGCTACGCTCGGGCAATATCCACCACCCCTGGCCCGAGGAAGTGAACCGCAAGATCATCGGCGCCATGGCCAGCCTGCACTTCGCGCCGACCGAAACCTCTGAGGCCGCGCTGCTGCGCGAGAATGTCGACCCCGCGCGCGTCCATGTCACCGGCAATACGGTGATCGATGCGCTGCACTGGGTGGTCGGCGAAATCGAGCGCCAGCCCGCGCTGGCCGCCGGGCTTGCCGATCTGGAAGCGCGTTTCGCCGGCAAGCGGATCATCGGCGTCACCAGCCACCGGCGCGAGAATTTCGGCGAGGGCATGGAGCAGATCGCCAAGGCCATCCGCGCAATCGCCGCGCGGCCCGATGTGGCAGTGATCTTCCCCGTCCACCTCAACCCCAACGTGCGCAAAGTGATGAACGAGCGGCTGTCCGGGCTCGACAATGTCGCGCTGATCGAACCGCTCGACTACCCGCACTTCGCCCGCCTGATCTCCATTGCGGAGATCATGCTGACCGATTCGGGCGGCGTGCAGGAGGAAGCTCCCGCGCTGGGCAAACCGGTGCTGGTGATGCGCGAAACGACCGAACGGCCGGAGGGCGTGGCGGCCGGAACCGCGAAACTGGTCGGAACTTCGGCCGATACGATCGTTACCGAATTATCAACCCTGCTGGATGATAGAGTGGCATACGAGTCCATGGCGCGGGCCCACAACCCCTTCGGGGACGGGCATTCCTCGCGCCGAATCGTGGAGTTGCTTGCCAGTGAAATCGGATAAACGAACCTGTCCGGCTCATTGGGATGCTCCGGGACGGAGCCAATTTTGGCCCAGTGCAAGGCACGAGGAGGGAGCAATGCCTGCCCATTGTGACCGACGAGTAACGCAGCAATGGGCCAAAATTGGCCCGCCCCTTCGGGGTTGGCATTGGAAGTTCGCTGGGGGCGTCACGACGCTTGTCCGGGACAACCAGCCCGCCCGGCGCGCCGCTCCTACCCAGCGAACTTCCAATGCCAATCACGGAGTATCCCAATGAGCCGGACAGGTTCGCCGCCTGACGTCTGCGTCGTAGGGCTGGGCTATATCGGCCTTCCCACCGCCGCAGTGATCGCCCGCGCCGGGTGCAAGGTGCTGGGCCTCGACGTCTCGCAGGCGGTGGTCGACACCATCAATCGGGGCGAAATCCATATCGAGGAAGTCGATCTCGACGGCCTTGTACAGGGCGTAGTCTCACGCGGGCTGCTCTCGGCCTCGACCGAGATCGCACCCGCCGACGTGTTCGTGATCGCGGTGCCGACGCCGTTCGACAAGAACCACGCGCCTGACATTTCCTACGTCCTCGCCGCTGGCCGCTCGGTCGCGCCGGTGCTGAAGGCGGGCGACGTGGTGATTCTGGAATCGACCTCTCCGGTCGGCACCACCGAGCAATTGCGCGACCTGATCGCGCAGCTGCGCCCGGACCTCAAAATACCCTATAGTGATAAGGGGGGCCTCACCCGCGATACGCCCGACGTCTCGATCGCCTATTGCCCCGAGCGTGTGCTGCCCGGCCGCATCCTTGAGGAACTGACCAACAACGATCGCTCGATCGGCGGCATCACCCCGCGCTGCGCGCGCAAGGCGCTGGCCTTCTACAAGCGCTTCGTGCGCGGCGAATGCGTGACCACCGATGCCCGTTCGGCCGAGATGACCAAGCTGGTCGAAAACGCCTATCGCGACGTCAACATCGCCTTCGCCAACGAACTGTCGATGGTGGCAGACCGCATGGGGCTGGACGTGTGGGAGGTGATCCGCCTTGCCAACCGCCACCCGCGCGTGAACATCCTGACCCCCGGCCCCGGCGTCGGCGGGCACTGCATCGCCGTCGATCCCTGGTTCATCGTCCACGGCGCGCCCGAGGAAACCCCGCTGATCCGCACCGCGCGCGGCGTCAACGACCACAAGATGCACCACGTGATAGCCAAGGCCGAAGCGCTGGTGGAGGCCAATCCGGAGGCGAAAGTCGCCTGCCTCGGCCTCGCCTTCAAGGCGAACATCGACGATTTCCGCGAGAGCCCGGCCCGCTTCGTCACCAGCCGCCTCGCCCGCAAGTTCGGCAGCCGCATCCATGTGGTGGAGCCCTACGCGGCGCAGCTTCCCATCGAATTCACCGATACCGGCGCGGTGCAGATCGACATCGACGATGCGCTGGAGACGTGCCAGATCCTGATCGTCCTCGTCGATCACGACGTGTTCCGCGTGGTCCCGCTGGCCGAGCGTGCGGACAAGCTGGTCTACGACACGCGCGGAATTTGGCCGGATCAGCCGCGTGTGGTGCGGGAAGAAGCGGCGAAGCTGGCTTTGGCCGGGTAAGGCCCAGCCGGCGGCTTCCTTCGGTCCACCTACCTCAATCCATCCTCGTCGCCCCCGCGAAGGCGGGGGCCCCGCTTTTGTGAGTTCACGCGGAGACGCCGTGCGGTTCTGCACCCTCGGCGTCTCCCCGTCTCTGCGTGCTTTAAAAGAACAAGCGGGGTCCCCGCCTTCGCGGGGACGACGGGTTATGTTTGGTGAGGTTTGCGGCAGACGGCGGGCGTTACGCCCGCCCGGCAATCAGAGCAGTACGGCCTTCACACCGTCGATCACATACTGCGCAGCCAGGGCCGCCAGCAGCACGCCCAGCAGGCGGGTAATCACCGCCTCCACCTTATCCCCCAGCACCCGCATCAGCGGGCCTGCGGCGGCCAGCGCGGCGAAGCTGAGCACCATCACTGCGATCATCGCGGCGAGCACGGCCAGCGTCTCTTCCATGCCGTGCGCGCGCGAAGTGAGCAGCATGATCGTGGCGATCGAGCCCGGTCCCGCCAGCATCGGCATGGCCATCGGGAACACCGAAACGTCGTCCACCTCGGGCGTTTCCATGTTGTGGGCGATGATCTTCTCGGCCCGTTCCTCGCGGCGCTGGGTGCGCTTTTCGAAGACCATGTCGATGGCGATCATGAACAGCATGATGCCGCCGGCGATGCGGAAGGCGTTGAGTTCGATGTGCAGCGAATGCAGCAGTCGCTCGCCGAACAGCGCGAAGACGACGAGGATGGCGGTGGCGATCAGGCAGGCGCGGCCGGCCATGGAGATCGCCTGCGATCGGTTCGCCTCGGCCGAAAGACCGGCATAGATCGGCGCGCAGCCGGGCGGGTCGATCACGACGAAGAGCGTGACGAAGGCGCTGAGAAAGAGTTCGTACATGCGGGTTACGGGGCCTTCGGCGCGGCGACATCGCTGCGCATCACTTCGGTCATGGTGCCGTTCTTCATCAGCGAGACGACGAGCGAGCGGGACTGGTCAGCGGCGACACGGTAGGACCACGTCAGTGTGCCGTCGTCCGAACGGCCTTCGCCGGTCATGCCGGGCGGGCCCTTGGCAGGTTCGGGGCGCTGCGTATCGGGGCGCGGGCCGCCTCCGCCCGCACAGTCCGCCACGGAAGCCGAAAGCATGTCGCTGTTCGGCAAGGGCTGCGCCAGCGTATCGCCCTGATCGAGCACCCAGCGGTAATCGGTCTTCTTCCAGCGCTTCTGCCAGATCGTCGTGAAATAGCCGACCGAACCGTCAGGCCGCTGCCACGCGCCCTTGGTCACGCCCAGGGTACCGTCGCAGCTCATCCAGACTTGCGCGGGTTGCCACTGCACGGCGGCGGGTGGATCCTTGCGGCCGCTGAGCCATGTCTGCGCGCGGACCGGTTCCGGCACGAACATCACCGCATCTTCGGCGGCGGTTTCGCGGAAGGCGGTCCACTGCCCCTTCTCGCGCGCCATGCGGGCGAACGCGATCTCCGCCGCGATCAGCGCGCTGGGGTTGGCGGTGCCGACGCCGGGCGCCCGATCAGGACGGCGTGCAAGCGCCGGTGTTGCCACCAGTGCCAGCGCCGCCGCTCCGGCGAGAGCCCGGCCGAGGCTCAAAGGGCGCTCTCGTCGAAGTCCAGACCGGCACTGCGGTAGGCGGCGACGATGGTGTTGCGCAGCAGCACGGCGATGGTCATCGGGCCGACACCGCCGGGAACCGGGGTGATCGCACCGGCCACTTCGGTGGCCGAGGCGAAATCGACATCGCCGACCAATTTGGTCTTGCCTTCCTCGGCACCCGGAACGCGGTTGATGCCCACGTCGATCACGGTGGCGCCGGGCTTCAGCCAGTCACCCTTGACCATTTCGGGACGGCCGACGGCGGCCACCACGATGTCGGCACGGCGGACGACTTCGGGCAGATCCTTGGTGCGGCTATGCGCCACGGTGACGGTGCAGCTTTCGGCGATCAGCAGCTGCGCCATCGGCTTGCCGACGATGTTCGAACGGCCGATCACCACGGCGTCGAGGCCGGAAAGCGAGCCCAGCCGGTCCTTAAGCAGCATCACGCAGCCCAGCGGCGTGCAGGGCACGAAGCCCGGCAGACCGGTGGCGAGACGCCCGACATTGACGACGTGGAAGCCGTCCACGTCCTTGTCGGGGTTGATCGTGGCGATCACCTTCTGCTCGTTCATGTGCGCGGGCAGCGGCAGCTGGACGAGAATACCGTCGACGTTCGGGTCTTCGTTCAACTGGCGCACTACCGCCAGCAGATCGTCCTCGCTGGTGTCGGCGGGCAGCTTGTGTTCGAAGCTGTTCATGCCGGCGGCCAGCGTTTGCTTGCCCTTGTTGCGCACGTAGACCTGGCTGGCCGGGTCTTCGCCCACCAGAACCACGGCCAGGCCCGGCTTGCGGCCGGTGCGCGCCTCGAACCCGACGGCAGCGGTGCCTACGCGGGCGCGCAGGCCCTCGGCAAAGGCCTTGCCGTCGATGATATCTGCCTGCGCCATCAGTAATAGGCCTGCGCGACGTTGCCGAGAATGATCTGCAGGATCTTCAGGCCGATGATCAGCACCATCGGTGAGAAATCGATCGCGCCGGTGTTCGGCATGATGCGGCGGATCGGCCGCAGCATCGGCTCCAGGATCGCGTTGAGCGCGGTCCATACGGCCGAGACGAACTGGTTGTGGGTGTTGACCACGTTGAACGCGATCAGCAGGCCCAGTACGAACTGCACGATCACCACGAAGACGATGATGCTGATCAGGTAGGAAATGATCTGGTAGAGGGTGAGGAACAGCAACGCCGGCTCCTTGGATGCGTGGGAATGCGAAGATGCCCGCGAGCTGCGGACTTTCCAGCAAATTTCTGAAGTGCTGATAGCCGAATGGACGGCGCTGGGGCAAGGGCGCGTCCATCGCAGTGCAACAGGGATCGATGAGCGCCAAAGCGGGTCGGAAAAACCCGCTCGGCGCGCGTCTTATCGGATCGGACTTATTGCGACAGCGTGGATGTACGCTCGATGCGCCAGTTCAGCTGTTCCTCGCTGGCCCCCGGCACATCGTTGACACGGCGCAGAACGATGGTGCCCCGGCGCGAGGGGCGGCCATCGGCGAAATCGATCACCAGCGGCGCTTCGTAATAGAGCGAACCTGCGGCGCCTTCGACATCGCCCTTGCCCACCGCGATCTTCGGGCCGGCATCGCCGCCGAATTCCTTGGCCAGCGTTTCAGGCGTCATCTGCGCGTCCAGGGTCCAGGCGCGCGCGGCGTCCGCCCAGTCGCCCACCCGCAGGGCATTGGTGTAGAAGCGCAGCAGGCGTTCCGGATCGCGGCGTTCGTTCAGCGCATCGAGGTCCAGCTTGGCCGCGACGCCGGCAGCAGCAGCGCCCGTGGCATCGTCGCTGGGCGTATCGTCGGTAACCGCCGCCTCGCTCGCTTCCATGCTCGCCGCGCCGCTAGGCTCGGCACTCGGCTCCTTGGTGCAGCCCGCCAGCACAAGCGCGAGGGCCGAAACAGAGAGAACCGGGGCGAGAAGGAAACTGGTACGCATTGTGATCGAAAGGGCCTTTCTGCCGGAATTTCCCCCCGCTGCAGGTATTTTAGCCGGCCCGGATTAGCGTACCGGCGCCTTCCTGCGTGAATATTTCCAGCAACATGGCATGCGAAACACGCCCGTCAAGCACGACAGCCGCCTCGCAGCCCGCCTCCACCGCGTGGACGCAGGTTTCCAGCTTGGGGATCATGCCGCCGGAAATCGTGCCGTCTTCCTGCAGCACCTTGATGTCCGACGGCTTCAGGTCGGTCAGCAGTTCGCCCTGCTTGTCCAGCACGCCGTGCACATCGGTCAACAGGAACAGCCGCGCGGCGCCGAGGGCCGCAGCAATGGCGCCCGCCATCGTATCCGCATTGATGTTGTAGGTCTGGCCGTCTTCACCGGGGGCGATCGGGGCGATCACCGGGATCATGCCCGCGGCGGAGATCGTCTCGATCACGCTGGTGTCGATCCGTGCCGGTTCGCCCACGAAGCCGAGGTCGACCACGCGCTCGATATTGCTGTCCGGATCTTTGGCGGTACGCTGCACCTTGGATGCGGTAACAAGGCCGCCGTCCTTGCCGGAAATACCCATGGCCTTGCCACCGGCACCGGCGATCCAGCCGACGATTTCCTTGTTGATCACGCCCGAGAGCACCATTTCGGCGACTTTGGCGGTTTCCTTGTCGGTAACGCGCAGACCGTCCACGAAGCGCGATTCGACACCCATTGTCTTCAGCATGGCGCCGATCTGCGGGCCGCCGCCGTGGACGACCACGGGGTTGATGCCCACGGCCTTCAGCAGCACCACGTCTTCCGCGAAGTCTCGCGCCAGTTCGGGATCGCCCATGGCATGGCCGCCGTATTTCACGACGAACGTGCGACCTGCATAACGCTGCATGTAGGGCAGCGCATCAACGAGCGTCTCGGCCTTCGAGAGCATGGCGGGATCGTGCGGATTCGGCATGGGTGGCGCTTTAGACCCCTGCGTCAGTTTTTAAACCGCTTTTTTGCGGTGCGCCTTCGACATCCGTCGAAGGCTGGCGGCACCAGCCCGCTCCCCCACCCGACCGCCCATCAGGGTACGCTCGTGGGCGGTCGGGTGGGGGAGCGGGCTGGTGCCGCAAAATCCGCGTGTCGCGGATTTTCAGTCAAACGCCATCCAGCGCGCGGCCCAGCTTCACGAAGAGCCAGATGAACGGCGGCACCATGATCGTGGAGAGCAGCACCTTCGAGATGATCTGCCCTTCCATGATCGACCACAGCGGCAGCACGCCGGCGAACGAAATGGTGATGAAGATCAGGGTATCGACCACTTGCGACAGCAGGCTGGCAATCCAGGCGCGCACCATCAGCATGGTCCCTTCGCGGCCGGCCGACAGGCGCGAGAACACCATGACGTTCAGCGTCTGCGACACGCCATAGGAAACCAGCCCCGCGAACTGCATCCGCGCGCCCTGACCCAGCAGGCGGGCATAGGCCTCCTGATCCTGCCAGAACGGTGCGGGCGGCACCACGTGGATCACCAAAGTCAGCAGGCTCATCGATACGATCAGCGGGATGAAACCGAAGCGCACCAGACGGTTGGCAACAACGGTGCCGTGCAGTTCGGCCACCGCGCTGGAGAGCACCACCAGCAGCAGGAATGCGAAGATTCCCGATTCCACCGCCAAGTCGCCCACCACCGGCCAGTGCCCCAGCGATGCGATCTTGATGCCCAGCACACCGGCCAGCACCACCAGCCCGCCATAGAGGGTGGCGAAGACGAACATCGAACGGGGCATGAGAATCGCGCGCGACTGCGCGCTTGCCGGGGCTTGCGGTTCCATGACGATGCTCTAACGGGCTTGGCACAATTGCACTAGCCGCCACGAATGCGCGCCTCTAGGTTTGCGCACAGATTCAGCATGTTTTTTGGAGACCCGGGGACGATGCACGTCGCCTACAGCCTGTTTGGCATCGTTCTCATCATGGCCGCCGCCTTTCTTCTTTCCACCAATCGCCGGGCGATCCGCCTGCGCGTGGTGGGGGCGGCCTTCGCGCTGCAGGCCGGTCTGGCCGCGCTGGTGCTCTATGTTCCGTTCGGCAAGGATCTGCTGGGCGGCGCCGCGGCGGGCGTGGAAAGCCTGCTGGGCTATGCCCATGCCGGCGTGGATTTCCTGTTCGGCCCGCTGGCCAGCCCGGAGATCGGCGGCCACTCCTTCGCGATCTCGGCCCTGCCGGTGATCATCTTCTTCGCCTCGCTGATCTCGATCCTCTACTACCTGAAGATCATGCCGCTGGTGGTGCGCTGGATCGGCGGCGCGCTGGAGAAGGTGACCGGGATCAGCAAAGTGGAAAGCCTTTGCGCTGCGTCCAACATCTTCGTGGGCCAGAGCGAGGCGCCCTTGGTGATCCGCCCCTATCTGGCGGCGCTCAATCCCTCGCAGCTGTTCTGCGTGATGAGCGTGGGCCTTGCAGGCGTGGCCGGCACGATTCTGGCCGCCTATGCCTCCATGGGCATCCGCATCGATTACCTGGTCGCCGCCGCCTTCATGTCGGCGCCGGGCGGTATCTTCATGGCGAAGATGATCATGCCCGATCCGCGCCCGGTGGTCGAAGAGGCGGATGTGCACGAAAGCACGTTGCCCCCCGCCGGTGCCGCTGCCGCCGCGCTCAACCGCGCGGACGTGACGCACCTTCCCGGCGTGCATATCGACGAGCCAGAGGCGGTCGAGCATGATGAGGAAAAGCCCGCCAACATCATCATGGCTGCATCGCAAGGTGCGCAGACCGGCGTGAAGCTGGCGGTGGCGGTCGGCGCGATGGTGCTGGCCTTCGTGGCGCTGATTGCGCTGGCCAACGGTCTGGTCGGCTGGATCGCCAGCCTGTTCGGTTTTGCCGGCGTCACCTTCCAGGGCCTGCTGGGCTATGTCTTCGCGCCGGTGTTCTACTTGCTTGCCACGCCCGACTGGCATGAGGCGATGCAGGCCGGCAGCCTGTTCGGCAGCAAGATCGTGCTGAACGAATTCGTCGCCTTCATCGACCTTGGCAACATGAAGGAGCTTTCGGCGCGCACCGTGGCGGTGGTGACGTTTGCATTGTGCGGCTTCGCCAACTTCTCATCGATCGCGATCCAGATGGCGGTCACCGGAAGCCTTGCCCCCAACCAGCGCCCGATCATCGCCCGTCTCGGCCTTCGCGCGCTTTGCGCAGGCAGCCTGTCCAACCTGATGAGTGCAGCGCTCGCTGGGCTGTTTCTGGGGCTGAACTGAGGGGCTAACCGGGCCCCACGCCCCCTGCTTAAAGGTCTCGTCGCCCCCGCGAAGGCGGGGGCCCCGCTTCCTTTCTGCGACGTACCGTGTACCGCAAGAAAAGCGGGATCCCCGCCTTCGCGGGGATGACGAGGTGGGATTGAGCGGCCGTATCCAGCGCCGCTCAAGCCGCCCCCCCCCTACTTCCCCCGCCCCGGCTCCACATCGCGGCCGGCCCACGCCGCGTAGCGCTCCGCCTCCGGATTCGCCGCGAAGCTATCGGCCAGATCGTAGATGCGCACCTTGCGCGTGGTCTCCTCATAGCGCGGCCAGATATCGCCCGGATCGCCATGCCGCACGAAATGCGCGACGTGAGAGCGCATCCGCTGCCCCAGTTCCGCGCGCCGCCCCTTGTCCGGCCCGCCGCGCACCAGCGCCATTTTAAGGCCGGAGAACGGCCAGAATACCGTCAGGTCCAGCCCGTGCGCGGCCCCGACAAGCGGGTGCTCATAATCGAAGCGGTAGAACCACGTTGGATTCGTGCGTGCGTGGCGTTCCGCAAAGTGGCGCGTGGGCATCACGAAAGTGAGGTCGGACCCCAGCGCCGTGCGCCCCTTCCGGTTACGCGGATACGTCGCCAGGATTCGCGCGGTCTGCTCGGGTCCGAACTGGTCGCGCAGCAGGCCTTGCAGATCGTCCCACTTGGTCGGCAGGATATCGCCGGGCATCAAATCGAACAGCCGCACCTCGTCCCGCGTAGCGCCGGCCAGCAGCGGCACCGGCGCCGTCTGCGTCGCTACCGCCTCATCGAAGGAGGCGGGCAGCACATCGCCATCGTACCACGGCGCGGCGGGAATCGCGTTCTTCAACTGTTTGCCCACGGTCGCCTGCGCACCGATCAGTTCGGCGATGTCCATGGCTCTCAACCGCTGCAGGCTCGACTGGTCCAGCTTCAGCGCTTCCGCATAACGGCGGCCGTCGCGGATCGAGCGTTCGCGGTCGTGGATCAGGCTCACCGCGCCCGACTGCATCACCGCGCCGTGGAACAGCCCGCGCGCCAGCGGAGAGAGCATCAGCAGCGAGACCGACATCGATCCGGCCGACTGGCCGCAGATCGTCACTTTGCCCGGATCGCCGCCGAAGTCCGCAATGTTGTCGCGCACCCATTCCAGTGCGGCGATCTGGTCGCGCAGGCCGATGTTGGACGGGATCGCCGGAATGCCCAGCGCATCGGCGAAGTTGACGAAGCCCAGCACGCCGATGCGGTAGTTGATGGTGACGACGATAATGTCACCCTCCCGCGCCAGCCGCGATGCGTCGTAGGAATTGGCGCCGCCGGCCAGGAACGCGCCGCCGTGGATCCAGACCATGATCGGCTTCGGTCCGATCGATCCGCCTTCCGGGCGGAACACATTGAGGTAGAGGCAATCCTCGCCGTACGTCTCGCTCTCCAGCACATCGCGGCGCACTTTGCCGCCGAACTGCTGCGGGCACTGGCGGCCGAACTTGTCCGCCGCGCAGGTGCCCTGCCACGGCGCGGCGGGCTCCGGCGCTTCGAACCGGCCCGCCCTTGCATAAGGTATGCCCAGAAAGCGCGTCAGCCCCGCCTCGCCGATACCGGCCAGCGTGCCACTGCGCGTTTCGATCACGATCTCGGTCACGGCGTCACTCCCCCTGCGGCCCGCACCATGACTAAAGGCCCGCTACGGCAGTGGTAACCGCCGCAAGCGACAAGACCAGAGGGCAAATCATATAATTCGCCGCCGTGGTGTTTTCGTGGCCCGGAAGTATTCGTGGAATGACCGTTTTTCCCTTTTTGAAACAATACTTGCACGCAGCCGCCAATGAAGGCAGCATCGTGGGCCCGGCCATCAGGGAGGACCCCATGGACGACCTCGATCGCAGCAGCACCGGTTCCAGTTTCGAATTCAATCACCCGACGATCATCTGCCTGCTCTATCTCGCCTCGTGCGTGACGGGGGTCACGGCCATCGTCGGCATCGTGCTTGCCTATGTCTGGCGCGGCGAAGCGAAGGCGGATTGGGAAGCCTCCCACTACCAATACCTGATCAACACTTTCTGGATCGGCCTGATCGGATCGATCATCGGCGGCCTGCTGCTGATCGTGGTGATCGGCCTGCTGGTGCTGGCGGCGGTGGGCGTGCTGGTGATCGTGCGCTGCGTGATGAGCCTGCTCAATGCGCAGAAGCACCAGCCCATGCCCAACCCGGCTAGCTGGACGATCTGACCCTCCCACCGATTCCGCGACCTTCGCAAGGAGGGTGAGCATGGGCCAGGTAGCGCCGACGGGTGAGGTTTTCCTGCACGTTCGCGTGCTGGTCGGGCTTGTCCTCGGCCTTGCACTTACCCGCCTGCTTTCGGGCATATCCGGCATCGTCCAGCATCCACGGCGGCGGCGGCTCTATCCCGCGCATCTGGCGTGGGTGGCGGTGGTGCTGGTGATGACCATCCATTTCTGGTGGTGGGAATTCGGGCTGGCGCACATCACCAGTTGGCGATTCGAACTGTTCGCCTTCGTGCTGGGCTACGCCTTCCTGCACTATCTGCTGGCAAGCCTGCTGTTCCCTGAGTGGATGGACGACTATGCGGGGTACGAGGATTACTTCCTTTCCCGCCGCGCGTGGTTCTTCGGCCTGCTGGTCGCCATCTGCGCGGCGGACTGGGTGGACACCTGGATCAAGGGCCCCGCTTACCTGAAGGCGCTGGGGCCCGAATATCCCATCCGGCTGATCGTCTGCGGCGCGCTATTCGCCATTGCCGCGTGGACCGCGAACCGCCGTTTCCACATCGTGCTGCCCTTGGCATTCCTTGCCTATCTGCTCAGCTGGATCGGGCGAATCTACGAAATCCTGGGCTGACCGTTTTTAAACCTAGTTGGCGTACAATCGCCTATAAGATAACCAATTGGTAATCATGAGAGAGCACGCTCGCTCCTGATCGAAACGCTGGCCGATATCGAAAGAGGCCGGAAAGGCGTGACTATCAGGAACGGAACGACCGGGGGGCGCCGTCTGTGAGGATACTGAGATACAGCGCCCACCAGCGCTATGCCGTAAGCAGAAAAGCCAGTATCCATTGCGAAGGCCGCCGCATCGGCAGCGGCCTGCTGGTCGAACTGTCTCAGGAAGGTTGCCGGATCGGCTGCCTGTCCGACGCCGGGCAGAACAATGTCCCCACCCTCTCGATCGACGATCTGGTGACCATCAAGGTGGACGGTGCCGTGCCGATCGAAGCACGGGTGCGGTGGACGGGCGGCGGCACACTGGGCATGAAACTGGTCCGCGCGCTGCACCGCGCCGAGCTGGATTTGCTTGTGCGCACCTGCCGCGGTGAATTTGACGAGCCGGAACTGCGCGAATACGGAACCTGATCCGGCCTTCCAAATCCCCAGAGTTTCATGCTTTTTTCTCGCCGATCGAACGTCATTCCGATTGCCGGCGCGCGTGATGCGCAGCGCGGCTTTGCGCGCCGCCGCCCCAAGCGCCGCTCTTCCCGTCTCTGGCCTATCTGGGTAATCGCCCCGTTGGCGACCTTTGCAGCGGTGTACTTCTGGCCCGCGACCGCCCCCCAGCCCCAACCCTCCGCCAGACTGACCGCTTCGGCAGACGACCATGAGGCCGGGCACTTCGCGCATTGCAGCGGTCGCACCCGCCGCACCTGCGTCGTCGATGGCGACACCATCTGGTATGAAGGGAAGAAGATCCGCATCGCCGACATCAACACGCCCGAAACCAGCGAGCCCGAATGCCCGGCCGAAGCCAAACTGGGCCATCGCGCCACGGCGCGGATGACCGAATTGCTGAACGAAGGGCGCTTCTCGCTGGAGCCCTGGACCGACGGGCGGGATACCGATCGCTATGGCCGCGAACTGCGCGTGATCACGCGCGGCGGGCAGAGCCTGGGCGAGGTGCTGGTGGCCGAAGGTCTGGCCGAACGCTGGCAGGGCTTTCGCCGCAACTGGTGCTGAAAGACGAAAAACCCCGCATGTCTCAGAACATGCGGGGTTTTCGCTTTGCCGTATAAGGCGCGGATCGCAGGCGCTTATTCGGCGGCCTGCGTGCTGCCGAACATGTCGGGCTCCGACAGGTCCACCAGCGGCTCCGAATCGTTGGCCTTGGCCTTCCGGCGCGAATCGAAATTCGTCCAGACGGTGTTCCAGTCGCCGCGGGTGGCGCCCTTCGAGTACTCGGTGGCGCGCGTTTCGAAGAAGTTGGCGTGCTCCACACCGTTCAGCAGCGGCTGCAGCCAGGGCAGCGGGTGTTCGTCGATCAGGTAGATCGGCTTCAGGCCCAGCTGGCCCAGACGCCAGTCGGCGATGTAGCGGATGTACTTCTTGATGTCCTTCGGCGTCATGCCCGGAACCGGGCCGAGTTCGAAGGCCAGATCGATGAAGTTGTCTTCCAGGCGGATCGTCGTCTGGCACTGGTCGGCAATGTCGTCCTTCACCGCCTTGGTCAGGCAGCCGCGTTCCTGCACGAACGTGTGGAACAGCTTGATGATGCCTTCGCAGTGCAGCGATTCGTCACGGACCGACCACGAGACGATCTGGCCCATGCCCTTCATCTTGTTGAAGCGCGGGAAGTTCATCAGCATCGCGAAGCTGGCGAACAGCTGCACGCCTTCGGTGAAGCCGCCGAACATGGCCAGGGTGCGGGCAATGTCCTCGTCGTTGTCGACGCCGAACTTCTGCAGGTAGTCGTGCTTGTCCTTCAACTCGGCATATTCGAGGAAGGCACCATATTCGCTCTCGGGCATGCCGATGGTGTCGAGCAGGTGCGAATAGGCGGCGATGTGCACCGTCTCCATGTTGGAGAAGGCGGTGAGCATCATCTTGATCTCGGTGGGCTTGAAGACGCGGGCGTACTTCTCGTGATAGCAGTCCTGCACTTCCACGTCGGCCTGCGTGAAGAAGCGGAAGATCTGCGTCAGCAGGTTGCGCTCATGCTCCGAGATGTTCTGAACCCAGTCGCGGCAGTCCTCGCCCAGCGGCACTTCTTCGGGCAGCCAGTGGACCTGCTGCTGGATCTTCCAGTAGTCGTAAGCCCAGGGGTATTCGAAGGGCTTATAGGTCTTGCGGGCTTCGAGAAGGGACATGGGCGGACTCCGATGGCGATTCGTGCAGACGCGCCGAGACTGCTGGCAGCCGCATTCGGCGGCGTTCCGGGCATTCGCGGCGCTTGAAATTTCCGGCCCCGGGGCGAACCCGGGAACCTACGAGGGCCACGATACTCAAATTCCACCATAAGTGGAGCCGCACCCCTGAAAGTTTGCACAGGTAAAACAGCATATCTAGCGCCTCCGCCAATATGGGGACGCTAGCACTGGTAGACCAGAGGGAATTGCGCGACTCGCCGGATCGCGCCAGATTGCGGGGGTTCAACCCCTCCCTTTCGCCTTTGCGGAGACCTGTCATGACTGACGATAACGAGACCGTCTGGCCCACCGAATCCGGCTTCATTCGCAAGGGGATGACGGTGATCGGCCCGGAAGGAACCGTACTGGGCGTGGTGGACCGCGTGGATGGGCAGGAAGTTCTGCTGGCAGAGGCCGGCCATCCTTTCATCGCCGTGAGCGAGATCGACGGAATCGATGGCGACCGTATCCTGCTGTCCCCGCGCGGAGACGCCACTTTCGGACTGGGCGCCACGCCCTGAAGCCGGTTTGAAAATCCGCGAGACGCGAATTTTGCAGTACCGGCTCACGCCCTCCCCATGAAGCGTTTCTCCGGCAGGACGAATGCCGGAACGATGGCGTCCGCCCCCCGTTTATTAGGCATACCAAGCCAAAAACGGGAGAATTCTCATGTTTGAGAAGCTGCGAATCCGTGAGCATATGGAAGTCGCCGACGCCGCCGGCCAGCATGTCGGCACTATCGATGAAGTGAAGGACGACCAGATCAAGCTCACCCGATCCGACAGTTCGGACGGCGCGCACCACTTCATCGCCTTCGACAATGTCGATCGCATCGAAGACAATCGCGTCTACCTGAAGGAAGGCACCCCCATCCCCATGGGCGCCGGTACCCATTAATCCCCTTTGGGCACCGAAACAGCCCTAGGGCCCCGGTCTTTCGCACAGGGAAGGCCGGGGCCTTTCGTGTTCAGCGTCTTTCTCGTTCCCTGCCCTTTCGTGTTCCTTGCCCTTTCGCGGGGGCGATGAACCGCCCAAAGATATGATACACACAATATAGCAAGTCTTCCCAAGCCCTTCTCCGGCTGATAGCCCTTCACCCGAAAAGACAAGATAATCCCGGGGGAAGACGCCGTGAACGCACGTCCCGTTACCACTGTGCTCAGACTGGCGCTGGCAATGCTTGCGCCGGTGGCGCTGACCGCCTGCAACAAGCCCGCGCAGCCCATCGAACAGGGGATGATCGCCGATCCCGACGAATGGCCCAGTTGGGGCCGCACCCCCGGCGAAACGCACTATTCCCCGCTGGACGAGATCAATACCGACACCGTCGGCAACCTGAAGCTGGCATGGCACTACGATCTGGAGCCGGGCTATACCGCCAGCACGCCCCTGATGGCGGAGGGCAAGGTCTTCCTCACCAGCGGCCATTCGCACATCCGCGCGCTTGATGCGGTGACCGGCAAGCAGCTTTGGGAATACGACGGCGGCACGCGCGAACGGGCGAAGTCGGCCCTGCAGATGAGCTGGGGCAACAAGGGCATCGCCTATGATGCGGGCCACGTCTTCCTCGTCACCACTGATGGCTATGTGATCTCGCTCGACGCCAAGACCGGCAAGGAAGTCTGGAAGACTTACGACTATCCCGATCAGGCGCCGCGCAATTCGAACGGCGCGCCGCGCGTGTTCGGCGGCAAGGTGATCGTCGGCTTCGGCGGCGCGGACATCAGCCCGGCGCGCGGTTTCGTCACCGCTTATGATGAGAAGACCGGCAAGCAGGCCTGGCGCTTCTTCACCACGCCGGGGGACGAGGTTTCGCCCGGCAACCAGAAGGCCGAAGCGGTCATGCGCAAGACATGGCCCAGCGGGTGGAAGAACCCCGACGGCACCCGGCGCGGCGGCGGCGGCACGGCCTGGAACGCGTTCAGCTACGATCCCGAACTGAACCTGATCTACCTCGGCGTCGGCAACGGCTTCCCCTACAACCAGAACCTGCGCAGCCCCGGCGGCGGCGACAACCTGTTCCTCGCCTCGATCGTCGCGGTCGATGCGAACACCGGCGAATACAAGTGGCACTATCAGGTCTGCCCCGGCGAGCAGTGGGATTGCACCGCCACCACCGACATGTCGCTGGCGACGCTGAAGATCGACGGCAAGGACCGCAAGGTGCTGATGCAGGCGCCGAAGAACGGATTCTTCTACGTGATCGACCGGGCGACCGGCGAATTCATCTCGGCGGACAAGATCGCCAAGGTCAGCTGGGCCGATCATATCGACAAGAAGACCGGCCGCCCGGTGGAGAACCCCGGCATCCGCTACGCCGGAAAGCCCGGCATGTTCGAGATGTGGCCCGGGCCGACCGGCGCGCATTCGTGGATGCCGCAGGCTTACAGTCCGCAGACCGGGCTGGTCTACATCCCGGTGCTGGAGATGGGCGCGCTGATCGGTGACGGCGGTGCCGGCGGCGGTGAGATCAGCAAGGGCATGGGCGTGACGCTGATCCCCGAAGTGGAGCTGCCCGGCGGCCACAAGAGCTTCCTGCGCGCCTGGAACCCGGCCACGCAGACGCTGGCCTGGGAAGTCGAACTGCCCGGCACCTGGCCCGGCGGCGTGATGGCCAGCGGCGGCGGGCTGGTGTTCGAAGGGCAGGTGGACGGCAAATTCGTCGCCCGCGATGCCAAGACCGGCAAGGAACTCTGGTCGTTCAAGACCGAAAGCCCGATCGTCGGCGCGCCGATCACCTATCGCATGAACGGCAAGCAGTACGTCACCGTCATCACCGGCGCGGGCGGCCAGGGCGCGGGCATGCAGTCGATCGGCAATGCCGCCTATCGCACCGACTATCGCCTGCCGCGCCGCGTGCTGACCTTCGCGCTGGATGGCAAGGACACGATCCCGCCCTATGCCTATGTGGAGCCGACACCGCCGCAGGATCCCACCTTCAAGCCCGATCTGGCCAAGGCACAGGCCGGCGCCATGCTGTTCGGGATGAAGGCCTGCATCGTCTGCCACGGCTGGAATGCGGTGGGCGGCGGCGCCGCGCCGGACTTGCGCTATTCGCCGCTCATTACCGATCCCACGACGTTCAGGCAGATCGTCAAGGACGGTGGCCTGAAGATGAACGGCATGCCGCCCTTCCCGGATATCTCCGACAACGATCTGGAGACCATCCGCTTCTACCTGCGTGCCCGCGCGCAGGCCGCCCCGGCCGAAAAGCAGGCGCTGCTGGACAAGGCCAAGGCGGCCGCCGCCAGCACCGCCAAGCCGCAGGACTTCGTGGGCAAGTGGGCGATCGTGATCCAGACGCCGGTCGGCCCGCAGAAGGCGGTGATGGACCTGACGGTGAACGGCAACGTGGTGACCGGCAAAGTCAGCGCCGAGCAGGGCACCGTCAACGTCGCCGGCGGGGTCAAGGACGGCCGCGCGAAGTTCGAGGGCAAGGCATCGATGCCGATGCCGATCACGGTCAGCTACGACGTGACCGTGAAGGACGGCCGGATGACCGGGGAGAATTCCAACGGCCCCTTCGGCACCTTCCCGCTGACCGGCGCGCGCCCCTGACCGCATTGGCGGAATGAAAAAGGGCGCCGGCAGCGCAGTGTTGCCGGCGCCCTTTTTCCAACACGGGCCACACGTGTTATCGCCTGTTCAGGCCGTTCGTTCCGCCAGCCGTTCGCGCAGCCAGACCATGGCGGGATCGTGCTGGGTCCGCTCATGCCAGGTGAGCAGCTTGGTGAAGCCCGGCACCTCCAGCGGCGGATCGCGCAGGCACAGCCCCTCCAGCCCGCGCACCAGCCGTTCGGGCAGCACCGCGCAAGTGTCAGAGGCGCGGATCAGATCGAGCACGAAGCTGAAGTTCGGCGCCGAAAGCACCACGCGGCGGCTGCGCCCCATGGCATCGAGCGCGCGGTCGGTGGCCCCATGGAACTGGGTGCCGTCATGCGACATCAGCGCATGGTCCAACGCGCAGAAGGCGTCGAGATCGAGCGGCCGCCGCGTTGCCGGATGGCCCTGCCGCATCACGCAGACGTAGCGTTCCTCGAACAGTCGCCGCGCGCGCAGATGCTCGGGCGCCATTTCCGGGGTGATGAGCGCGAAATCGAGCTGGCTGTGCTCCATGTCCCGCGCCAGCGTGGCCATGTCCACCGGGCGGATCGAAACGCGGATGCCCGGTGCGATTCGCCGCAGCGCGGTGAGGAATGGCAGGATCACCACCCGCTGGGCATAGTCGGTGGCGGCAATGCTGATCGTCATTTCGGCGCTGGCCGGATCGAAGGCCTCTGGCTGGAGCAGCACCTCGATCTCGCGCAGCGCCGCCTTCAGCGGCCCCGCCAACGCTTCGGCGCGCGGGGTGGGCAGCACGCCGCGCTGCGCTCGAACGAACAGCGGATCGTGAAAGGCTTCGCGCAGGCGTGTCAGCATCCCGCTGACCGCCGGCTGGGTCAGCCCGAGTCGCTCTGCGGCGCGCGTGACCGAGCGGGTTTCCAGCAGCGCATCCAGCGCCTTGAGGAGATTGAGGTCCAGCCCCCTGATATCACCCTGCATGATGATGGAAATACCACTTCCTGATTTCTCTTATATCAAATGCCCGCTTATCTGTTCCCCGGTCAAGCTTTCCCCCCGAAGCGCAGGAGACCCATGTGAGCGACATTCTCTGGCCGGCCGGCTATGTGCCCGGCTTCACCGACAATTTCTGTTCCAACGAAGTGATCGTGGCAGGCCTGACCACGGCCGATGTCTGGCCCTTGCTGGCCGAACCGCTGCGCTGGTCCGGCTATTACGCCAACAGTTCCGACGTGGCGTTTCACGATGGCGCGGGCCCGGTCCTCGAACAGGGTGATCGTTTCTTCTTCAAGACCTTCGGCTTCCCGGTCGAATCGCAAGTGGTCGAATGCGTGCCGCCGGTGGAAGGCCAGCCCGCGCGGATCGCGTGGCATGGCTGGTCAGGCGAAGGCGATACCCGCCTCGACGTCCATCACGCCTGGCTGATCGAAGACCTTTCGGCCGGGCGCGTGCGCATTCTCACGCAGGAAAGCCAGAAGGGCGAACCCGCCAGGGAACTGGCCAAGACCAAGCCCAACCCGATGATCAACGGCCATCAGGACTGGCTGGACGGTCTTGTCGCCGCCGCATTTGCAGCCAAGGCTTAAGGAGAAAACGGCATGAAAATCCTGATCGTTCTCACCTCGCACGCGCAGATCGGCGAGACCGGCCGCTCCACCGGCGTCTGGATCGAGGAACTGACCACGCCCTACTACGCCTTCATCGATGCCGGGGCCGACGTGGACCTGGCCTCAACGGCGGGCGGCGAAGTGCCGGTCGATCCCGGCTCGATGGCCGAGGCGGACCGTCCGGAAAGCGTCGCGCGTTTCCTCGCCGATGCCCCGGCAGTGGAGAAGCTGAAGCACTCGCTGAAGGTCGCGGACCTGACTGCCGAACCTTACGATGCAGTGTTCCTGCCCGGCGGCCACGGCACCATGTGGGACTTGCCCGAAAGCACCGCGCTCGCCGATCTGCTGACCACCGCCTTTGCCGAGGGCAAGGTCGTCTCCGCCGTCTGCCACGGCCCGGCCGGCCTCGTGAACGCCAAGGATACCGAGGGCAAACCGCTGGTCGCCGGTCGCAAGGTCAGCGCTTTCACCAACAGCGAGGAAGAGGCTGCCGGGCTCACCCACGCCGTGCCGTTCCTGCTGGAAACCCGCATCCGCGAGTTGGGCGCGCTTTACGAACGCGGGCCGGATTTCCAGCCCCATGCGGTGCGCGACGGCAATCTCGTCACCGGGCAGAACCCGGCGTCTTCGAAGCGGGTGGCGCAACTGGTGCTCGAAGCCATCGGCTGAGCCCGCCTACTCACTTTCGTTTTCTCTCTCCCCCCAACCGGAGGACGCATGTCCGCGCTTTTCACTCCCTTCACGCTCAAGGACGTCACCCTGCGCAACCGCATAGCGGTGCCGCCCATGTGCCAGTATTCCGCCGTCGACGGCCTGACGACCGACTGGCACCTTGCCCACTACACCGGCATGGCGCGCGGCGGTGCCGGCCTTGTCATCGTCGAGGCGACCGGCGTTTCGCCCGAAGGCCGTATCACGCCGGGCTGCACCGGGCTCTGGAATGACGCGCAAGTGCCCGGCATGGCCGCTATCGCCGCCGAAATCCGCAAGGCGGGCGCGGTGCCCGGCATCCAGATCGGCCATGCCGGCCGCAAGGCCAGCGCCAACAAGCCGTGGGAAGGCGACGACCATATCCCCGACGATGCCCCCGGCGGCTGGCCCACCATCTCGCCTTCCGCCATCGCCTTCGGCGGCGGCCTGCCCAAAGTGCCGAAGGAAATGACGCTGGACGACATCGCCCGCGTCAAGGCGGACTTCGTTGCCGCTGCCAAGCGCGCGCTCGATGCCGGGTTCCAGTGGCTGGAACTGCACTTCGCCCACGGCTACCTTGCGCAGAGCTTCTTCTCGGTCCACGCCAATACCCGCACCGACCAGTACGGCGGCAATGCCGAGAACCGGGGCCGCTTCCTGATCGAAACGCTTCAGGCCGTGCGCGCAGTGTGGCCGGAAAACCTGCCGCTTACCGCCCGCTTCGGCGTGTTGGAATTCGACGGTCGGGACGAGGAAACGCTGGTCGAGTCCATCGCGCTGGTGAACCGCATGCGCGCGGAAGGGCTGGACTTCCTCAACGTCTCGATGGGCTTTTCGACGATCGAGGCCAATGTGCCATGGGCGCCCGCCTTCATGGCGCCGATCGCTCAGCGCGTGCGGAACGAGACCGGCCTTCCCGTCGCCACTGCATGGGGCATGGATATTCCCGCCGATGCCGAACGGGCCATCGCGGAGGCGCAGATGGATCTGGTGATGGTCGGGCGCGGTGTGCTGGCCGATCCGCACTATCCGTTCCGCACCGCGCGCGAACTGGGCGTGCCCAAGGCCTCCTCGCTGCTGCCGGAGCAATATGCCTATTGGCTCTCGCGCTATCCCGGGCCGCAGAATGGCGCGGTGATCGACTGAGGCCACCAGCCCGCGCGACCTAACAATCGTCGCCCCCGCGCCCTTCGGCCGGCCTGCAAGCCGGACGCTCAGGATGAACTGCCCGGAGGGCAGGCGGGGGCCCCGCTTCCTTGTTGCCTCGCGCGCAAAGAATAAGCGGGATCCCCGCCTTCGCGGGGATGACGGGGTTGGGTGATGCTGAACTTGGGGCTGCAATCGAGCTTAGGGTTGCTACCTTACCCCTCGACCACCACCGATCCGAACCGCTGCGCCCGGCGAAATCCGCTGGGCGTCTCGCCCACTTTGCGCGTGAAGAAGCGCGAGAAATAGGCGACATCGCTGAAGCCCAGCCAGTCCGACAGGTCCGAGATCGTCATGCCCGTATAGGCCAGGCAGCGCTTGGCCTCGGCCACGGTGCGCTCGTGAATCAGGGCATTGGGGGAAAGGCCGGTCACCTGATTACAGGCCAGTCGCAGCTGCGAAACGCTGACACCCAGTGCCGAGGCCATGTCCGGCAGCAGCGGCTGCTGGCGATAGCGCGCCTCCACCAGCGCCTTGAACCGCTCGACGATGTCGTAGCGCGAACCGGCAGCGGGTGAGGCGGTGCTCGATTCCGGGCAGTGGCGCAGCAATTGCAGCAGAATCGCCTGCAAGTGGATTTCCGCAGCGATGGCGCGGCCGTGGCGCTGTTCGGCCATTTCCTCACGAAGCTGCACGAACTCTCCGCCGATGCGGCTGAGCACGGGTTCGGGCAGATCGAACAGGCGCGGCGCATCTAGCAGGCCTTTCAGCACCGGCGCGCGCACCAGTAGGTCTTCGAGGTAGCCCTTCTCCACCGTCAGCATCCAGCCATTGGCGTTCGGCTCATAGCGGAAGCCGTGGATGCGGTAGGGCGGCACCACCATGACGCTGCCGGGGCGGAAACGGTGGACCTGCCCTTCCAGCGTGATCTCTCCCCCCGCCTCGGTACAGACGCCGATCTGGAGGAAGTGCGGATGGGTATGCGGCTTGATCTCCCAGCCGCGTTCCCGGCAGCGCTCGTCCAGCCGCTCCACATTGACGAACCAGTCCGCCCGCGCGCCGGTCTCTCCATAGAGCACATAGCGCGGGACCGCGGCGGCGCTGACGCTGCCGACAGCGGTTTCGTCCGGCGCAGGTTCATTTGGCGAAAAGTCCAAACGATTTTCAATTTCCGACATGGACCCGAGTTAGTTTAAAGTGGATTGGGGCACAAGCGGCAGGAACGCCGTGCCCTTGGGGCACCCGGAACCGACCCGCAATGGAATGGATGCTCGAAGGAAGGACGGCCCGCTCATGGCCCGGATCATTGGCGCTATCGCCAGTTCACACACGCCCACCATCGGCTTCGCGCTCGACGCGAAGAAGCAGGACGATCCGGCGTGGAAGCCGATCTTCGATGCTTACGAACCGGTGCGCGCGTGGCTGGAGGACAAGCAGCCGGACGTGCTGCTGATCGTCTACAACGACCACATCACCTCCTTCTTCTTCGACCACTACGCCCCCTTCACGCTTGGCGTGGACGACCGCTACGAAGTGGCGGACGAAGGCGGCGGTGCGCGTCATGTACCGGCCATCGGCGGCCACGCCGGCCTTTCTCGCCACATCGTGCAGAGCCTGATGACAGACGAGTTCGATATCGGCACTTTCCGCGATCGCGGGCTGGACCACGGCTGTTTCTCGCCGCTTTCGGTGCTGCTGCCGCACGAGGATGGCCAGTGGCCGGTGCAGATCGTGCCGCTTCAGGTCGGCGTGCTGCAGTTCCCGATCCCTACCGCACGCCGCTGCTTCAAGCTGGGGCAAGCGCTGCGCACCGCCATCGAGAGCTATCCCGAAGACCTGAAAGTCGCGCTCGTCGCTACCGGCGGGCTTTCGCATCAGGTTCACGGCGAGCGCTGCGGGTTCAACAATCCCGAATGGGACGCCCGCTTCATGGACCTGCTGGAAAGCGATCCCGAAGCGCTCTGCCGCATGACTCACGCCCAGTATGCGGAGCTTGGCGGGATGGAAGGCGCCGAGGTCATCATGTGGCTGATCATGCGCGGCGCGCTCTCTGCCCGCGTGCGCTGCCTGCACCGCAGCTACTACCTCCCCTCGATGACCGGCATTGCCACGGCCGTCTACGAGAACGAATCTCCGGCGCCGGACGAGGGCTTTCTGACCGCCCATCGCGCCCGCATGGAAGAGCAACTGGCCGGCGCGGAGCGATTCGCGGGCACGTATCCCTATACGCTGGACCGCAGCGCCAAAGGTTATCGCCTGAATCGCTTCCTCCACACGCTGGTGGAGCCCGAAGCGCGCGCCGCCTTCCTGGCGGACGAGGATGCGGCCTTCGCCGCCGCAGAACTTAGCGAGCAGGAACAGGATCTTGTCCGCCGCCGCGACTGGCGCGGGCTGATCCATTACGGCGCAATCTTCTTCGTTCTGGAGAAGCTGGCGGCCGTGACAGGGGTATCCAATTTGCACATTTATGCCTCAATGCGCGGAGAGACGCTTGAGGACTTCATGAAGACCCGCAACCAGCAGGTCACTTACTCGGTGGCGGCGCAGCCGGCCTGAGATCGGGCCCTGCGCCGCCCCCCCGCGTCGCCAATAATTCCCGCGCCCTGACAGAAGGCAGCGGAACCACAGGAGAAGTGCATGGAAGACCCACGCGCCATAATCGCGCGCGAGCCGATGCATTACCGGCAGATCATTGCCGTAGGCATCGCAACCGCGCTCAACGCCCTCGACGGATTCGATGTCCTGTCGATCAGCTTTGCTGCACCCGGCATTTCCAAGGATTGGGGCATCGATCGCGCCGCGCTCGGCCTCGTGCTTTCCATGGAACTGTTCGGCATGGGCATCGGCGCCTTCATTCTGGGCAGCCTGGCCGACAAGATGGGCCGCCGTCCAACGCTGCTCGCCTGCCTTGTCATCATGGGCAGCGGCATGTTCCTGGCCTCGACCGCAACCAGCGTGCCGATGCTTTCGGTCTATCGCCTGTTCACCGGCCTTGGCATCGGCGGCATGCTCGCCGCGACCAATGCGGTCGTCGCCGAATGCTCCAATGCGCGCCGCCGCAACCTGAACGTCGCGATCATGGCAGGCGGCTATCCGATGGGCGCCATCGTCGGCGGTTCGATCGCCTCGTGGCTGCTCGGCGTGACCGGGCAATGGCAGTCGGTCTTCGAATTCGGCGCCGTCGTCACGCTCTGCTTCATCCCGCTGGTGCTCTGGCTGGTGCCTGAAACCATGGCCTTCCTGTTGCTGAAGCGCCCCGCCGGCGCGCTGGAGAAGATCAACCGCACGCTCGTGAAGCAGAACCGCCAGCCGCTTTCCGCGATGCCGCCTGCCGAACCCGTGAAGGAACGCACCAGCGTGGCCGCACTCTTCGCGCCGGGCCTTGCCAACGTGACCGTGATGCTGACGGCCGTCTGCTTCTTCCACATGATGACCTTCTACTTCCTGGTGAAGTGGATCCCGAAGATCGTCGTCGACCTTGGCTTTGCGCCGGCATCGGCGGGCGGCGTGCTGGTCTGGGCCAATGTCGGCGGCGCGATCGGTTCGCTGGTCGTCAGCCTGCTCAGCCAGAAGGTCGGCATTCGTCCGCTGGTGGTCGCTTCGATGGTGCTGGGCGCCGGGGCCGTCATGCTGTTCGGTCAGGGCTTCACGACGCTGAGCGGCCTGTCGCTGATCGCCTGTGTGGCCTGCTTCTTCCTGAACGCTGCCATCGCCGGTTTCTACGCCGTGATCGCCCAGAGCTATCCCGCCGCGCTGCGCGGTGGCGGCACGGGTCTCGTCATCGGCGTGGGCCGCGCCGGTGCGGCGCTGGGTCCGATCGTGGCCGGCCTGCTGTTCAGCTCCGGCTGGGGCCTTGCTCCAGTGGCCATGACATTGGCCTGCGGCACGCTGATCGCCGCCGTGGTGCTTTCGCAAGTACGCTACCGCGAATCCGCCATTGCCTGATCATTGGCGCCTGATCGTCGGCGCCTGACCATCGGCGCCTGGCCATTGGCCTAAACGGCCAAGAAAAGATAAGGGGCGGCCGTGTGCGGCCGGCCGCCCCGCCTAGAATAGCAAGACGCTCCAGAGAGGAATTTCCATGCGCACCCCCAGCGCCTTCAATCTGCTTGCCTGCGGCACCGCCGCTGCGGCCCTGTTCGCCTTCCAGCCCGCCCTTGCCCAGTCCGTCCCGCCGGACACCAGCAAGACCGACGAGGCCGGCACTCTTTCCACGCAGGCCCCTCCCGGCATCCGCCCCGCCAAATCGCAGGCTCGCCCCGCCGAAGCCATGCCTGGCGGCCGCCCCGGCCCGGCCAATCAGCCCCAGGCGATCCGCTGGACCGAGGATTGGTCGAAGCGTCCCGATGCCGACGCCCCGCTGCTGGAAAAGATCAAGCACATCCCCATCGCCAATGACGACGTCTACCTGACGCTCGGCGGCGAGGCGCGTGTCTACTACACCGACTGGCACCACTCCTCGCTCGGCCTGAAGCCCAACGACAACAACGATCCGGTCCAGTCGCGCCTGCGCCTGCTGGCGGATCTGCATGTCGGCCCGAACCTGCGCGCCTATCTGGAACTGGGCGATAACCGCGAATATGGCGAGCAGTTCGCCACCGTGCCCAACCGCGACAAGGTGGACATCTACCAGGCCTTCGTCGACGTGACGGTGCCGCTGGGCAAGGCGGGCAAGGTCACCTTCCGCCCCGGCCGCTTCGAAATGCCGCTGGGCAACGGCAAGCTGGTGGGCGTGCGCGAAGGCCTGAACATGCGCTTCACCTATCAGGGCGTGCGCGCCACCTACATCCTGCCGGGCAAAGTCTCGGTAGACGTCTTCGCGGTGAAGCCGATCCAGATCGATCCCGGCACATTCGACGATGGCCCGAACCACGCGCAGGACTTCCACGGCGTCTACATCAGCGCACCCAACCGCATCGCCGGCTTCGGCACCGACATCTATTGGTACGAGATGGAGCGCGACCGCGCGACGCTGGCCGCCGGCGTCGGCAAGGACGATCGCAATAACTGGGGCGGCCGCCTGTGGAAGCGCGGCCCGCACTGGGACCTCGACCTTGAGAGCACCTATCAGAGCGGTACTTTCATCGACAAGGACATCAAGGCGTTCGGCACCATGTTCGAAGGCGGCTACACCTTCGGCGATGTTTCGATGAAGCCTCGCCTGGGCCTGCGCGCCAACTACTTCAGCGGCGACAAGGACCTGACCGACGGCAAGGTGGGCACCTTCGTCCCCGCCGCCGCCCGCCTGCCGCTGATCAGCGAGGCCGCGTTCTTCAGCTTCTCCAACCTGATGGACCTCTACCCCTCGGTCACCGTGAAGCCGACCCCGGCGATCACCGTCATGGCCGGGCCGGACTTCCTGTGGCGCGCGCGCGAGGGCGACGGCGTCTACATCGGCCCCTCGGGATCGAGCTTCGCGCCTTACGCCGGCAGCCGCAGGATCGGTACGGACCTGAACCTCGAAGCATCGTGGCAGGTGACCGACCGGTTGGCCTTCCGCCTTTGGGAAACCTACTTCGCCGCCAGCGATTCCTTCCAGGAAAACGGCGGTAAGAACGGCAACTACTTCGGCCTGATGGCGAACTACAAGTTCTGAGCGCGAAGCCGGAATTCACGAAAAAAGGCAGGGGAGCACGGCTTCCCTGCCTTTTCCTGTTTTTCGATGGACTTAAGCGAGGCAACCTTTCCTCCCGCTCAGGCTGAGCTTGTCGAAGCCCCCAGAAACGTAGTGCGAGGTTCCCCTGCTTCGACAAGCTCAGCATGAGCGGGTGTGGGAGAATTGTTGCCCCCCCGGAAGCCTTGGTATCAGGTCCGCCCGTCCACTGCCTGACGGCCGATCGCCGGATCGTCGGTGAAGAACGAGTCGATCCCCAGCGCCAGATAGCGGCGGATTTCGGCGATGGATCCCGCCGGATTGCGCGCACCCTGCCCGCCACCATCGCGCAAGTCGGTCGGCAGGAAATAGTTCTCCGGCCGGAACGTCCAGGTCGAAACCAGCAGGCCCGCCGCATGGGCACGCTCGACCAGACCGGTGCCCTGCGCCAGCAGCTTCCCATCCTTGTCCCGCGCCAACAGTGCCATATTGTAGGGCGAGATCCAGTCGGCATAAGTCGCCATCTCGGCCAGCCCGGCATCGCTGTGCATCTCATCGAAGGTCGGGCCTGATCCCTTCGCCACGACATCGGCCGGCTTCATCGTGCCCGGCATCGTCAGTTGCAAAAGCTGGACATTCCCCAGCCCGTCCAGCCGCGCACGCAGCCACTTCAGGTTGGCGATCTCGAAGCTCTGCACGATCACCGGCGCGCTCTGGAGATAGGCGCTGGCGTGCAGCCTATCGAGAAAGCGCTGCTCCAGCGGCAGGCCGGCCGCGGCGAAGTAGGTCGAGTGCTTCAGCTCCGGAATCACCCCGATCACCCGCCCACGCGCAGCGGATTCGGCGGCGACGAAGTCTGCGATCTCCTCGAAGGTCACGACCTGGAACTTGCCATCGTAGGACTGGCTTTCCGGCCGTAGCGCGCCCAGCCGCTCCTTCGCGCGCAGGCTCTTGATCTCGGCCAGCGTGAAGTCCTCGGTGAACCAGCCGGTCATCTGCTCGCCATCGACGGTCTTGGTCGTCTTGCGCGACGCGAACTCCGGGTGGGCGGAAACGTCGGTGGTTTCGGCAATGTTGTTCTCATGCCGGGCGATCAGCACACCGTCCTTGGTGCTGACCAGATCGGGCTCGATGAAGTCCGCCCCATCGGCAATCGCCTTGGCATAAGAGCCCAAGGTATGCTCCGGCCGCAGCGCCGAGCAGCCGCGATGGCCGATCACCAGCGGCTTGGCCGGACGCGCGAGGCGCGCCTTTGCAGGCGCTGCCAGCACGCCGGGCGCGATGCCTGCCGCCAGTCCAAGACCCAACCCGGCGCCCAACCCGGCACCTACAAGCGAACGGCGGGACAGGCGGCTGTCGATCATCGGGGGAATCCTTGGCGAGCGTAGACCGGACATGCGCAGTTTCACCTCATTTTCACAAGGATAACCAGAGACATGGCCTTGGCGCCTGTCGCTAGGCCCGGAGAATGACAGCTTGTGGTCAAAGCCCCATCGGCGCCCATCTCTGTCAGCCATATAATCACCGCCGGCCGAAAAACCTCACGCAGCCCAAATCACCTCGTCGCCCCCGCGCAGGCGGGGGCCCCGCTTCCTTCCGCCGAGCCCGCAAAGACAAGCGGGATCCCCGCCTTCGCGGGGATGACGGGTAAGGGCTTGGGCGGGTTCAGGGCAAAAGAAAACGGCCCCCCGGCACAAGGCCGGAGAGCCGTCTCTCGGTGATCCTGTCAGCCTGCCTTTACTGGCAAGCAAGGCACTCGTCGTAATCGGTCGTCTCGCCGATCTCGAACTTGGGCGCTTCGGGCGTATTGTCTGCCTCGACGCCGCCCGAGCCTGCGAAGCCCGCGCGCTGCACCGACTTCGAGCGCAGGTAGTAGAGCGACTTGATGCCCTTCTCCCAGGCCTGGAAGTGCAGCATCATCAGGTCCCACTTGTCCACGTCCGCCGGGATGAACAGGTTCAGCGACTGCGCCTGATCGATGTAGGGCGTGCGGTCCGCCGCGAATTCGAGCAGCCAGCGCTGGTCGATTTCGAAGCTGGTCTTGAAGATCGCCTTTTCCTCCGGCGAGAGGAAGTCGAGCTGCTGGACCGAGCCGCCGTGTTCGAGGATCGAGTTCCACACATTGGTGGAGTCCTTCGACTTCGAAGCCAGCAGCTTCTCCAGATACGGGTTCTTCACCACGAAGCTGCCCGAGAGCGTCTTGTGCGTGTAGATGTTCGCCGGGATCGGCTCGATGCAGGCCGAAGTGCCGCCGCAGATGATCGAGATCGACGCGGTGGGCGCGATCGCCATCTTGCAGCTGAAGCGCTGCATCACGCCCATTTCGGCGGCGTCCGGGCACGGGCCACGCTCGTTGGCGAGCAGCAGCGAGGCTTCGTCCGCCTTGGCGGCGATGTGCTGGAACATCTGCATGTTCAGCGCCTTGGCCATCGCGCTTTCGAAGGCGATGCCGCGCTTCTGGAGGTACGAGTGGAAGCCCATGACACCCATGCCGACCGAACGCTCACGCGCGGCGGAGTAGCGGGCGCGGGCCATCTCGTCCGGCGCGCGGTCGATGTAGTCCTGCAGCACGTTGTCGAGGAAGCGCAGCACGTCTTCCACGAAGCGCTTCTCGCCCTTCCACTCTTCCCAGGTTTCCAGGTTGAGCGAGGAGAGGCAGCACACGGCGGTGCGGTCGTTGCCCAGATGGTCGCGGCCGGTGGGCAGCGTGATTTCCGAGCAGAGGTTCGAGGTGGAGACCTTGAGGCCCAGATCGCGGTGATGCTTGGGCATCGTGCGGTTCACGGTGTCGGAAAACACCAGATAGGGCTCACCGGTGGCCAGGCGAACCTCGACCAGCTTCTGGAACAGCGAGCGGGCGTGGACGGTGCCGCGCACCGAACCGTCCTTCGGGCTCTTGAGCTCGAAGTCCTTGCCGTCGCGAACGGCTTCCATGAACTCGTCGGTCAGCAGCACGCCGTGGTGCAGGTTCAGCGCCTTGCGGTTGAAGTCGCCCGAAGTCTTGCGGATTTCGAGGAATTCCTCGATTTCCGGGTGCGAGACGTCGAGGTAGCAGGCGGCCGAACCGCGGCGCAGCGAACCCTGCGAGATCGCGAGGGTCAGCGAATCCATCACGCGCACGAAGGGAATGATGCCGCTGGTCTTGCCGTTGAGGCCCACCGGCTCGCCGATGCCGCGCACGTTGCCCCAGTAAGTGCCGATGCCGCCGCCGCGCGAGGCGAGCCAGACGTTCTCGTTCCAGGTGGAAACGATGCCCTCAAGGCTGTCGTCCACCGAGTTCAGGTAGCACGAGATGGGCAGGCCGCGGCCGGTGCCGCCGTTCGACAGAACGGGGGTGGCGGGCATGAACCACAGCTTCGAGATATAGTCGTACAGGCGCTGGGCGTGGTCCTGATCGTCCGCATAGGCATCGGCGACGCGCGCGAAGAGGTCCTGGTACTTTTCACCCGGCAGCAGGTAGCGGTCGTCCAGCGTTTCCTTGCCGAAGTCGGTCAGCAGCGCATCGCGCGCATCGTCGGTAACGACGGTGAAACGGCGATCGTTGATCGTCTTCGAATCGGTCACGCGCGGTTTCGGTGCTTCGATGGCGGCGGCCAAGGCAGCCGCGGCGAGAGCGTCAGCCACCAGCGCGGCCGAAGCGGTATCGGTCTTGTCCATGGCGATTGCCGGGCTCACGCCCGCCTCCTTTTCCTGCTTCGGACCAAGTGCTTTTGGCCCAAGTGCTTTTGGCATTGCCTTCTGGGGCGCCTTTGCGGGCGCCTTCGGGGCATTGCTGCGGCTCGTTTCAAAGCCGGGCATTTCAACCTGACCATCATCAATTACATCGGAGCTGTTCACTTCAGCGTCGCTTCCGTTCCTGAAATCCACGTTTGCCCCCGTTGCTTAAATCGGCGTCATCGAAGCGCCACACGGCGCCTTCACAACATAGCTTCAGGGCCGACCGGCCATCCGCGCGAGTCGCCGGGACGAAGGATCGACCCGGCTAGCACGGACGGCACAAAAAGAGAACAAAATTCCCTGACCGACCCCGGCGCCAACAGCCTTGAAGCTTGGCAATCCAACCCGGAATCGTTCCCGCCCAGCCCCCACAGCCTGGAAACGACAATACCTAGGTTTAGATGCCCCGCGACCGACGCGCCACAACCCATAGTGCCCTTTCTGGTTTCCAACGCAAGTGGGGGTGCCCTGCCCGAAGGTCAATCGCATCGCGGGGGTTTACATCGCGGCACCTGCCGCGACGCGTGGGAAGTCCTTCATCGGGCTTGGGCGCAAGGGCCTATCTGATCCCCCGACACAAAAATTTTTCCACATAAAACGGCGACGAACCGAATCGCATTTGCGGTGAAATGAGCATGCCGAAAGACCGCTTTTCCCATCTGTCTAGGCACTTGGATGCCGTTTTCCCCGTATCGATCCGCCAAAGCGGCTCAACCCGTCGCAACGTTTGCGGCGGGGTATTCGACAGGCTCGATCCGCGCTTTGCCGATTCCCCACTTGCAACCACCTCGTCATTGGATGCTTCTAGGCGTCGCCAACCCTGCGATTCTCAAGGACATTCAATTCCATGATCAACCTGATCGGCGCCATCATCAGCGGCTTCATCATCGGCGTGCTGGCGCGTTGGCTCTATCCCGGTTTCGTGGATATGAGCTGGATCGCCACGATCCTGCTGGGCATCGGCGGTTCCTTCGCCGCCGGACTGATCACCACGCGCGGCGATCCGGGCTTTCAGCGCGCGGGCTGCCTCGCCTCGGTGCTGGGCGCGATGGCGCTGATCTTCATCGGCCGCGCGCTGCATATCGGGATGTGAGGCTGCAAGGCGCGAGGGGCGTTCAGGCGCGCTCTCGCCCTTCCTCAACAGTCGTCATTGCGAGCGTAACGAAGCAATCCAGCGCGGTTTACGCCGGCTCTGGATTGCTTCGTTACGCTCGCAATGACGAATAGGGTGGTGCCGTGTGCCATTGACGGGCGAGGGAAATCTGCCCGCCAAAGCGATCACTCCCTGCGCGCCTTTACGACCTCGTCGCCCCCGCGAAGGCGGGGGCCCCGCTGCCTTCGCGCCACGCCCCCAGAACAAGCGGAATCCCCGCCTTCGCGGGGATGACGAACTTGGTTGGGACGGACTTGGCAGGGTGCTGGACTTCCGCTGGCGAGCCCCCCGTCAGGGCACCAGCACGGTGTCGTGCGGCTCCGGCTCCGTCACCGGATAGTCCAGCGTGAAATGCAGCCCCCGGCTCTCATGCCGGTGCAGGGCGGAGCGCACGATCAGCCCGGCGGTCTGAAGCAGGTTGCGCAGCTCGATCAGGTCGGTCGAGACGCGGAAGTGGCGATAGTATTCCTCCACCTCACCGTTCAGCATCTGGATGCGGTGCATGGCACGTTCCAGCCGCTTGGTGGTGCGCACGATGCCGACGTAGTTCCACATGAAGCGGCGGATCTCGGTCCAGTTCTGCTTGATGACCACTTCCTCGTCGGAGTCGGTCACGCGGCTTTCGTCCCACTGGCGCACCGGCGGCGGCGCATCGAAGGCGTCCCAGTGGTCGAGGATGTGCGCCGCGCAGGATTCGCCGAAGACAAAGCATTCCAGCAGCGAGTTGGAGGCAAGGCGATTGGCCCCGTGGAGGCCGCTCTCGGTGCACTCGCCCGCCGCATAGAGCCCCGGCAGGTCGGTCTTGCCGTCCAGATCGATGAGGATACCGCCGCAGGTATAGTGCTGCGCGGGCACGACCGGGATCGGCTCCTTGGTCATGTCGATGCCCAGGCCCAGCAGCTTTTCGTAGATGTTCGGGAAGTGCTCCTTCACGAATGCTTCGGGCTGGTGGCTGATATCGAGGTGCACGAAATCGAGGCCGAAGCGCTTGATCTCCGAGTCGATGGCGCGGGCTACGATGTCGCGCGGGGCCAGTTCCAGCCGCTCCGGATCGTAGTATTCCATGAAGCGCTTGCCGGTGCGCGGGTTGATCAGGCGGCCGCCCTCGCCCCGCACCGCCTCGGTAATGAGGAAGTTCTTGACGTCCAGATTGTAGAGGCAGGTCGGGTGGAACTGCATCATCTCCATGTTGGAGACGCGCGCGCCCGCACGCCAGGCCATGGCGATGCCGTCCCCGGTCGCCCCGCGCGGCGCGGTGGAGAACTGATAGACGCGGCCTGCGCCGCCGGTGGCCAGGATCGTGGCGCGCGCGGTGTGCGCCTCCACCCGGCCGGTATTCTCGTCCAGCGCATAGACACCCCAGACCCGGCCCGATCCCGAATAGCGCAGTTCATGCCGGCCGGTGATCAGGTCGATGCACGACTGGCCGGGCAGCAGGGTGATGTTGGGATTGGCTTCCGCCGCCTTCAGCAGCGCGCTCTGCACCGCCCAGCCGGTAGCGTCCGCCACGTGGACGATGCGGCGGTGCGAATGGCCGCCTTCGCGCGTCAGGTGCAGTTCGTTGCCGTCCATGTTGAACGGCACGCCCAGTTCCACCAGCCGCTCGATCGCGTGCGGCGCGCGCTCGATCACGAATTCCACGGTCTCGCTGCGGTTGAGCCCGGCGCCCGCGATCATGGTATCGCGAATATGCTCGTCGAACGTGTCGCCGGCGTCGAGCACGGCAGCAATGCCGCCCTGCGCCCAGGCGGTCGACCCGCCGGTGAGGCTGCCCTTGGCAAGGACAAGCACCTTCAGCTTTTCGGCCAGCGCCAGCGCGGCCGTAAGACCGGCGGCACCGGAACCGACGACAATGACGTCATGAGCGGGCGCAGCGACAGAATCCGTAGTCATGCCGGCTCCATGCCGAGACTATGCAGACTGCGCAATAATTAGCTTTGCATTCCTGCTTGCCCCGCAATCATGTTGCAGTGCAGCACAACCTTGAGATCTGGCTTCAGTTCAGGCTTCGGATCAGCCGGCCTGTGCGGAACTCGTCAGGCTGACGAACACGTCCTCAAGGTCCGCCTCGCGCGTGGTCACGTCGACGATGGAGAAGCCCTGGGCCTGCACGGCGGAGAGGATCTCGCCCGCATTGGCGCGGTCCTTGTCATAGGTAATGTGCAGCACGCGCTCGCCATCCTTCTCGCACTTCACGAAGCCCGGATGGTTGGGCAGTTCGCCCATGTCGCGGTCCAGCGTCAGGACCAGGATCTTCTCACGCGCCATGCCCACCAGTTCGCGGGTGGGCATGTTGGCGATCAGTTCGCCGTGATTGATGATGGCGATGCGGTCGCACAGTTCCTCGGCTTCTTCGAGGTAGTGCGTGGTCAGCACGATCGTCGCGCCTTCGCGGTTGAGTTCGGTGACCAATTCCCACAGCTGGCGGCGCAGTTCGACGTCCACACCGGCGGTCGGCTCGTCCAGCACCAGCACCGGCGGCTGGTGGACCAGTGCCTTGGCGATCAGCAGGCGGCGCTTCATGCCGCCCGACAGCGTGCGGGCATAGGCATCGCGCTTGTCCATCAGGTGGACGGCGCGCAGCAGGTCTTCACTGCGGCGCAGGGTCTTGGCGATGCCGTAGAGGCCCGCCTGGTTCTCCAGCACTTCGTACGGCGTGAAGAACGGATCGAAGACGATTTCCTGCGGCACGATGCCGATCGATCGCTTGGCATTGCGCTGGTTGCGATCGATGTCGAAGCCCCAGATGTCGATCGATCCGGAGGTCTTGCGCACCAGACCGGCCATGATGTTGATCAGCGTGGACTTGCCCGCGCCGTTGGGGCCCAGCAGGCCGAAGATGCCGCCTTCGGGCACATCGAACGACACGCCCTTCAGCGCCAGCTTGCCCTCTCCGCTGCCCGCCGGGGCATAACGCTTCTTGAGGTCGCGGATGGAGATGGCGGCGGAAGTGGTGCTGGTCATGCGCCGCATGTGGGACAGGATCGCCTGCCAGTAAAGGGCGCGCGGCATCGCTGCCGTACGATTGCGCAACAATTGACCGATTGACGGTGCTTCGCTGAACAAATACGATCCATTATAGATCATAAAAGGCAGGCGAGTCCGACCTGCCTCTGGCGGGAGAGCAGCCATGGCCACGGCAACGCTGAACACGGAACACGACTATTTCACCGATCACGCGGTGCTTCTGGATCCCTACGACTATTTCGAGCGGCTGCGCGCGCAGGGCCCGGTCTGCCCGATGCCGGGGCGGGACATCCTGCTGGTCACCGGCTTTCAGGAATCACTGGACGTGCTGCTCAACGCCCGCGATTTCTCGTCCTGGCTCAATCCCGACCCGCTGACGCCGCTGCCCTTCGCGGTGGAGAGCGACGATATTTCGGAGCAGCTCGCCAGCCATCCCAGCACCGAGATGGAACTGCTCGTCTCCTATGACGGAGACCGCCACGCCGCCGCACGGGCCTTGCTCAATCCGCTGTTCGTGCCTTCGCGTCTCAAGGCAAACGCCGCCTTCATGCGCACCTATGCGCAGGATATGGTGCGCGATATCGTGGCACGCGGAGGCTGCGAACTGGTGGGCGAAGTGGCGACGCCCTTCGTGACCATGGTCATCGCCGACCTGCTCGGCGTGCCGGCCGAGGACCGCGAAGCCTTCCGCGCCCTGATCGACGCCGCCCCGCCCCCGGGCAACATGGACGCCGGCGATGATGGCCAGTCGATCCATCCGCTGCTCGCCATGGCCGGCTATTTCGCGCGCTACGTCGCCGAACGCCGCGCCCAGCCGCAGGACGACGTGATGACCGAGATGGCCATGGCGACTTATCCCGACGGTTCCACGCCGGACGCAATGGAAGTGGTGAAGTCCGCCATGTTCCTCTTCGCCGCCGGGCAGGACACCAGCGCCAAGCTGATCGGCAACGCCCTGCGACGACTGGCGGAGGATCAGCCGATGCAGCAAATGCTGCGCGAAGATCCGTCGAAGATCGGCCCGTTCCTTGAGGAAGTGCTGCGCATCGAAGGCTCCACCAAGGCGACGTTCCGCATCGCCGCGCGCAAGACGAAGATCGGCGATGTGGACGTGCCGGCCGGGCAGCGGCTGGTCATCTCGCTCTCCGCCGCCAACCGCGATCCGCGCCGGTGGGAGAACCCCACGGATTTCGTGATCGGCCGTCCGCGCATCAAGGAGCATCTGGCCTTTGGACGCGGCGCGCATACTTGCGCCGGCGCGCAATTGGCGCGAGCGGAAGTGGCGGTGCTGCTGGAATGCCTGCTGGCGGCGACGCGCGCGATAACCTTGGACGAGGCATATCACGGCCCGGCCGACGCGCGGAGGATCGCCTATGAGCCCAGCTACATCATTCGCGGACTGGCGGACCTGCATCTGAAGGTGGAGTGACGCCCCCTCTTCCAAACAAACTCCGTCGCCCCCGCGCAGGCGGGGGCCCCGCTTTCTTCGCGCTACGCATCAGGAACAAGCGGGATCCCCGCCTTCGCGGGGATGACGGCTATCTGGGGCGAAAGATTTTCCCCTCAAACCCCGTCGCTGCGGCTGTCATAGATCGATCGGCTCGCCTCGATCGACACGCGATTGGTGACGGCCCAGGCCCCCAGCGCCTTCACCGGCTCCGCCAGCGAACGGCCGAGATCGCTGAGCGAATACTCGACCCTCACCGGAACGCTGGCGTGGACCGTCCGCACCACCAGCCCATCGCGCTCCAGCGCGCGCAAGGTGCGAGAGAGCATCTGCTGCGAAATGCCTTCGATCCCGCGCTTCAACTCGTTGAAATGGCGGTTGCCTTCCAGCAGCGTCATGACGACGAGCATCGACCACTTATCACCCACGCGCGCCAGAATGTCGCCGACCATGCGGCAACTGCTGGCGGAGTGAACGACTTCGATGACAGGCGCGGGCTGCGGTGCGTCTGCAGTCTCGGGGGCAAGCTCAAGGCCATCGAGTTCAAGGGTAGTCATCTTCACGTTACCAGGTCCTGAAAAAATGCGCTCTTGGCGGGCGTCGCAGTGCAACATAGCTATACCCAGTCACTTTTCTAGACTGGCACTTTTCTAGACTGGCATTTTTCTAGACCGGCATTTTTCCAGACCACCTACTCCCAACTGAAGGCACCCCCCCCATGAAGCTTCTCCATCTCGATTCCAGCATTCTCGGCGAAAACTCGGTCAGCCGCGCGGTTTCGGCCGCCATCGTCGGCAACCTGACGCAGGCCGATCCCTCGCTTGAAGTCAGCTACCGCGACCTTGCTGCCGAAGCCCTGCCGCACCTGACGCTCGACGTCCTCGGCAACCCGGCCGGCACGCCCGAACTGGCCGAATTCCTGGCCGCCGACGTGATCGTGATCGGCGCCGGCATGTACAACTTCACCATCCCCAGCCAGCTCAAGGCCTGGTTCGACCGCGTGCTCGTGGCCGGCAAGACCTTCCAGTACACCGCCGAAGGTCCGCAGGGTCTGGCCGGCGGCAAGAAGGTCTACGTCGCCCTGTCGCGCGGCGGCTACTACGGTGAAGGCCAGCCCGGCGCCGCCGTCGAGCACGCCGAAAGCTACCTGCGCGCGGTGCTGGGCTTCATCGGCATCACCGATCCGATCTTCGTGCTCGCCGAAGGCATCGCCATCGGGCCGGAAGTGCGCGAAAAGGCCCTGGCCGACGCACTCGCCGAAGCCGGCGCGCTGACTGTTCCCGCCTGATATTGCGCGGTTTGTTCCAAATGCGCGAAAGCGCATTGGAACGCGGCACCGGCCCTCTTCCCCACCCAACCACCCGACGATAGTACCCTATGGGTGGTTGGGTGAGGGAGAGGGCCGGTGCCGCAAAATCCGCCCACGGCGGATTTCAAACAAATTTGCCCGCTGGAAATTCTTCCAGAGGCTTGGTAATCGGCCGATCCATGAGCACGCAGCCCGAAACCGTCTTCACCGATTCCCACCGCGTTTCCTGCGACGGGGCCACCGACATCCGCTCGAACGGCACCTACAAGGCTGCCGCTCTCGGCCACCCGCGCGTGTGGCTGGAGATCGACGAGAAAGGCTATGTCGATTGCGGTTATTGCGACCGCCACTTCGTCCTGAAGGGCGGCCCGGCCGACCAACAGGCGGCCTGATCGGCTTTCCTGTCGTGCCGGGTCCAACGACCCGGCCCGTTATTCGTTTGATACCGCGGATCGCCACCCTATATCCGTGGGCATGACCAGCCCCGATCCGCGCTCGCTCCTCTATCGCCAGCTTTCGCCCGAGGAGGCTCAGGCCCTCGCCCGCGAGACCTTGCAGCGCTGCGAGGACGGCGAACTCTACATGCAGTTCATCGCCACCGAGGCCTTCGGCTTCGATGACGGCCGCCTGAAAACGGCGGACTATTCGCGCGATGCCGGCTTCGGCCTGCGCGGCGTCACCGGCGAGATGACCGGCTTTGCCCACGCAAACGAGATTTCCGCCGCCGCCATCCGCCGCGCGGGCGAGACGCTGCAACTGCTCGATCCCGCCACCGGCATCCGCCCCGCGCCGCCGCTGCGCAGCAACCGCCATCTCTATACCGATGCCTCCCCGCTCGATCTGGTGCCGTTCGAGGACAAGGTGCGCCTGCTGGAGCAGATCGACGCCGCCGCCCGCGCCCGCGATCCGCGCGTCTCGCAAGTCAGCGCCAGCCTGACCGGGCAGTGGTCGGTGGTGGAAATCGTGCGGCCGGACGGCTTCGTCGCCACCGACGTGCGGCCGCTGGTGCGCCTCTCCGTCTCGATCGTCGCCGAAAGCAACGGCCGGCGCGAAACCGGCTCGTTCGGCATGGGCGGCCGCCACCTTTACGATACGCTGTTCGATCCGGCGAACTGGAACAATGCCATCGACACCGCGCTGGCACAGGCGCTGGTCAATCTGGAAAGCGTGGATGCCCCCGCCGGCGAAATGACCGTGCTAATCGCGCCCGGCTGGCCCGGGGTGATCCTGCATGAAGCGGTAGGCCACGGGCTGGAAGGCGATTTCAACCGCAAGGGCACCTCCGCCTTCTCCGGCCGCATCGGCGAGCGCGTGGCCGCACCGGGCGTGACGGTGATCGACGATGGCTCGATCTCCGACCGGCGCGGGTCGCTCTCCATCGACGATGAAGGCACGCCCACGCAGGAAACCGTGCTGATCGAGGACGGCATCCTGAAGGGCTACATGCAGGACCGCATGAACGCGCGGCTGATGGGCGTGGAATCGACCGGCAACGGCCGGCGCGAAAACTACGCCTATGCCCCGCAAGTGCGCATGACCAACACCTTCATGAAGGCCGGCAACGACGATCCCGCCGAACTGCTGGCCCGCGTGAAGAACGGCATCTTCGTGAAGTCCATGGGCGGCGGCCAGGTGGACATCGTCTCGGGCAAGTTCGTGTTCTCGTGCAACGAGGCCTACAAGGTGGAGAACGGCAAGCTGGGCGCCCCGATCAAGGGCGCCACGCTGATCGGCGACGGCCCGACCGTGCTGACCCGCGTGACCGGCATCGGCAACGACCTCGAACTCGATCGCGGCGTCGGCGTCTGTGGCAAGGGCGGCCAGAGCGTTCCCGCCGGGGTCGGCCAGCCCACGCTGCTGGTGGAGGGCATCACAGTCGGCGGAACTGCCTGACTCGGGCGCCGACTTCGGACAACTGACGGCGAAGCGCCCCACACGTGCGACGGTCATTGCGGGTTAAGCCTGACCATGCCAATGTCCTGGCAAGGGCGGGCTTTCTGGAAGGTAAAACAATGGCATATCACCGTGTCGCCGCTGCCGCGCTGATCGCGACCAGCCTCATCGCCACCCCCGCCGCCGTTTCCGCCAAACCGAAGCTGACGGGCGAGCAACAGCTTGCCAAGATCCTCGACGGGCGCGAGGCGGGCAAGCCGGTAAACTGCATCCCGCTCAACCAGTCGAACGATACGCAAGTGATCGACAAGACCGCGATCGTCTACCGCATTGGCGGCACGCTGTACGTCAACCGACCGACCAATGCGGACAAGCTGGATTCGGACAGCATTCTCGTCACCAAGCTCTATTCCAGCCAGCTCTGCCGGCTGGACACGATCCAGTTGCATGACCGCAGCACGCGCATGTGGAACGGCTTTGTAGGCCTGCAGGACTTCGTGCCCTATACACGCGTGAAACAGCAGGCTTCCCCCGGAAACTAGGCGCAAGCCGAACCGGGATCAGCATCTCCCGATGAAGGCGGCCGGAACCTCGCGCTTCGGTCGCCTTCTGCATTGCCCCGGCTATCCGTCCAGGCGGCGGCCCAGCGTGACGACATCCTGCACCTCGTACCCGATGGCATCGTAGAAACCGAGTGCCACCCGATTGTCGCCGCGCACCATCAACTGGATCTTGGGGCAACCGCGCGCGGCCAACCACTGTTCGCAAGCCGCCATCAGGGCGCGGGCGACACCCTGCCCGCGCCACTCGTCTCTCACGCCCAGGTAATAGACCCACCCGCGATGGCCGTCGAAGCCGACCATTACCGTGCCCACAAGAACCCCTGCGCTGCGGGCGCAGAGAATCGTGCTTCCGTCCCGTGCGAGAGCGAGATCATAGTCCGCCGAAGGCTCGTTCCACGGCCGCGTCAGGCCGGCAGACTGCCAGAGCGCGATCACTTCGGCGCGATCGGCGGCCAGGGCTTCGACTATATTCACTGCCATTTGCGCTGCTTCTCCGGATAGACCGCCGCACACGTTGCCGGTGGCATTCACCAGGGCAAGGAAATCCCGACATAATTGACGGAAGGGCTTTCCGTTGCCCGCCGCCTAACTATCTAACGCCGGCCCGTCCCTGGAGATTGCCGATGTCGCTGTTCCGTTCCCACATGCCGTCGCCGGTAGGCACGCTGACGCTGGTGGCCAGCAATGCCGGACTGGTTGCGGTCCTTTGGGAAGACGACGATCCCGCCCGTGTGCGACTGGCCGATCTCGTTGACGACGCGACCCATCCGACCCTTCGGCGCGCCTCCACCCAACTGGGCGAATACTTCGCAGGAGGACGGACGGAATTCGACATACCGATCGATTTTCGCGGCACCGATTTTCAGAAAAGCGTCTGGAACGCCCTGCTGACGATCCCGTTCGGCGAGACGCGCAGCTATAGCCAGATCGCCGAGATCGTCGGCCGCCCCACGGCAAGCCGCGCGGTCGGTGCCGCCAACGGGCGCAATCCGGTTTCGATCATCGCGCCGTGCCACCGCGTGGTCGGCGCCAGCGGCGCGCTGACCGGCTTTGCCGGCGGGCTGGAGGCCAAGGCCTTCCTGCTGAAGCTCGAAGGTCCCAAACTCTTGCTCTGATAAAACGCCGCCTGGGCGTCGCTCATCCGGCGCTCTCCACGGGCGCGAGATGACGATCGGCCGCGGTGGGCACCGGCATCGCTTCCGTAAACAAGTCCGGCTGCCGGGCGCGCAGACCGTGCTGCGGAAACAGGTAGCTGCGCAGGCTCAACATCGGGCGCTCCACCGCTATCGTCACGATGACCCCTGCAACAAAAGCGCCGCTATAAGTCATCGCCAGCTTGAACAGCGCGGCGGAGGTTCCCGCGAGGTGCAATCGATCCGCCAATACCGCCGATGGCCTCACCGCGGCATATTGAACCACATAGATCGCGTAGGAAAACAGCCCGATATAGGCCAGCCCGCGCACGAAAACGGAGCGGGAAATCGATAAGGGCATATCGTAACAGAAGACGATGAAGGATGCCGCCGTCAGATAGACCATCGTGAAGCCTATCGAATGCATGAAATCGCCCTGCGGATTACTAACCGATATGATATAGGCACCGGCTGTCCAGAACAGAGCCAGCGGAATTTTATAAGAGGCAATTCTTTCGAACAGGCCTTTGTGGAAAATATGAATATAGCGAAGCGCTACACCGCATGACAGTGCATCTATGCGATACTGCGTCTGCATCATCGCATCGTTTTTAACATGCTCGATCACCGCGATGCTGCGCGCCAACAGCACGATCACCATCAATCCTGCCAAAAGCCACGGCATCGGGCGAATACTACCGGCAAAGGCAATCACCCCGGCATAAAGAACGGCGAATGCCAGATAGAACTGCTCCTCCACGGCCAGACTCCACAATGGAGACAGCGGCGTGGGGAAATAGTTCTGCACGTGAAACAGGCACTGGAAGAAGTAACTTTGCCAGGGGTGCTGCCTTATGAGCAATTGCAGCAGGATAAAGGAATAGAGCACTGGCCATATCTTGAACGCGCGGCGGATCAGAAAGCGGCCGGGTTGAAAACCGCCCTCGTTTTCGAATTCCGAGAACAGCAGGCCACCGATCAGAAACCCGCTGAGCACGAAAAAGAGATCGACCCCGGCCCATCCCATCGTTCGCCCGGGCGCAAGCAGCCAGTCCAGCGGCGCAATGCCGGTGACGGTTTGATTGAAATGCCACCCGCAGGCCAGCAGGATGGCAATCCCGCGCAGAAAATCCAGTTCCACCTTCCGCCCGCCAAGCGTCGGCCAGTGCACCGCCTTCATAACCCCGTTCATGAAAGAAGTGCCCATCCTGGGATTGCCTCACCGATAGGTTGCCACGGACCGCGCCTCACCCCGTGCCACACCCCCGCCGCATCCGTTCGGCGCGCCAGCGGCCATACCCCGGGGCATCGAAAGTGTATGATCCCGTCGGGCCGGGGCAATTGTGCAAAACGGGGAGATAAAACGCGCACCAATTTCGCAGCGGCGCGAACTTCGCCGGCCCAAACAGAAAAGAGCCCGCATCGCTGCGGGCTCTTTCGTTTGCTTGCGCTTGGCTACCAGTCAGGTGCCAGACGGCAGATCACTCCCACTCGATCGTGCCGGGCGGCTTCGAGGTGTAGTCGTAGACCACGCGGTTGATGCCCTTCACCTCGTTGATGATGCGGGTCGCCACGCGCGACAGGAAGCCGGCGTCGAAGGGATAGATGTCCGCGGTCATGCCGTCGGTGGAGGTCACTGCGCGCAGCGCGCAGACGCTGTCGTACGTGCGGCCGTCGCCCATCACGCCAACGGTCTTCACCGGCAGCAGCACCGCGAAGGCCTGCCAGATCGCGTCGTAGAGGCCGGCATTGCGGATTTCTTCAAGGTAGATCGCATCGGCCTTGCGCAGGATGTCGCAGCGTTCGCGCGTCACTTCGCCGGGGATGCGGATCGCCAGGCCCGGTCCGGGGAACGGGTGGCGGCCCACGAAGATCTCTGGCAGGCCCAGTTCGCGGCCGAGAACGCGGACTTCGTCCTTGAACAGTTCGCGAAGCGGCTCGACCAGCTTCATGTTCATGCGCTCGGGCAGGCCGCCGACGTTGTGGTGGCTCTTGATCGTGACCGAGGGACCGCCGGTGAACGAGACCGATTCGATCACGTCCGGATAGAGCGTGCCCTGCGCCAGGAACTGCGCGCCGCCGATCTTCTTCGCTTCGTCCTCGAAGACGTCGATGAAAGTCTTGCCGATGAACTTGCGCTTGGCTTCGGGATCGGTGACGCCTTCAAGACCCTTGAGGAACAGCGTCGACGCGTCGACGTGGACCAGCGGGATGTTGTAGTGGCCGCGGAACAGGCTGACGACCTGCTCGGCCTCGCCCATGCGCAGCACGCCGCCGTCGACGAAGACGCAGGTCAGCTGGTCGCCGATCGCTTCGTGGATCAGCAGGGCTGCAACCGCCGAATCGACGCCGCCCGAAAGACCGCAGATCACGCGCTTGTCGCCGACCTGCGCGCGGATTTCCTCGATCTTGGTCTTGCGGAACTCCGCCATGGTCCAGTCACCGGCCAGGCCGCAGACGTGACGGACGAAGTTCTTCAGCAGCTTGCCGCCGTCGGGCGTGTGCACGACTTCGGGGTGGAACTGCATCGCGTAGATGCGCTTCTCATCGTTGGCGATCACCGCGAAAGGTGCGCCTTCGCTGGAAGCGACCGGGCGGAAGCCGGGGGCAAGGCTGGTCACCTTGTCGCCGTGGCTCATCCATACCTGATGGCGCTCACCCTTGGCCCAGAGGCCGTCGAACAGCGCGCAATCGTCACCGATCTCGATGAAGGCACGGCCGAATTCGCCGGTGTCGCCCAGCAGCACTTCACCGCCAAGCTGGTGCATCAGCGACTGCTGGCCGTAGCAGATGCCCAGCATGGGCAGGCCGCTTTCAAGGATTTCATCGGGAATGCGCGGGCCGTTCTCGTCCAGCACCGAAGCGGGCGAGCCGGAAAGGATCACGCCGGCCGGCTTCATGCGGGCGAAGGCTTCCTTCGCGGCATTGAACGGGGCGATTTCCGAATAGACGCCTGCCTCGCGCACGCGGCGAGCGATAAGCTGGGTAACCTGGCTGCCGAAATCGACGATCAGGATGGAGTCGGAGCCCTGCCCCGGATTCGATGAGGGAGTCTGGTCAGTCATGGCCGGCCACTATAGCGACATGTCGCAGGTGTCCAGTGCAGGCGGCGGGTTTGGGGGCGGCGGGCTGGATTCGGCGCTGACAAGATGGCGTTAGTTGCAAAATATTCACGTAATTTTGTTTCTTTGTGATTTGCAAAAATTCCGCACCACTGTAATTAGCGTCCCATGGCAGGGCGTCGTGACCGCCCGGTCAGCATAAGCCAAAAAAGCTAAGTTTGCAGGAAATAGCCATTTCGCGAATGCCTCCCCGGCGTTCGCCGCTGCCGCTCCGCGCAGGGTGTGTGCGTCGCGGCAGAAGTCCAATGCTTCCCCTCCCGGCATTGGACGATCCCCATATGGCAAAGGGCGGCTCCGCAAGGGGCCGCCCTTTCTTGCGTCAGATGCTTCGCCTGAACGCAGTTCCCGCAACCCTCGCCGCATGCCCCGTCCAGTCTTGTGGAAAAGCACGGGCATAGCGCCGGTTTTGCTTGGGTTTCCGGCCCTCAATCCCTATATCCTCGCCATGGCTAGCACCGACGACAGCACCGCCGACAACGGCAAGAACCAGAACAGCTACGGCGCGGATTCGATCAAGGTCCTCAAGGGTCTCGACGCGGTTCGTAAGCGTCCGGGCATGTACATCGGCGATACCGACGACGGTTCGGGTCTGCACCACATGGTGTTCGAAGTGTCGGACAACGCGATCGACGAGGCGCTGGCCGGTCATTGCGACCTGGTGCTGATCGAACTCAATCCGGACGGCTCCGTCTCGGTCGAAGACAACGGCCGCGGCATTCCCACCGGCCTCCACCCGGAGGAAGGCGTCTCGGCGGCAGAGGTCATCATGACCCAGCTCCACGCCGGCGGTAAGTTCGAGAATACGTCGGACGACAATGCCTACAAGGTTTCCGGCGGCCTCCACGGCGTGGGCGTCTCGGTGGTGAACGCCCTTTCCGAATGGCTGGAACTGACCATCTGGCGCGACGGCAAGGAGCACTGGATGAAGTTCGCCAACGGCGATGCCGTGGCGCCGCTGAAGATCGTCGGCGATGCGCCGAAGGTGGACCAGAACCCGGACGACAACGGCTTCAAGAAGGGCACCCGCGTGACCTTCCTGGCATCGACCGAGACGTTCAAGAACGTCACCGAGTTCGATTTCGATAAGCTGGAACACCGCTACCGCGAACTGGCGTTCCTGAACTCGGGCGTGCGCATCCTGCTGCGCGACAAGCGCCATGAGGAGCCCAAGGAGCACGATCTCTATTACGAAGGCGGCATCGGCGCCTTCGTGCAGTTCCTGGACCGCAACAAGCAGCCGCTGATGCCCGAACCGATCGCCATTGCGGCGGACAAGGACGGCATCGGCATGGAAGTCGCGCTCGAATGGAACGATTCCTATTACGAGAACGTGCTGTGCTTCACCAACAACATCCCGCAGCGTGACGGCGGCACCCACCTTGCCGCATTCCGCGCCGCGCTGACGCGCACGCTGAACGGCTATGCCGAGCGTTCGGGGCTGCTGAAGAAGGAAAAGGTCTCGCTCTCGGGCGACGACATGCGCGAAGGCCTGACCGCGATCGTATCGGTCAAGCTGCCCGATCCCAAGTTCTCTTCTCAGACCAAGGACAAGCTGGTCAGCTCCGAAGTGCGCCAGCCGCTGGAAGCGCTGATGAGCGAGAAGATGACCGACTGGCTGGAGGAAAATCCCGCAACCGCCAAGACCATCGTGCTGAAGGTGATCGACGCCGCCGCCGCCCGCGAAGCAGCGCGCCGTGCCCGTGAATTGACCCGCCGCAAGGGCGCGATGGACATCGCCTCCCTCCCCGGCAAGCTGGCCGACTGCCAGGAACGCGATCCCGCCAAGTCCGAACTGTTCCTGGTCGAGGGTGACTCGGCAGGCGGCTCGGCCAAGTCCGGGCGTGACCGCAAGACGCAGGCGATCCTGCCGCTGAAGGGCAAGATCCTGAACGTGGAGCGTGCGCGGTTCGATCGCATCATCTCGTCCAAGGAAGTGGGCACGCTGATCCAGGCCATGGGCACGGGCATCCGCGACGACTTCAACCTGGAAAAGCTGCGTTACCACAAGGTCGTCATCATGACCGACGCAGACGTCGACGGCGCGCACATCCGCACGCTGCTGCTGACGTTCTTCCATCGCCAGATGCCGGAAATCATCCGCGCCGGGCACCTCTTCATCGCGCAGCCGCCGCTCTACAAGGTCGCCAAGGGCCGCAGCGAAGTCTACCTGAAGGACAATGCCGCGCTCGACCGCTATCTGGTCGAAGCCGGGCTTTCCGGCCGCGTGCTGGAAACTTCGGGCGGTGCGCGCATGGGCAGCGACCTTGAAGCGCTGGTCGATCACGCGATCCGCTTCCGCAACCTGATGGGCTTCGTCCCCCGCCGCTTCGATCCGACGATCATCGAAGCACTGGCGCTGTCCGGTGCGTTCGAGCCCGACCTGTCGCCCGCAGACCGCACCGCCGCGCTGGAACGCACCGCGCAGTGGCTCGATCGCGGCGATCCGGAAGCCAAGTGGTCCGCCCGCCTGACCGATGAAGGCAACCTTGAGATCGAGCGCGTGTGGCGCGGCGTGACCGACCATCACAAGATCGAAGGCACGTTCCTGGCCAGCGCCGAGGCACGCAAGCTCGCCCGCCTCGCGGCCGAGAATGCCGACGTTTATTCCGGCTCCGCCCGCCTCACCCGCGCCAGCGCCGTGGCCGAAGCCGAAGCTGCGGATGTCGAGGACGAGGCCGCCACCCGCCCGATCGTCGGCGCGGACGTGATCACGCGCCCGGCACAGCTTCTGGAAGCGGTGCTGGCGGTGGGCCGCAAGGGCCTGTCGATCCAGCGCTACAAGGGTCTGGGCGAGATGAATGCCGAACAGCTTTGGGAAACCACGCTGGATCCGGAAAACCGCGCATTGCTGCAAGTGAAGGTCGAGGACGCGGACGTTACCGACGAGATCTTCACCCGCCTGATGGGCGACGTGGTGGAACCGCGCCGCGAATTCATTCAGGACAACGCGCTGAACGTCGCCAATCTCGACATCTGATCCGGCGATTTGCGAATCAAGCGGGGCCGCGCGACATCGATCGCGCGGCCCCGTTTTGCGTTCAGGACTTCAGCGTGTCCTTGTAGACCTTGCCGTCCTTGATGATGACCATGAAAGTCCTCCCGGGATCGGCCACCAGCTTGATGTCTTCCAGCGGGTTGCCGTCCACCACGATCAGATCGGCATAGGCCCCCTGCTCGACGACGCCGAGATTACGGGGATAGGGGTTCCTCAGCCCCGACAGTCGCAGCAGTTCGCCATTCGTCGATGTCGCCATGATCAGCGCCTCCGCCGGGGTGAACCACCGCGTTAGATCGACGATCGAATTACCCTGGCGGCTGGCCAGCAGCGACGAGAACAGGATGTCGGTCCCGAAGGCGGTCTTGATGTGGTACTTGCGGACCAGCCGGTACATCCGGTCCGTCCCGTCCACCACTTCCTTCAGCTTCGCCTGCTCGTCCGGCCCCATCGCGGCGCCGAGCGACATGTCGACGAACGGCTGCGTGCTCAGCCAGACGCCGTGGTCGGCGATCATCTTGGCGGTAGGCTCATCCATCAGGTGGCCATGCTCGATGCACTTCACGCCCATCTTGATCGCGCGCTGGATCGCCGCCGGCGTATAGGCATGGACGGCAACATAAGTGCCCCAGTTATCCGCGGCCTCGACCGCCGCCTGAAGCTCCGCCTCGGTAAAAGTGGAAACGTCCAGCGGGCTGAACGGAGACGCCACGCCGCCGCCGGCGGTCAGCTTCACCTGGCTGGCACCCTGCATCAGTTGTTCGCGCGTGCGCATCCGCACTTCATCCGGACCGTCCACAATCGCGGCGCCGCCCAGTTCCTCGATATGGCTGAGCGTTCCCGGCCGGCGCGGCAGTTCGCTCAACTGGCGGAAATCGCCATGGCCGCCGGTGATCGTGATCATCGCGCCGGAAGGATAGATGCGCGGCCCTTCGACCAGCCCTTCGTCGATCGCCCGCTTCAGCGAAAAGGCCGGACCGCCCATGTCGCGCACGGTGGTGAACCCGCGCATCAGCGCGGCCGTCGCCTCCGCTTCGGCCTGCAGCGTGGTATAGCCGATATCGTTGGTGAGCAATTGCTGCGGGGTCGGCCGCACGAACATCGAATGCCAGTGCGCATCGATAAGCCCCGGCATCAGCGTCCGCCCGCCGCCATCGATAACGCGGGTTGCCGTCGTCCCGGCGATCGCCCCGGTCGAAATGCGCTCGATCACGTCGCCCCGGATCAGCACGCTGGACGGCGGCGAAAGCGTGGCGTGCTTGCCGTCGAAGATGCGTACGTTCTGGATCAGGATCGTATCGCCGCCATCGGCGGGAACTTGCTGCGCCTGAATCGCCGGTGCCAGACCCACGGGCCCGGCGGCCAGCGCCAGCGCCGTCAGCCCCGCCACGATCTTGCGCAAGAGGTTTTGGGGGCGGCGATGAAAGGCAGGAAACGAAGGATGCATTGCAATCATTGCAGCCACTCCTGATCGACCGTACTTATTTTCCAAAGCAAATACACCACGGCAGATCGTAACGATAGATATCAGCAACATGCTTTCAGTCATGGTTTATCAGTGATACACACCTGACATTGGTAGATGCCACGAGTCGCCCGGATTTTGTCGGGTTAGCTATTTCGGCAGAATTCGAACAAATTCGACAAAGGTTACTCCAGGCATCGTTGCCGGGACTTACGGCATGCGCGTGCTCTGCTTTGATCCTGCATAGTGTTTCGGAGCGCGCGCCGTTTCGGAGCGATCGAAGTGCGACGATTGCTGCCGCCTGCCAAGCCGTTGCCCTGGTGAACTCACGTGTTGAGATAAGGAGAAAGCCATGAAAGCCTCTGCTTTCGCGATCATGCCGGCCATTGCCGGTGCCGCGCTGCTGGCCGGATGCACCCCGCAACCGGGCGTATCCTCATTCTCTCAGAACGAGGCCGGGCAAGTCGCCCAGGTCCAGTTCGGGCAAGTCACCGCGATCCGCGAGGTGGAAATTCGTCCGGGACAGACACGGGTCGGCACGGTAGCGGGCGGTGCGCTGGGCGCCATCGGCGGCAGCCAGATCGGTAGCAGCACCGCCGCCAATGTCGCCGGCGGCGTGGCCGGCGCCGTCGTGGGCGGCGCAGTTGGCAGTGCGCTACAGGGTTCGTCCCGCACGGCAGGTATCGAGATCACGTTGCACCTGGATTCGGGGGACGACGTGGCGGTCGTCCAGCCCGGCGATCCGCGCGACTTCCGCGTGGGTGACCGCGTGCGGCTTTCCGGCACATCCGAAAATGCGCGGGTAACTCACTGATCCGGCTGACTCACTGACACTGCACAGCCCGGTCGCGCCTAGCGCCGGACATTGCCCTGAAAGGAACAGGCATATGCATTTCGATCTCCCACGACTGGCCCTATTCGGCCCTGCGGCGCTCGCACTTGCAACGCTCGCCCCGCCTGCCGCCGCGCAACCGGCCAACAGTTCGACATTCGATCGTGCGGTTCTGGCGCAATTGGACGCGCCCACCCGCGCCGAAGTGGAAAAGCGGGCGGTGAAGGGCAATACGGTAACGGGCGTGGTCGGCACGATGCTGCTGAACAATTACTACGCCGCCAATCCGAAAAAGCCCGGCCAGGCGCTGAATGTGGTGGCCGTGGACTTCGCGCGCGGATCGGTGGTGTTCAGGCGATCCGCCAATGTGTTCGAAGTGCAGCGGTTCAATCCGCAAAACCTGCGGTTGCAGCGCTGAATAACCGAACGACTGAATGAACGGGCAGGCAGGCGGGCCGGCCTCGGCTGAAGTAATTCCGACCGGTGATTACTTGGCCGTCGTTTCCGGCCCTGCCCGCCAGATGCGATACCGGATCTCCACCTCGGGCGCCGTGAAGATCACAATGGGAAGACGGCTGTTGTAGCGCAGCATCGGTTCGTCGGCACTGCGCACGAACTGTTTCGACTGGCTGTTGGGTGGGCAGGCCATCAAGGTGGTGGCCGGCGGATGCGCCGTCGTGACGACATAATAGTCATAGCCCCAGCCGGCTACGGTGCGCTTTTCCACACGCGATCCGAACAAGTGGCGGTTGCAGTCCACCATCATCGTCCTGCCGACGATTATTCCAACCTTCAGCGCGTCTTCCTTGGCAGCTTGGGGCAGGAAGATCACCCGCCGTATCTGCCCGGGCTGAGCAGGGGGAAATGCCTTCAACTCGTCCGCCGCCGTGCGCTTCGCCGGGGCGGCGCCGGTTGCCGGTGCCAGCGCAAGCGACGCCGCCACGCCCAGCGCCAGGCGGCCCGCCCATCGTGACGGGTTCGCGGCGTGTGAAGAACTTGAGCCGGCCATTTCCCACCTCGCAGAATACTTGCAGAATACTTTGAGTTCGGTTCGCGCGCGCCGCCTGATCCGTCAGAAAGCAATTCCCCCGTCAGAAAGCAATTCCCCCGTCAGAAGGCGATTCCCATCGTGATCGCCGGCGCCGCCGGGTTGGAGCGGCGCCCGGCCGCCACCACCGATTTGATCTTGGGCCATTCGACACCCAGCGACAGATCGCGCAGCCAAGGCTCGCGCACATCCAGCGCATCGGCAAGATCGAGGCCCAGGTAGGTGGCGAAGTTCCAGTTGCGGTGCTTGATATACGACATGAGATCCCGGTCACGATAGCGGTGCCGGTCTTCCAGTCCTTCCGGGGAAAGTGCCAGATCGTCTTCTAGCGTCGCGATCGTCATGGCCGTCGGCGAGACCCGCTCGATGTGATTGGCGGCCGTTCCGGACGGCGCTGCCGCCCGACGCGGCGCAAATTCCTGCGCGATACGCAAAGTGCCCGGCCCCGGTCCAAAGCGATGGGAGACACCTGGCTGGACGGGCGGCTGGTTCGATACTGAGGGCGGCGACATATCCGCGCTCTGCCCACTGCGCCGTAGCGGAACCGGGATCGATGCCGCCGGGGTCAGGACCAGATTCGATGCCTGCCGAAGACCGCGCCTGCCTTCATATCCGCGCGACTGGGACAGGGCATCGGGGGTAGCATTCGGACCGGATCGCTGAACGGTCACCAAAGGATCCTGCGTGGGCCGTCCGGCGCTATCTTGCGCCAGCGCGGGCAGCGGACAGGCGACCAGCCACGCCAGACCGGTTTCCATGCCCAGGACCGCGAAAGCGGCGTTTCGCCCTGGACCGGCCATGATCAGGCCATGTTCGCCGCGGCGTTCATTGCGCGATCCATACGGTCATCGTCGTACTCCCGCCAAAGTTATGAGCAGCCGAGGTTTGCATACTCTAAAGTTCGCAGGCCAACCGAAGTTCCGGAACAAGGATGCGCGGCCTGTCGCAAATGCGCCAATCCTGCCCGGCAGATTCCAATCGCACTCTTATGCGGTATCAGCCAAGCGTGCATCGGAGCATATACGGAATTTCCCCGATATCGGCCACAAACGCGCCGAACCGTGCGCCCGTCTCAGCGGCCGACGACGCGCACCATCGGCGCACGGCGAAACCGCGAAACACTGCCGAAAGCCAGTTCAACCGTGCGGACGCGGTGGGGCGCTCCCGCTAGATCGACGGTAGGCGTACACCCCCCCGCCGCGATACGGTCATGCACGGGAACCTCCTGCCGCTGCCCATCCTCGAACTGAATGGACAGGGTCTCAAGACGGAGAGGCGTGTTGAAGACGCAGAACTTCAACTGGCGAAGGTGACGCTCGCTGGTCACCTGCACGGTCTCGTGCTCGGTGCCGCTGGCGATGTTTCGCGCGCCAAGAAATATCCAGGCATTCGACGCCGCATTCGCGCCGCTCGGCTGTGCGGTCAGCGCGCCCAGCGGCGCGACAAGGCACAGAGCGCCAAGAGTCAGCAGAAACGAACGCCTCATCGATATTTCCCCCGCGCAAATCCGCCCGAACGCATCGGGCCAGATAGCGCAAACCCATGCAAAGCAAACAAAAAACAAAAGGCCGAGAATGCCCCTTGCCGTCCGACAAGAGGTACACCGACAAGCCCCGATGATGCAAATCGGCTTTACCCAACAACCACGACCCGACTTCCGCCCTACCCCCTTTCGTTCCGGGGACCATGCGCGTTTTTTGCCGCCATCCGGCTGACAAACCCCTGCCCTTCTCCTAGAATTTATCGGAATATACGAGGAAACCGATGAAAAGAACTGGTCGTGCGTCAGCTCTGGCGCTTCTGGGCGGCTTCGCGCTGCTACCGGCTATGGCCCAGGCGCGGGCGGACATCCATGCGGACTTCGCCAAGGTCATGCCCCGCCTGCAATCGTCGATGAACGGCAACGACTGCACCGGCGCGATGAAAATCGTCTCGCCCCTTCTGGCGCGCAAGGATTTCCCGACGCTCGATGCCAGCCAGCAGATACGTGTTTTGCTGGCGGCCGTGCTCTGCGAAGGAGGCAGCAACCGGATCGAGCCGGCGCTGGTCCACGCACGCGCCCTCACCGCGCTGCCGGGTGCGCCGGACGTGGCCTGGCGGATGCGTTTCGGCCTGGAACTCGACAGCAACCGCAATCACGATGCGGTGACTACGCTCGAAACGATCCAGCATGACGCCCCGGCAGCCTTCGGCACGTTCAAGAGCGACTGGATCTTCACGCTCGCCCGCCGCCTGGCGGAAGAGCCTGATCCTGCGGCATACCGCCGCCTGCTGGTGCTCACTTCGGCCCCGAAGTTCGCCCCGGCGAAGGACGATCCCAGCTATGAAGGCATGCGGCTGCGCTACGCCAAGTTGCTGGCGCAGGAGGGTGACAAGGCCGGCGCCACTGCGCAGATCGCTGGCATCCACAGTGCGCAGCGACTACTCGACGCCAGCCTCGATCCCACGCTGCGCGCCGTGCTGCCGGCTGGGTTCGACGTGCGCGCCGCCTATGAGCGGCAGGCGACGGATCTGGAGAAGCGCAGCCTTGCCCGGCCCGGCCTGCTCGATCTGCCGATCGACCTTGCCGCCACGCAGCGCACGCTGGGGCAGCCCGAAAAGGCACTGGCCACGCTGGAGGCGGCCCGGCCCGACGGTGTGCTGGCCAAGCAATTTTCCGACCGCACAGAACGGCTCAACTGGTGGTGGGACGGCCTTGCCCGCACCTATGAGCAGCTTGGCCGCTACGACAATGCCGTCGATGCCTATCGCAGTGCCATCAGCGGCGGGGAGCGGGGCGCGGCCAACGTCAGCCAGTCGATCAACCTTGCCTATCTGCACGCGCGCTTCGGCCATCCTCAGGATGCACTGACGGTGCTGGAGCCCTTCGCCGGCGGACAGCTTCAGGCAAGCCCCTATGGCGTGATGGAATACCATCTGGCCCACGGCTGCGCCGCGCAGGCGCTGGGCCGGCAAGACCTTGCCGAAGCCGATCTTGCCTATGCCGAAGCGCATGGGAAGGACCATCCGGACGCGCTGACCGATCTGGAACTCTGTCTGGGCCGGATCGATGCCGCCGCGGCAACGATGATCGCCCGATTGGACGAACCGGACCTGCGCGTGCAGGCGCTGGCCCGGCTCAGCATCTACCGCGCCGCCCCCGCCAACCTTCCGCGCGATCCCTTCGATGACCGAATGCAGGCACTGCGGGCCCGCGGGGATGTGCAGGCGGCAATCGTTCGCGCGGGCGGCATCGGGCACTTCGACATCTATCCCACCACGTTCTAGTCCTCTTGCACCTCTCCATGGGCGCGGCCATAAACCGCGCCCATGCGCACTCTTCTTGCTGCCGCGCTCCTTGCCGGCTCCGCTTCCGTCGCCATCTCGCCCGTGATGGCCCAAACGATACCCGCTCCGATCCTGACCACGCCTGAGGCGAAGGACGTCTGGACCCACGCCGAGCCGCAAGTGGCGCGCGTCACCCATGTCGCGCTGGACCTCGATGTCGATTTCGCCAGCAAGACGCTGGCCGGCAGCGCCGTGCTGGACATTTTGGCCGCGCCGGGCGCCACGCAGATCGTGCTGGACGTCAACGACATGGACGTGTCCGCCGTCACCGACGGCTCGGGCAAGCCGCTGAAGTGGGCAATCGGCCCCAAGGACGCCGCTAACGCCGATATCGGTTCGGCGCTCACCGTCGAACTTGCCGGCGCGACCAAGATCAAGATCGCCTACCGTTCCAAGCCCGGCGCCACCGCGCTGCAATGGCTGCCGCCGGAAATGACTTTCGGCAAGAAGAAGCCTTTCCTGTTCAGCCAGGGCCAGGCGATCCTCAACCGTTCCTGGGTGCCCACGCAGGACAGCCCCGGCATCCGCCAGACCTGGGAAGCCACCCTGCGCGTTCCCGGCGACATGGTCGCGGTGATGAGCGCCGAGAAGCTTTCGGGCGACAAGGGCGAGGCGCTGCCCGATGGCCGCCGCCAATTCCGCTTCCGCATGGACAAGCCGGTGCCGCCCTACCTGATCGCCTTTGCGGTGGGCGATCTGAAATTCAAGTCGCTCGGCCCCCGCTCCGGCGTCTGGACCGAGGCGCCGATGCTGGACAAGGCGGCGAAGGAATTCGTCGATGTCGAAAAGATGATCGACGCCGCCAGCAAGCTCTACGGCCCCTATCGCTGGGGCCGCTACGACATGCTCGTGCTGCCGCCCGCCTTCCCTTACGGCGGCATGGAAAACCCGATGCTGACCTTCCTGACGCCGACCATCGTCACGGGCGACCGCTCGAACACCGATGTCGTCGCGCATGAGCTGGCGCATTCGTGGTCGGGCAATCTCGTCACCAATGCCACATGGTCGGATTCGTGGCTGAACGAGGGCTTCACCACCTACTTCGAAAACCGCATCATGGAATCGCTCTACGGCAAGGAGCAGGCTGCGACCTATGCAGACCTCGACTGGGACGTGATGCAGCGCGAGATCGCTGCGGCCGGCGGCCAGACCGGCGCCGCCACGCGCCTGAACGGCGAACCGGGCGCGGGTGAGGTGGATTACACCAAGGGTTCCAACTTCCTGCGCATGATCGAATATACCGTGGGCCGCGAGAAGTGGGACGCCTATCTCACCTCCTACTTCGACCGTCACGCTTTCCAGCCGCAGACCACCGCCGGCTTCCTTGCCGACCTTCGCGAACGCCTGCTGAAGGGCCAGCCGGAACTGGAGCTGAAGCTTCAGCTCGACCGCTGGGCCTACGGCGCCGGCCTGCCCGACAATGCCGTTCGCGTCCACAGCGCGACGCTGGCCAAGGTCGATACCAAGCTGGCCGCTTTCAACGCCGGCGGCCCGGCCAGCGCCGTGCAGCCCACCGGCTGGACCACGCAGGAATGGCTGCGCTTCCTCAACGGCATCGACCGCCAGCAAAGCCCTGCGCGCCTGAAGGAACTGGACGAGACGCTGGGCCTCTCCGCCTCCGGCAATGCCTATATCCAGTCGGCCTGGTTCGAACTCGCCATTGCCAACCACTACGATCCGGCGGTGCCGTACTTGCGCGCCTATCTCTCGCGGATCGGGCGCGGGCTGCTGGTCTATCCGCTCTACAAGGGGCTGATGAAGCAGGGCGACTGGGGCCAGCCCAAGGCGCGGGACTTCTTCGCCGAGGCCAAGCCGACTTACCATCCCTCCACCGCCGCCGGGATCGAGCGAATCCTGGCCCCCGACGCCAACGCGCAGTAGGCTTGCCCGCATGACCCGCCGCTTCGGTTCCGCCCCCGGCCCCGCCGAGTTCGAGGCCCTCGCCCACGCCGCCTTCGCGCGGATACCGCAGCCGTTCGCGCAGCACCTCGACGGGATAACCGTCCACGTCGAGGAGTTCGCGGACGAGGAGACGCTGCACGCACTGGGGATCGAGGACGCCTGGGACCTGACCGGGCTCTACCACGGCCGCCCGCTGGACGAGGAATCGGTTTGGGTTTCGGGCGAGTTCCGCCCGCGCATCACGCTCTATCGCCAGCCGCTGCTGGCGGAGTGGTGCGAAACCGATGTGTCGCTGGAAGACCTGGTGACGCATGTGGTGGTGCATGAGGTGGGGCACCACTTCGGCCTGTCGGACGACGACATGCACGCACTGGAAGACGACGCCGATTGACCGGTCCTCCCCTGTAAGGGGAGGTGGCAGCGCGTAGCGCTGACGGAGGGGTGTAACCGGCGCGGTAGTCCGCCACCGGGAGGCTGACACCCCTCCACCACCCTTCGGGCGGTCCCCCTCCCCTTGCTGGGGAGGATTTGGTGATCGCCGACAGGTCTCTCAAAACCCGACCTCGTCGCCCCCGCGAAGGCGGGGGCCCCGCTTCCTCTCTGCCACGCCCGCGAAGAAAAGCGGGATCCCCGCCTGCGCGGGGATGACGGGGAGTGTTGGATGCAAACGCTCCGAAATGCTCAGCTGGTGAACAGCGCCTTCCTGATCACCGCGTGGACGCCGTAGTTCCCGTTCACGACCTGCGACACGCCGAAGTCCACGCCTACCGACAGCAGCGAGATCGCCTCGTCCTCGGTCAATTGCTTGGCCGTCATCAGGAAGCGCCGCGCCTTGCGGAAGGCGTCGCGCATGGCGGCATCGATCGAGCTTTGCTTGTAGACCTCGCTCTGCGCGTCCGGCCCCAGTTCCTTCAGGTAATTGGGGTGCGAGAAGCCCATGATCACCCACTCGGTCTCGGTCTCGATCAGCGGGTAATCGACGTCCTTCAACTGCTCCATCACGCCCGCGCCCTTGTGGTGGACGATCTGGATCAGCCCGGTCATCGAACATTCGATGGCGGTGCCGCATAGCTCGCTGTCCCCCTGAGAGGCATGGGGATCGCCCAGCGAGAGCAGCGCGCCGGGCACCTGCACCGGCAGGAACACCCGCGCGCCGGGCCCGGTGCGCCAGTTGTCGAGATTGCCGCCGAAGCTTGCGGGCGGCACGGAATCGACAAGGCCATTATGGTTCGGCGCCACCGCGATCACCCCGAAGTGCGGGCGGATCGGGATCTCGACGTTCTGCAGGATGTCGTAATTGCGCTCGATGCTTTCCGGGTTCACCGGCACGCCCGGATAGTCGTAGCGCGCATGGGTGACGCCCGAAGGATCGACCTGCGGCGTCCAGCGATAGGAATAGACCGCGTGGGCCGTGGGCAGACGCCCGCCCGCCGCTTCCACTTCGTAGATCGTCACCACCTCACGGTTTTTCGGTTCGGTCAGCAGGTCGTTGTAATGGAAGCCCCAATAGGTCGCGGCGTTGGAGCCGAAGCTTTTGCCGGCAAAGCGCGGATTGCCGCTGGGGCGCGGCTTCAGGTCGAGGATGCGCACTTCGATCAGGTCGCCCGGCATAGCGCCTTCGATGTGGATCGGCCCGGTGCAGATATGCACGCCGAAGCCCTCGCCCGGCCCACGCCCGAAGGCGCTGGCGTCCATCGGCCCGGCGCCGCGCCGTTCGACCGTCTTGCCGCAGTGGTCCCAATGATAGACGCTCTCCACCCCGGCATCGCCTTCGACCATGCGCTCGGGATCGTCGTTGGCGTGATGGGTGAGCGCCTCGATCGTCACGAAGTCGCCAGACCGCACGCGCAGCGCCGGTTTCAGGTCCTTGCTGAGATAGCCCCAGTGGATCGTCTCGGGCGTGGCGGGCAGGTGGTGATGGCGCGAGGTGCCGGTGTCGCCCATATAGGCCGGCACTTGCGGCGTATCCTCAGCCGCGTGCTCCTCAAGCTGTTCGTCGAGAACTTCCTCGACCTCGACCGCCTCTTCGGTTTTCGCGCGCTCCTTGCGGGCCGGCCGGCCGCGACGCAGCAGTTCGACCGCCGCCTGCTCCTGCGGCGGCGCCTTGCGGTATTCGCGGGGTGAAATGCCATACTGCTCGCGGAAGGCGCGGCTGAAAGAGGCGCTGTCGTTGAAGCCCCATTCGAACAGGATGTCCGAAATCGACTTCTGCACGTGGAGCGGGCTGCGAAGATCGAGCCGGCAGCGTTCGAGACGGCGCACCTTCACATAGTGGCCGAAGCTGTCGTCGATCGATTCGAACAGCTTCTGGAGATAGCGAGGCGAGATGCCGTGCTCGGCGGCGACTTGCTGGTAATTGAGGTCCGGGTCGGAAAGGCGGATCTCGATGGTCTGGAAGATGCGTTCCAGCAGCGCCGCGCGCATGCCCGCCGCGCCGCCCAGCGCCTTGGCCGGGGCATTGTCGAGCAAGGCGGTGACGAGGAATTCGGGAAAGGCCAATTCCACCGGGCGCGCCTGATCGGTGGTGATGTCGGTCAGCGTATCCGCCAGCGATCGCAGCATGCCGGCGAAGATGCGCGCCGAGCCGCTGTCGGTGGCAATCTTGCGCGGCGGGCCGCTGATCGGGGTTTTCAGGCGCTGGCTCAGTTCGCTGTGCGGCACTTGCACGATCAGGCTGCGGTTATCGCCCGTGAAAGCCAGATTGACCGGTGAATCCCCGCGCCCGCAGATGATGTCCCCATCGGCAAGGCGCAATTCCTGCCCGGCATCGCGCATGGTGGCGCTGCCGTCCAGGATCATCGCCAGCCAATAGGTCGCCGGCTGGTCGCGGAAGTCGATGGTCCAGCTTTGCGCCGTGCCGGTGACGCGGATGAAGTCGATATGGGTGCTGGAGCGGAAATGGATCAGCTCGCCATAAAGCGTCGCCTCATCCGCCTCGTCCAGCGTCAGCGACAGGCGTTTGAGCGCGAACCGCCAGGCATCGCGGCGCTGCTCCTTGGGGTAGACGTTGGTCGTTATGCGCAAGCGAGAACCACCCTGATAGACCGGTGGCACCCTTCCCGAACGGGCGTCCAATATCGTACTTTGGCGACCTTATGACGAAGGTCTATCGGGCCTCCGTCCACTCGGCAAGGGCGGCGTATACCTTAGTCGAAGGGCGTCTCGTTGCCGTACACACTGGTTCCGACTTGCTCTACTGGCGCGTCGCCCCGGCCGCAGACGGCAAGCATCGTCAGGGCGTAGACCAGCGCGCTGGAGGCCATGTCTTCGCCGGTCGGCCGCCATCGCGGCATGCCGGTGGTGACCGCGGGCACGCGGTGCATGTTGAACACGTTGTGATCGCGCCACATGCTGGAATAGACCGGGTGCGCCGGCTCCACCGCCGCGCCGCGCGCCAGCCGGGTGGCGGCATCGACAGCGCCCACCAGCGGGGCGACTTCGGACGGGCGTGCCTCGAAACCGTGGCGCACGACTACCGGCTCGACGTCGAAAGCCTCCACATCCACGCCGCGCATGGCCTCCATGATGCCGTGATAGGCATCGGCGGCCTTCTGGCGGGGGTTCAGCGAAACGTCGATGTAGAGCGCGCAAACCTCGGTCCCCGCGCCGAAATCGATCGGCATGCCGCCGCGTACCGACGCGATCTGGACCTTGGGATGGATCGCCCCGCTGGCGGTCTCCATGATCGAATCGCGCTCGAACTTCAGGCCCCATGCGTGGAGCGCGTCGATCACCGGGCCAAGGCGATAGATCGGGTTCGGATGGCGGCGCGGATCGGTGGGCGCGTCGAGGATCGGCGAGAACACGCCCTGCCCGAAGATCCGCACGCGGTAGAGCGCATAGCCGCAGCCCTGCCATGTCAGGCCGAAATCGGTGCCTTCGGCCGCGATCGCATAGTCCGGCGCGACGCCGCCGTGGTGGAACAGGTAATGCGCGCCGATATCCTTGCCGTTCCAGCCGATGCCGGCGAACTCCTCGATCGGCTCCGGCCCGATCTCGCCGGGGCAGGCGGTGAGCCAGGTCTTGCCGGACAGGCCGATGCCTGCCTTGCGCAGCGCCTTGGCGGCAATCAGGAAGCACGACATCGGCCCGCGATCGTTGCTGACCGGATAGCCGCGCAGGCGGCCTTCCTCGTCCAGCCAGCACTGCGTCCATTCGGGATCGGCTAAGGTGGACTCGCGGTAGCGGAACTTGTCATGCTCGCGCATGCCGCTGGGGCTTTCGGTGTCGAGATGCGCGGTGAACAGCAGGTTCGCGCCGCGTCCCGTTCCGCCGTATTCGCCGATCACATTGGGCCGTTCCGGCGTGGCGCCGACTTTGCGCGGCTTGAAGCCCTCCTTCGCCATCCAGTCGTGGACGAATTCGGCCGCCGCCAGTTCCTCGCGCGAGCGGCTGGGGATGTTGCCCAGCGTCAGCGCCAGTTCGACCAGCTCGTCGGTATCGATGGCCGCGGCGATGGCCGCGCGTTCTTCCTCGCTTACGGCGTAGGGAGCTTTCGCGGGATCGGCGAAGGTCGGGACGGGATCGGGCATATCGGCCAAAGTCAGGCTCCGTTTGAAATCAGTGCCGCATGTAATCAGTGACCGGGGGCGAAGAGGGCTTCACCCTCCGCCTCGCGACCATAGCGCGGCAGCAGTGTGAGCAGCAGCGCGCCTGCCAGCAGCGCCGCGCCAACGCCGACCAGCGCCGGGCGATAGGAGTGGTGCGCGTCGAATACGAGGTCGAGCAGGATCGGCGTCGTCCCCTGCGCGGCGATCACCGCCGAATACATGGCGCCGATCACCGATCCGAAGTGCCGCGTGCCGAAGTAGCGGGCGATGAAATAGGGCAGCGCGCCGAACTGGCCGCCAAGGCCGATGCCTAGCAGCGCCCCGCCGACGATCAGCAGCGGCATGCCCTGCGCGGTTTCCAGCAGCACGAGGCCGAGCACCGCCATCAGGTACATCGGCACCGCCACGCGCGGGGTCTGGATCTTGTCCATGATGCGGCCCGTGGCGATCTGCCAGCCGGAAGTGACGAGCGCGAAGACGCTGACCACCGCCGTGCCGGTCGTGACCGAAAAGCCCCGGTCGGACAGGATCGGCACGACATGGCTGAACACCGCCGTCGTCCCGCCCGCGCCCGCCGCCAAAGCGATCAGGATCAACCAGAACATCGGCGTCTGCGCCGCTTCGCCCAAAGTCATGCCCTCGCGCTCGACCGCCGCTTCCCCGCCCGCGACGGCGGCACGGTCGCGCAGCAAGAGGACCAGCAGCGGCAGCGCGATCACCAGCATGAAGGCGCTGATGCCCAGATAGCCTGCGCGCCAGCCCCAGGTCTGCACCAGCACTGCGGCCAGCACCGGCAGCACCACCGAGCCGATGCCGCAGCCGCCGCCCGCGCTGATGCCCAGCGCCGTACCGCGATTCTCGTCGAACCAGTCGGCGATCACTTTCTGGAAGATCGGCGTGCCCGCCATCGCCCCGAACACCGCGAGCACGGTGAAAGTCGCATAGAACTGCACCAGACTGCCGCTGTTGAGCGCTAGCGCCGCGATCGAGAGCGAGAGGCCGAAAATGCCGATCAGCAGCGTCTTGCGCGCGCCGGCCTTGTCGATGTGGCGGCCGATCAGCGGATAGGTGATCGCGCCCACCAGCGCCAGAATGCCCAGCACGCCGGAAACGCTGGCACGGCTCCAGCCGAACGCCTCGGTCAGCGGCACCAGAAACAGGCCGAACACGGCGTGCACCGCCGGTGTCACGCTCACCGAATTGCCCAGCGTGCAGGCGAACAGCACGCCGCCTCTGGAGCCCTTCCCCCCGAATCCCTTCAAAGCACCGGCCATACGCTGGGAACCTCCAGTTTCGCGCGGGCGAGCACCGCTGCGCCGGTCTTCTCGACCTGATGGTAGAGCTTTTCCTCGTCGATCAGGGTGGAGCGGTAATTGTCCACCACCCGCCGTCCGTCGACCCAGACCGAATGGACACCGCGCCCATCGGCCGACCAGACCAGCTGGTTCACCACGTTCATCAGCGGCCGCCACTCCGGCCGGTTGCGGTCGTGCAGCACGAAGTCCGCCTTCATCCCCGGCTTCAGCGCACCGACCGTACCCGCAAGGCCAGCCCCGCGTGCGCCGTTGACCGTGGCCATTTCCAGCACTTTGGTCCCGGGGAAGAGATCGGAATTGCGCAGCGCATCCTTGAACAGGCCGGCGCAGGCGAACATCGCGCGCATCATGTCGGCCGCGTTGCCGTTGTTGTTGCCATCGGTGCCGAGTTGCAGGTTGACGCCCGCCTCCACCATCTGCGGAAAGCGCCCGGCCGCGCTGGCACCATAGGCCCCCTTCATCGCCGTCATCGGGCAATGCGTCACATTGGTGCCGCTCGTCGCCAGCAGGTCCACCTCACCCCCGTCGAGGTGGATCGCATGCGTGAGCGAGAGATGCGGGCCGAGCGCACCGAGGTCGGCCAGATGCGCAATCGCGCGCAGGCCGCTCTCGGCAAGGTAGAATTCGGGATCGGCGGGGTCCGCGCTCATGTGCGCGGAAATGCCGGTGCCACTCTCGCGCGCCAGCACGGTCGCCTCGCGCCAGAGATCGTCGGTGGCGGTGTTGTGGCCCACCAGCAGCGGCCAGGCGGTCAGCAGCGCATCGCCCGACGCAGGATAGCGCGCAAGCTGCGCTTCCAGCTTGGCCACGGCGGCCGTGGTGAGCGCGGCCTGATCCTCGCCCGATGCGAAAGCACGGTCCTGCACCCATTGGCCGATCCGTCCGCGAATGCCGGTTTCCGCCAGCGCGTCATGCACCGTGCCAAGGTCCAGGATCGTCCCCGCCTCGACGAAAGTGGTGGTTCCGCTGCGCAGCATTTCCAGTGCGGCCAGCGTCGCGGCGACGGCTTCGTCTTGCGGTTCCTGTGCCAGATAGGTCGGGATCAGCCAGCCGAAGACATTGGCATGCCAATCGGTATCGTCCGGCACCGCGCCGCGCGTGATCGGCTCCCCGGTCATGTGGACGTGGCAATTGACGAAACCGGGCGTGACCACGAAGCGGTCGGTTCCGTCGATCACCTCGCGCGCGGCAAGGGTACGCTCTACATCGCCAGATGCGCCCACCGCGACGATCCGGTCTCCGGACACGGCAATGGCGCCGTCGCGAAACACGCGCCGCTCGTCATCCATGGTGACCAGCCAAGCGTGGCGGATCAGCAGGTCTGCGGGGATCGGCGCCACAGGATCGCTGCCCCCGTTTAACATCAAGCCTGCCAGGCTTTCGCGACCGCATCGGTCGTGGTCAGCAGCACGCAGTTCTTTTCCATCGCCGAAAGCGAGCTTTCATGCAGCCCCGGCTCGTAAGCGGCGCTGGCGTCGGAGACGAGGAACACGTCGTAATCGTGATGGAAGGCAGAACGCGCCGTCTGGTCCACGCAGCAATCGGTGGAGAGGCCGCAGATCACCAGAGTCTGGATCCCGCGTGCGCGCAACTGTGCATCGAAATCGGTGCCGTGGAAGCTGTCGTAGAGCAGCTTGGCGATCTCGATATCGCCTTCCTCGGGAAAGATGCGGTAATAGTCCGCGCCGCCGTCCGCGACGCGGCAGATCGCCTCGCCCCCCGGCTGGCCGCGCCGGACCATCAGGGTCTTCAGCGCGCGCGAGTCGGTTTCGGGGCTGGTGACGACGCGCATCAGCGCCACCGTGGCTCCAGCGCTGCGCGCCGCCGCCACCAGCTTCTCGCAATTGTCGATCGCCGCCTCGGCGGGCGAGAGATCGACCCCATAGCGGCCCAGCAGACCCTGCGGCGCCGCGAAATCGACCTGAATGTCGACGACCACCAGCGCGGTCGACTGCGGATCGATCATGCCCGCAAGGGCGGCGGCATCCACATGGGGCAGCTCGTCAGCGCGCAGCGGCATCGGATCAGCCCTCCACCGCGGCGGCAACCTTGTCGGGGAACCGCTCGCGCAGGGCGGGCAGGATTTCCGCGCCGAAGACCGGCAGGCTCTTGATGTAATCGTCGAAGATCAGCATCAGCCCGTCGGTGCCGGATGCTTCGAGCAAGTCGCCCACCTGATCGGTTACGCTCTTGGCGCTGCCGACGATCTGAGCGGACATGAACGAGCTGCGCGCCTTGCGGGTGAAGTCGTTCTCCTTGCCGATCTCCGCATCCAGGAAGCCGTAAGCGCGCATCATGCCCGCCAGCGCCCCTTCGTCGAGCCCGGCGGCGTAGTGCTGCGCGGTGGCCTTCGCCGCATCGTCGCTGTCGCCAATCACCAGCGTCATCATCGAATAAGTGCGGATGTTGCGGCCATATTCGGCGGCGATGGCCTTGGCGTGATCGCTGTTCTTGGCGAGTTCGGCGCCGGTGCCGCCCGAAAGGAAGATCGCGTCCATTTCCTCGGACGTCAGGCGCATGCCGATCTCGGAAGATCCGGCGCAGACGAGGAACGGACGCTGCTCCGGCTTGGGCCAGGATTCGCAATCGTCCAGCGTCACGTAGTCGCCGTGCATGGTGACGGATTCGTCGCTCCACAGTGCCTTCACCGCGCGCACCCATTCGTAGGCGAGATCGTAGCGCTGATCGTGATTCACGTCTTCGGGCCAGGCGCCCATCTGCGCGAACTCACCCTTGTAGGATCCGGTCACGACGTTCAGGCCGGCGCGGCCACCGCTCACCTGCTGCAGCGTCGCCATCATCTTGGCGGCCACCGCCGGGTTCTGCAGCAGCGTGTGCAGCGTGGTGACGATCCGCGTCTTCTTCGTCACTTCGGACAGCGCCGCCATCAGCACGATCGGATCAAGCGAGGAATCCCAGTGCTTGGTCTCGCCGCCGTAACCACGGAACTTCGACATGGACATGATGAAGTCCATGCCCGCCTGCTCGGCCAGCAGCGCGCACTGGCGGTTGTAGGCGTAGGAGCCGTCCAGCTCCGGCTTGTTCTTCGACAGGATCCAGCCGCCGTTGGCGACCGGCAGGAACAGACCAAGGTCCTTGCCGCCGTTGTCGGAGGGAAGGCCAAAGGGTGTCAGCGGATGCGGGTTCATCTCAGTCCTCTGCAAATTCTTGTTCGGTGCTGTCCTGAGATCAGCCTAAGGCAACGCCCGCCCGGTTCTTGATCGGCGGCGCATGTTCTGTTGCCGCCCCCGACAGCAAGTCCGCCACCGCCGCGCGCATCGGCATGGACGGTGCCGCGCCCTGTCCCAAGGTGCAGAGCGCTGCTGCCGCGCTGGCCCAGGGCAGCGCTTCGGCAAGACTACGGCCTTCGTCCAGCAGTGCCGCCAGCGCACCGCAGAAACTGTCCCCCGCGCCCACGGTATCGACCGGGATCACCGGCACGGCGGGCACGTGAATGTCCCAGTCCTTCTTCACCGCCACCGATCCGCGCGCGCCGAGCGTGACGACCACCGCCTGATCGTCATGCCGGATCAGGCCCCGTGCCTCCCGCACCACGGCGGACAGGGCATCGACCGGCCCGCAGCAGGCGAAAGCAGCGAGTTCGGTCTGGTTGACCACCAGCACATCGACGTGATCGAGCAGCGCGTCCGCCGCCAGCACCGCCGGCGCGGCGTTGAGGATGCGGATGCATTTGGAATTGCGAAACACCGGCAGCAGCGCGCCCACCGGCACTTCCAACTGAGCGAGCAGCACCCCCTCCATAACCGGCCCCGGCGGGCTGAGCCGTGCATTCGCCCCGCTGACGACGACGATCTGGTTCTCCCCCTCGGCATCGACGGTGATATAGGCCGTGCCGGTTTCCACCCCTTCCAGCGCGACTACGCCGGAAACCGCGATCCCGTCGCGCGCCAGCCGATCGCGCATCCAGCGCCCGGCATCGTCCTCTCCCACCGCGCCGACCATGCGCGTTTTCGCCCCCATGCGCGCGGCGGCGACCGCCTGATTGGCGCCCTTTCCGCCCGGTAGTTTCGCCGTTGCCTTGGCGATGACCGTCTCACCCGGCAGCGGCAGGTGATCGAGCGAAGTGATGATGTCGAGATTGATCGAACCGACGATGTGAACTGCCAAGTTTGCCGCTCCGCTATTCTTGAACCGCCCCTTCGCGGGGCCACGTTCTGCAAGTGCAACATCGGGTGCAGCATGGCCCGCCTTACAGGGTCAAGCCTGTGCTGGCGCCGTGCGTCCCCGCACAATAATTGCGGGTTCCAGCGCCAAGAGCCTTCGCGCGCGTGCGATCTAACTTTGCCGCACACTCTACGCCTTTCGCCTTTTGGGAGACATGCGAATTATGACCACCTGGCTCATCACCGGCATCGGGGGAGGCCTTGGCCGCGCCCTTGCCGAGGCCGCGCTCGCACGCGGGGACACCGTCGTCGGCACCACCCGCAAGGACAGCGACCCGGAGTTCGAGGCACTCGCCCCCGGCCGCGCCCATGCGCTCTCGGTCGATCTGACCGACGAAGCCTCGGTCAAGGCCGCTGTCGCCAAGGCGGAGGAGATCACCGGCGGCATCGACCGGCTGGTCAACAATGCCGGCTACGGGCTGATCGGCGCGATCGAGGAAGTCTCCATCGAAGAGGCCAAGGCGCTGTTCGACGTGAACCTCTTCGCTCCGCTGCGCATGCTGCGCGCACTGCTGCCCTATATGCGCGCGCGCCGGGCTGGCCATGTCGTCAACATCACCTCGGTCAGCGGCCATGCGCCCTGGGCGGGCACGGCGCTCTACGGCGCCAGCAAGTATGCGATGGAGTGCATCGGCCAGACTCTGGCGCAGGAAGTGGCGCCGATGAACATCCGCGTCACCAATGTCGCCCCCGGCGGTTTCCGCACCGGCTTTGCGGCGGCCGGCCTGAAAATTGCCGAGGCCGATATCGCCGACTACGAGGACGTCGCCCACTTCGCGCGCCGCAGCCTGACCGAAGGGGCGGGCAAGGAAAAGGGCGACCCCGCGCGCGGCGCCGCCGCGATCCTGACCGCGCTCGATGCGACCGAGCCGCCGCTGCACTTGTTCCTTGGCGAGGACGCGCTGCATTACGCGGGCGATCAACTCGAATTCGTGGGCAAGCAGATGCGCGAGTGGGAAGCCCTGTCGCTCTCCACCGCCTTCGAACCGGCCTGATGCACAAGACCGTGCTGCCCGACTGGGCGGTGGAGCGGGGGCGGGGTTACAACGATTTCCCCACGCTCGATCCCCGGAGCACCGCTCTGGTGGTGATCGACATGCAGGCGGCGTTCGTGGGTGAGGGCGAAGTCTTCGGCAATGCCCATGCCCGCGACGCCATTGGGCCGTGCAACGCCCTTGCCACGGCGATGCGGCGGGCGGGCGGCACGGTAATCTGGATGCGCCAGACCACGAGCGAGGAGCCGCCGCTGGCGATGCCGCAGTGGCAGTACGATCGATCGGATCCTTTCGTGGCGCGTGCGATTGCAGCGTTGCGGCTGGGGGAAATTTCGCACGATCTCGACCCGGCGATGGCCCGCGAAGTCGGTGATCTGGTGCTCGACAAGTACCGCTATAGTGCCTTTTCCTGCCCGGAGCAGGCATTGGAAAAGGCTCTGCAGGCGCTTCCGGTCGAGACGCTTGTGCTGACCGGCACGCTCACCAATGTCTGCGTGGAATCCACCGCGCGCGAAGCGAACATGCGCGGCTGGAAAGTGATCGTCGTCAGCGATGCCTGCGCGGCCGTGAGCGACGAGGAGCACAATGCCGCGCTGATGAACCTGCGGCTGAATTTCGCCGACGTGCGCGGTTCGGATGAGGTGTTGGCGATGCTTGCGGAGAGAGTTTGGCTTAGTCTCTGCAACTCATCACCGGTCATACGAAACCTGACGCCGGAACTGACAGTGCCGAAAAGAGCTTTCGAGAATCCTCCCCTGCAAGGGGAGGGGGACCGCCCCCGCTCATCCTGAGCTTGTCGAAGGAAGGGTGGTGGAGGGGTGTCAGCCTCTCCGTCGCGCACTACCGCGCCGGTTACACCCCTCCGTCAGCGCCCCGATATAGGGTGGGCGCTGCCACCTCCCCTTGCAGGGGAGGATTTGGACATTACGCCGGCTGGCGCAGTTCTTCCACCAGCCGCGGCACATCGGCCAGTGCGCGCAGGGCGTCGTTGAGGTGGGTGCAGCCTTCCGGCCCGCGCAGCATCTCCAGCACGTCCTCGCGCACCTGGCCTAGGTTGCGCCCGACGAGTCGCGCGACGTTGTGGACGGCGCCGGGGCACTCGCGGAACGGCAGAATGCGCGCTTCGGGGGTGAGACTCAGCACTTCCAGCGTCTCGGCATCGACGGTCGCGCCAAGATTGTATTCGTGGATAGCGACGCGGCCGCCTTCGCGCAGCTTGGCGCTGTCCTGAAAGGCGGAGGCGATGCGGATCAGGTTGCCGTCTCGCGTCACGTCGATGCGGCGGGCGCGGCGGAAGCCGGGGCCTTCGCATTCGAAGAATTCGTGCCAGCCTTCGGGATCGGCGGAGTTGCGCAAGTGCCCGGCGTCCGCATCGGCGACGTTTTCCAGCGACGCGCCGCCAGTGACGCCGCTGTTGCCGTCCTGAAGCCCCCAGCAGACATTGGCGCGCTGGGCCAGCACCGGATTATCGTCATTGCCGCCAAGCCGCTTGCGGATCAGTTCCATCCGCTCGGGAAACCACTGCCCCCATGCGAAGGAGGAGACGAGCGCGGTGCCGGAAAGATCGTCGAGCACGAGGTAGAGCGGATCGGCCTGCGCGATCAGGTCTGGCATGATTTCGCGCAAGGCCATGCGCAGATGTCCGCCGGCACGGGCGCCGACGAGCTGATCGATGCAGGCCGGGGCCGGATCGGCGGCGATCTCGGTGATCGTCTTGTCCTCGGTCATCCGCAGCGAGAATTCGCCCATGGCCAGTGTGCGGCCACTGCCGTCGGGCCCGGTCAGATAGTCGCGCGCGCGGCCGACGAAGAGGCGCTGGCCGTCCACGCCATCGGGCCAGGCGACATCGATGCTGGAGGTGCGGCGCAGCGAGTTCACGGCGCGCACCGGGGCCGGATTGGCCGTCTGGCGCGGGGGCGGCGGGTAATGAACCGTCATGGTGGCATCCTGCGATTTTGTTTTTCGCCGATCAGCCTGACACCTTCACCAGCAGCTTGCCTAGATGGTTGTTGCCAGAAAACACCCCGGCGAAGGCTTCGGGCGCTGCCTCCAGCCCCTCGACCACCGACTCGGGGCAGCGGATGCGCCCCTCGGCAATCCAGTCGGCGATGTCGTCCAGCGCCTGCTGGCCGCCGACGAGAAAGCCGCCGAAACCCTTTATCTCCAGCCCCTTGGACATGATCGAGCGGAAGAAACCGGGCAGACGGTCCGGCCCCGGACCTTCCATGCCCATCCCGTAATAGGCGATGAAGCCGCAGACCGGCATACGGGCGCCGCGCTTGAGATGGGGCAGCACGGCCAGCATCACATCGCCGCCGACATTGTCGATGAAGACATCCGCGCCTTCGGGCAGGGCCTTGGCCAGTTGCTCGGCAAAGTCCGACGCCTTGTAGTCTGCGGCGGCATCGAAGCCGAGGTCGATCAGCCCCCGGCACTTGTCCGGCCCGCCGGCGATGCCGATCACGCGGGCGCCGCGAATCTTCGCGATCTGCCCGGCAAGGCTGCCCACCGCGCCGGCTGCGGCCGAGATCACCACCGTCTCGCCCGCCGCAACGCGGCCGATGCCGATCACGCAGGCATGGGCGGTCTGCCCCGGCATTCCCAGCGCTCCGAGTGCGGTCGAGACTGGTGCCGTTGCAGGATCGAGCTTCCGTGGCGGCCCGCGCCAATCGGCCTTGTCCGGCGCGACGAGGGCATATTCGCGCCAGCCGGTGCGGTCCTCCACCACATCCCCCACCGCATAGCCGGGGTGGTTGGAGGCGGCGACTTCGCTCACCGTCGGCCCATACATCACCTCTCCGGGATGGACCTGGGTCACGCCGGACAGGCGCTTTTCGTCGATGGCGAAGCGGATCAGCGGATCGAGGCCGAGCCACAGCGTTCGCAGCAGTATCTCCCCCTCGCCCGGTTCGGGGATCGGGGCCTGCTCCACGCGGAAGTCGGCGGGTTTCGGATTGCCCACGGCATAGCGCGCCAGCACCACCTGCTTCATGGTGCCGCTCACCGCAGCTTCACCGTCACGGCCGACATGCCGCGATGGTCGAGGCCCCGGTATTCCGGCTTCGGCTTGGCGGGATCGAGCGTCATGTTCGGGAAGCGGTCGAGCAATCCGTTGATCGCCACCACCATCTCCTGCCGGGCGACATCCATGCCCAGGCAGCGATGCGGGCCGAAGCCGAAGCCCATGTGATGCTCCTTGCGGCGGAAGATGTCGTATTCTTCCGGCTTGTCGAAAACCGCCGGATCGTGGTTGGCGGCGCCGAGGCACAAGTGGATGCGGGTGCCGGCGGGGACCTTCACGCCCTCCATCTCGGTATCCTCCATGCAAAGGCGCATGAACACCGGATCGGTGGCGCGCCAGCGCAGGCCCTCTTCCACCGCAAGGTCGATCAGGCTGCGGTCTTCTTTGCAAGCTTCCCAGAAGTGGCGGTGAGTCATCAGCGCATCGATGGTGATGCCCAGTTGCCGCCATGTCGTGCCACCGCCCGCAAAGATGGCGAGCTTGCAGTAGCCGAACAGTTCATCCTCGGTGAGCGGGCGCTTGGTGCCGTCCTCATGGGTGATCTCGCAGGCGATCAGGCCGGCGATCAGGTTGTCGCCGGGCTCGCGCTGGTTCTCCGCGATCAGGCGGCGCAGCGTGCCGTCGACCCAGGCGCGCGCCTCGGCCGCTTCCTCGGGCGGCAGGTTGCGTGAGCCGAATGTGGCGCGGTTGAGCTGGTAGCGGAACTCGATCACGTCCTCGCCTTCCAGCCCGATGGCGCGGGTGACGGTGGCCATCGGCAGACGCGCGCAGAGGTCGGTGTTGAGGTCGGTCGTCTCGCGGTCCTTGATCTGGTCGAGCAGGACGTCCACCGTCTCCTCGATCCAGCGCTTGTTCCACCAGTCCAGCACCTTGGGCCGTTTGAACAATGGCTGCGCGGCGGAGCGCAGGCGCTTGTGCGGCTTGCCGACCATCGAGAGGATGGTGGTGCCGATCGTGCGCACCCCGGCGCTCTCGTTATAGCCCTCCGACGAATAGAGCTGGTTCTCGCGGAAGCCGATCTCGCAGGCGCGGTAGGAGAAAAACGTCATGTTTTCTCGCGGCGGGCCGAGCATGTCGACCATTTCCGGCACGCCCAGCAGTTCGCGCAGGGTGCCCTTGTGAACTGCGCCCGTCTCGCGAAGACGGTTCATGTCTTCGGTATAGTCGCGCCGCGGGTCGACGCCGGAATTGGCCTCCACCTTGTCGACATCGAACATCTCCGCATAGCGCGGATTGTCCGACAGCAGCGATGCGAGCGCGTTGGAGCGGGAATCGTTACCCGAATAGGGACAGGTTGCCATGGTCAGCCTCCTACCTTGCGACCGGCCGAGAGCCCCCCGTCCACGGGAAGGTTCACGCCGGTAATGTTGTTGGCGAGATCGGAACAGAGGAACAGTGCCGCCGAAGCGGTGTCGCGCGGGTCGATGGCACGGCCCAGCGGATGCGCGCGGCCCATGCCTTCCAGAATGCGGTCGCGATGCTCGCTGTCGGGGTCCATCCCGGCATAGTGGGTGAGCATGCCGGCCGGGCAGACCGCATTCACGCGGATGCCCTTGTCCGCCACTTCGATGGCGAGCGCGCGGGTAAGCTGCACCACCGCGCCCTTGGTGGCGCCATAGAACACGCCGCCGTAACCGATCAGCCCGGCGACCGAGGCGGTGGAGACGATGGCCCCGCCCTCTCCCTGCTTCTCGAACTGCCGGATCGCCGACTGGCACCCGTGGATCACGCCCATCACGTTGACCTCAGCCACGCGGCGCATGTCCTCGCCCTCGCATTCCACCAGCGTGCGCAAGCCTTTGCCCGGGATCGGGCTGATGGTGACGCCGGCATTGTTGTAGATGCAGTCCAGCCGCCCGAACGCCTCCACGCCCGCCGCCACCGCGCCATCGACCGAGGCGGGATCGGAAACGTCGCACGCGGCGGCGATGGCCTCTCCCCCTTCGGCGCGGACCATGGCCGCCGTCGCTGCCGCATTGTCTGCGTTCACATCCGCCGCGATCACCTTCGCGCCGTGTTCGGCAAAGAGCAGACAGGCGGCGCGGCCGACGCCCGATCCGGCCCCGGTAATCAGTGCGACTTTGCCTTCAAGCAGTCCTTGCATCCCGGTCCCTCCTTACCCGCCAATATTAAGCGTGGTCATGATCTGGAATTCGCGCAGGCCCTCGACGCCGCGCTCGCGGCCAAGGCCGCTCATCTTGATGCCGCCGCCGCTGGCATGGCTGGAAGCGAGCGCGCCGTTGACGTTCACCGCACCGCTGCGGATCTTCAGCCCCACTTCCAGCGCCTTGACCTTGTCCTTGCCGTGGACCCAGCCGGACAGGCCGAAGCGGCTGTCATTGGCCATTTCCACCGCGTGATCGAGGTCGCGGTAGCCGATCACCGAGACCACCGGCCCGAAGATCTCCTCCTGCGCGGCGGGATTGGCATTGTCGGGCAGGTCGAGCACGGTGGGCTCGAAGAAATAGCCCTTCTCCAGCCCATCGGGCCGCTTGCCGCCACAGACCACGCGGCCTCCCCCGGCGACGGCAGCGGCAACGAAGTGCTCGCACCGCGCGCGCTGGGCAGCGCTGACCACGGGGCCAAGCTGGGTCGCCGGATCGTCGGCCGGGCCGATCTTCACACCGGAGAGCAATTTCGCCATCGCCTCCAGCACCTGCGCCTTGCTCTCCTGCGGCACGAAGACGCGGGTGCCCAGCACGCAGCCCTGCCCGGCGTGCGCGGTACAGACGCTCATCGCCGCCATGGCCGCGCGGTCCACCGAGTCCGGCAGGTAGATCTGCGCCGACTTGCCGCCGAGTTCGAGCACCAGCCGCTTCAGCGTCACCGCCGCCTGCTTGGCCACCTCCACGCCCACGGTGGAGGAGCCGGTGAAGCTCACCATGTCCACGCGGGGGTCGCTGGTCAGCGCCTGCGCGCCTTCCACGCCCGCCTCGATCACCAGGTTGAACACGCCCTTCGGCAGCCCGGCTTCCTCGGCCGCCTCGGCAAAGACCAGCGCGGACAGCGGCGTCAGCGGATTGGGCCGCAGGATCACCGTATTGCCCGCCACCAGCGCCGGCACGACTTTCCAGAGCGCGGTATAGAAAGGCACGTTGTAGGCCGAAATCGCCGTCACCACCCCGATCGGCGACCAGCGCCTGACGCTCTGCACCGTGAAATAGGGATTCACCCGCTCGTGCAGCGGCAGCGGATTGTCCTCGATCTCCGGCAGGCGCAGGGCCATCTCCACGATCTCGCGCCCCATGCGCAGGGGGGAGGCGACTTGCGCGCCCATCACCGTGGAAGACACCGGGCAGCCCGCCTCGCGCACGGCCAGATCCTTCAACCGATCCGCACGGGCGGCCATGGCATCGGCGAAGCACAGCATCGCCGCGCCGCGTTCCTTCATGGTCAGCCCCGACCATGCGCCCGAATCGAAAGCGCGCCGGGCGCTGGCGATCGCCTGCTCTACCTGTTCGATGGAAAGCCCGGTGACCCGCGCGACCAGACTCTCGTCGGACGGATCTAGCACGTCGAACATCGTGCCCTGCCCGGCAACGAACGCGCCGTCGATGAAGCCTGCGTGATCCAGCGGCTCTCTCCCAGATAATTCGTATTTGTGAATTTCTTTTCGCAAAACAGACTATCGAAGCAAATGGGGCGCGTCAATCGCGAGGGCGCTGGCTGGAACCGGAGTGCCCGCTGGCGGTTGCCTCGCTATCCGGGCCCACCTATCTCTCGGGCCTATCTCCACGGCAGCCAGCGCTGCCGCCCGCGAAACCAGCGAGGACCCGCACACCATGGCTTTCACCGATTTCCTCCGTCAGCAGTGCTACATCGACGGCCAGTGGTGCGATGCCGATAGCGGGGCCTCGTTCGAAGTGACCGACCCCGGCAGCGGCGCGGTGCTGGGCACGGTGCCGAAGATGGGCGCGGACGAAACCAATCGCGCCATCGACGCCGCCGAGCGCGCGCTTCCCGCATGGCGCGCCAAGACTGCCGGCGAACGCTCGAAACTGATGCGCAAGCTGTTCGACCTGATGATCGCGCATCAGGACGATCTGGGCGAACTGCTCACCCGCGAACAGGGCAAGCCGCTGGCCGAAGGGCGCGGCGAAATCGCCTATGGCGCCAGCTTCATCGAATGGTTCGCCGAAGAGGCCAAGCGCGCTTATGGCGACACCATTCCCGGCCATGCCGCCGACCGTCGCATCGTCGTCATCAAGCAGGGCGTCGGCGTCGTCGCCGCCATCACGCCCTGGAACTTCCCCAATGCGATGATCACCCGCAAGCTGGGCCCGGCGCTGGCGGCGGGCTGCACGATCGTCATCAAGCCGGCTTCGGCCACGCCTTATTCCGCGCTCGCCATCGCGCATCTTTGCGAGCTGGCTGGCATTCCGGCGGGCGTCGTCAATGTCGTGACCGGCAGCGCCGGGCAGATCGGCTCCGCGCTGACCGCCAGCCCCAAGGTCGCCAAGCTGACTTTCACCGGCTCCACCGAGATCGGCCGCGATCTGCTGCGCGAATGTGCGGAGACGATCAAGAAGACCTCGATGGAACTGGGCGGCAATGCGCCGTTCCTCGTGTTCGACGATGCCGATGTCGATGCCGCGATCGACGGCGCGATGATCTCCAAGTTCCGCAACGGCGGCCAGACTTGCGTGTGCACCAACCGCTTCTACGTGCAGGACGGCGTCTATGACGAGTTCGTGGAGAAGCTGGCCAAGCGCGTCTCGGCCATGAAAGTCGGCTACGGCATGGACGCGGGCACCGAAGTCGGCCCGCTGATCGACGAGAAAGCAGTCGAAAAGGTGGAGGAGCATCTTGAAGACGCCATCGCCGGCGGCGCGCGGGTGCTGGCGGGCGGCCAGCGCAACGAGCGCGGCGGCTCGTTCTTCAACCCCACCGTGGTTGCCGGCGTGAAGCCGGACATGAAGCTGGCGAAGGAAGAGACTTTCGGGCCGCTCGCCGGCGTGATCCGCTTCACCGACGAGGCCGATGCCATCCGCATGGCCAACGATACCGAGTTTGGCCTGGCCAGCTACTTCTACGCCCGCGACATCAGCCGCGTCTGGCGCGTGGCCGAGGCGCTGGAGGCGGGCATGGTGGGCATCAACACCGGGCTGATCTCCACCGAAGTGGCGCCGTTCGGCGGCGTCAAGCAGTCGGGTCTCGGGCGTGAGGGGTCGCACTACGGCCTCGATGACTACATGGAGGTGAAGTACCTCTGCATGGGCATCAAGCCGGCGGCCTGATCCGCCGGCGAGACGCATCCACCCGGCACGTCCACGCGACTTCCCAAAATACGCTCGTCGTCCCCGCGAAGGCGGGGATCCCGCTTGTTCTTTGGGCACGCAGAGACGCAGAGGGACGGTGAACTACTGCGCAGCCTCTCTGCGCCTCCGCGCCTCCGCGCCTCCGCGCCTCCGCGTGAATCAAAAAGCGGGGCCCCCGCCTTCGCGGGGGCGACGAATGCGGGTTTGGACAAGCCAGCGTCCACCCGGACCCCGACGCAATCACCCCCTCAACGACGCCACTGCGAAGTTTTGAACGGCCGTTCAAACTTGCTCTTCCCGTCAAGGCCCATTTCCGTTTAGCCCTATTCCCCAACGAGGCGCGCCATGCGCCGCATGGGAGAATGCAATGTCCTACAAGGTTGCCATCGTCACCGGCGCCGCCGCCGGCATCGGCGCGGCCTGCGCGAAGCGGCTGGCGAAGGAAGGGGTGGCCGTGGGCGTGCTCGACCTCGATGCCGAGCGCTGCGCCGATACCGTCCAGGCCATTCGCGACGGCGGCGGCACCGCCATCGCACTGGGCGCCGACGTGTCCAACCGCGACTCCGTGAAGGCCGCCGTGGAGCGGGTGCGTGAGGAACTGGGCCCGGTCTCGATCCTGGTCAACAACGCCGGCGTCACCGACTTCACCCCGTTCGAGGAACTGACCGACGATCGCTGGGACTTCATCTATGCCGTCAACGTGCGCGGCCTGTTCATCATGACGCAGGTATGCCTGCCCGACATGAAGAACGCGGGCTGGGGCCGCATCGTCAACATCTCGTCCTCCAGCGCGCAGACCGGCGCGGTGAACATGATCCCCTATTCGTCCTCGAAGGGCGCGGTGGTGACCATGACCCGTTCGATGGCGCAGGAATTCGGCCCTTACGGCATCACCGTGAACAATATCCCGCCGGGTTCGGTGATGGGTACGATCATGTCCGAAGCCAACCGCGAGCGCTTCCAGATCCCCACCGAAGTGCTGCTGCAGACCATCCCGGTCCGCCGCATGGGCGAGCCCGACGACATCGCCAACGCCTGCGCGTGGCTCTGCGACGAGCGCAGCCAATACGTCACCGGCCAGACCATCGGCGTGAACGGCGGGCGTGTGGTAACCTGATCCATCGGGTTGGTTCAGGCCAACCCGAATAGAGCGACGCCAAGACACCCTGATCCGTCATCCCCGCGAAGGCGGGGATCCCGCTTCTTTCGCGCGCTCTCGCCAGAAAAGCGGGGCCCCCGCCTTCGCGGGGGCGACGAGGAAGAGAACGGCACTATTCGGCGCCCCCCGTGCAGCACCTTGCCTTCAAAACACACAAAAAGGGCCGACGGATCACTCCGCCGGCCCTTCCTTCACATGGGGTGTGAACTTGTGTGGCCTCAGGCCTTCGCAGCCTTGTCAGCCTCGTAGCGCTCGATCGCTTCGATCACGATCTGGCGGGCTTCGTCAGCGCCGCCCCAGGTGCCGACGCGCACCCACTTCTCGGCCTCAAGGTCCTTGTAGTGCGTGAAGAAGTGCTCGATCTGGCTGAACACGATCGGGGGCAGATCGCCCTTTTCCTGCACGTCCGAATAGTACGGGAAGGTCTTGTCGTCAGGCACGCAGACCAGCTTTTCGTCGCCGCCGTGCTCGTCTTCCAGGTTCAGCACCGCGATCGGGCGCACGCGCACGACCGAGCCCGGCACGAACGGCGAACGGGCAACGACCAGCGCGTCCAGCGGGTCACCGTCGGGCGAAAGGGTGTGCGGCACGAAGCCATAGTTGGCGGGGTAGCGCATCGGCGTGTGCAGAATGCGGTCCACGAAGAGCGCGCCCGAATCCTTGTCGAATTCGTACTTTACAGGCTCACCACCAACGGGAACCTCGATGATGACGTTCAGGCTCTCCGGCGGGTTCTTGCCGACAGGGATCATGTCGATGCGCATGTTGGTCCTTTTCAACGGGCACGATTTGAGCGGCGCTACTGACAGTGCGCCGCCTTGAACTTTGACGGCGGGGCTTAGCGGCACGGTTAAACCACCGCAACCGCCTTCTCGCACTTGCGGTGCAAGGATCGCGTGCCCGTCGCTCAAACGAAACGGGGCCGGGCTGAAAAGCCCGACCCCGTTCCCGATACGCTTAGTTCCGCCTTTTACTTGGTACGCGGTGCCAGCAGGCGATCGAGCCCGTTGACCTTGCCCGGCGTGGTGCTTTCCAGCCAGGGCCAGCGCAACCCGCCGTGATAGTCGATGGAGACGGTGGTGAAGGCATCGCCGCGCTTCACCAACAGGCTGATCGGGGCCTGGGCAGATTTCGCCGCCGTAATCGCATCCTTGATCGTATCGGCGCTGTAGGCGGTGCCGTTGACCGCAACCACCTTCACCCCGCCGACAAGGCCGGCGTTGTAACCAAGGCTGTCCCACACCGTGGACGTAACGGTACCCTCGTTATCGAGCGACACGCCCAGCGAATAGCTGAGATCCAGCGACTTGCGCGAATCGCCCACGCCCTTCTCATAGGCGTTCTGCGTGTCCTTCCAGACCAGCTTGTAGCCGGCCATCTCGATGCCCTTCACGGGCGCCGGCTGGTTGGTGGCGTAGATGCGGGTCTTCAGGAACGTGGCCCAGTCATAGGGATAGACGCCGTTCAGCGTCTTCACCACTTCGTCGAAGTCGTAAGTCAGTTCTCCCCAGTCGCCATCGCGCACGCCGAAGAAGGCCTTGGCGAAATCGTCGAGGCCCTTGGCGCCCTTGGTGCCCTGGCGGATGATCTGGTCCGCTTCCAGCCAGGTCAGCGCGCCTTCGACGTAGTAGTCCTCGGTACGGGTGATCGAGGTATAGGGCAGCGGGCGGCGCATGGCGAGGATCGGCGCGTGGGTGGTGTCTTCCACCGAACGCCAGCCTCGGCCCGGCGTCGCTTCCGAATAGCGAGCAACCGCGCCGGCCAGCGTGTCGAGGATCGTCTGCTTGGTCTGCACGCCCGAACGCGCGGCCAGGATATAGCCCCAGAACTGCGTCTGGCCTTCGTAGACCCACAGCAGCGTGTTCTGCATCGGCTGCTGGAAGTCCGGCGTCCACAAGTCGGCCGGACGGCGGTACTTGCCGTTCCAACTATGCGTGAACTCGTGCGGGATCACGTTGCGATCCCAGTCCATCTTGTCCCACTCGGTCCAGACCTTGGGCTCCATTTGGTTCTCGCTCGAACGGTGGTGTTCGAGGCCGATGCCGCCCATGCGGTCGGTCAGCGCCAGCAGGAAGTTGTAGTGATCGAAGTGGCGCGCGCCGAAAGTGAACAGCGCCTGCGAGACGAGGCTGCGATACTTCGCCATGTTGTCCGGCGCGATGCCCAGCAGCTTGGGCGCATCGGCGACGACATCCATGCTGACGCCGTGGCCAAGGTCCCAGCTCTGCGCGTACTTGCCCGCGAAGATCGGCGAATCGACAAGGCGTTCGTAGTCGATCGGGCTCCACGTCACCGTGTCGCCCTGCTGCGCCTTGCCGTCCAGCGCGGTGTAGACGGTCCAGCCTGCCGGGAACTTCACGGTCGGCTTGAAGGTGATGCCGCGGGTGTAATAGCCGGCGGGATAGAGGCTCATCTTCTCCCACTGCAGGTTCAGCATTTCCTGCGTCATGGTGATGCGGCCTTCCTTGGCCTGCACCGGAGACGTGTGGACCAGCTTTACCGTCACCATCTGCGTGCCGGCCGGCAGGTCGAGATGGAAGGCGTTCACGGCCACGGTGTCACGCTGCCACGTGATTTCCTTGCCATCGGCGAAGAAGTGAATGTCCGCCAGCAACGCGGCCGGGCCGGTGGGCGAGTGGTTGCCGGGCAGCCAGCTCGGCTGGATCAGCGTCAGCTTCGTGGTGCCGGGGGCGACCGGAACCTGCTGCGTCACCCTGTAGACGCCGCGCACCGTATCGCTGGCATCGATATCGAGCGCGATGGTGCCGGCATAGGGCTTGTCCTGCGCGGCGGGCAGCGGATCGGGCAGCACAGGCGCCATCGGGGCGCTGCGCTGGGCAGAATCCTGCGCAAGCGCCGGCGTGGAAACGGAAAGAAGGGCGAGGAGCGTGACGACCGCGTTACGATATTTCATTTCGGCATTCTTTGCGGCTGTTGCGGGATTTGGCAACCATCCAATTCGCCCCTGCATTGCGGACCAGTCGGCTGGGTAATTTTCGGTCCTCCCCGGCACGGGGAGGGGGACCGCGCGAAGGGTGGTGGAGGGGATTCTCCGCTAAGCACCAACCTCGCGTGAGGACGCCGATCCCCTCCGTCAGCGCTGCGCCCTGCCACCTCCCCGGTCCGGGGAGGACCTGACGTGCCCACTTTCCCCGCCGCCGCAATCCGGCTAAGCGCGCGCGTTATGAGCACGACAGAGAGCAAAGCACCTCAGGGCAAGACGCCTCAGGCGATCCGCGGAACCCAGGACATCTTCGGAACCGACGCCGAGGCTTTCGCGCATGTCGTCGACACGTTCGAGCGCATCCGCAAGCTCTACCGTTTCCGCCGCGCCGAAATGCCGGTCTTTGAAAAGACCGAAGTGTTCTCGCGCTCGATCGGCGAGACGACCGATGTCGTCTCCAAGGAAATGTACTCGTTCGAGGATCGCGGCGGCGAATCGCTGACCCTGCGCCCCGAATTCACCGCCGGCATCGCCCGCGCCTACCTGACCAATGGCTGGAAGCAGTTCGCCCCGGTCAAGATCGCCACGCACGGCCCGCTGTTCCGTTACGAGCGCCCGCAGAAGGGGCGCTATCGCCAGTTCCACCAGATCGACGCCGAGCTGATCGGCTCGCCCGAACCGATCGCCGACGTCGAACTGCTGGTCATGGCCGATCAGCTGCTGAAGGAACTGGGTATTTCGGACGGCGTGACGCTGCAGCTGAATACGCTGGGCGATGCCGAAAGCCGCGACGCCTGGCGCGCCGCGCTGATCGAATACTTCCGCGCCCACAAGGCCGAGCTTTCGGAAGATTCGCAGGATCGCCTTGAGCGCAATCCGCTGCGCATCCTCGATTCCAAGGACCCGCGCGATAAGGTCTTCGTCGGCGATGCTCCGAAGATCGACGAGTTTCTCTCGGCCGAGGCGCAGGACTTCTTCGGCGCGGTGACGGCGGGCCTCGATGCCGACGGCGTCGCCTATGAACGCGCGCCTTCGCTGGTGCGCGGGCTCGACTACTATCGCCACACCGCCTTCGAATTCGTCACCACCCGGCTCGGCGCGCAGGGCACCGTGCTGGGCGGCGGCCGTTATGACGGCCTGATGGAAAGCCTTGGCGGCCCCGCCACCCCGGCCGTCGGTTGGGCAGCCGGGATCGAGCGTCTGGCGATGCTCGTCGCCGATGCCGGTACGCTTTCGGAAGCCCCGTTGACCGTGGTTCTCGCGGTCGAGGACGATGCCGCGCTGGCCTATGCCCAGAAGGTCATCACCGCGCTGCGTTTCCAGGGCCTCGATGCCGAGATGGTCGCCACCGGATCGGCGCGCAAGCGCTTCGACAAGGCGGTGAAGATGGGCGCCAAGGTGCTCGTCTCCTTCGGCACCAAGGATGGCGCCCCCGTGGCGAACCTGCGCGCGGCCGAGCCGACCGCCGAATACCTCGCGGTCGAGCAGGTTCTCCAGTCGGTCCATCCGTGATTTCGTCTCGTCCTCCCTCTCCGCCTGTCACAAACACCCTCGTCGCCCCCGCGAAGGCGGGGGCCCCGCTTTCTTCGCGCCCCGCCTCAAGAACAAGCGGGATCCCCGCCTTCGCGGGGATGACGGGTGAGGTGTTTGCGGCAAAGATCGTTTGGGGGACCACCTGATGTCCATCTCCGGCGCCCGCCTTGCCCAGATAGCCGCGCGTTTCGCGGAGCTTGAGGCGCGCCTGGCTTCGGGCACGCTGGAAGGCGACGCCTTCGTCACCGCCAGTCGCGACTATGCGGAGCTGGAACCGGTGGCGCGCGTCGCTGCCGAAGTCGTGTCGATGCGCGGCGAACTGGAGATGCTCCAGACACTGGAAGACCCCGATCCGGACATGCGCGCGCTGGCCGAGGAGGAAGTGCTTCGCCTCAAGGCCGAATTGCCCGAGGCCGAACGCCAGCTTTCCATCGCCATGCTGCCGCGTGACGCAGCGGACGTGCGACCAGCCATGCTGGAAATCCGCGCCGGCACCGGGGGCGACGAAGCCGCGCTGTTCGCCGCCGACCTCTATCGCATGTACGAACGCTACGCCGCCGAGCAGGGCTGGCGGGTCGAGATGATCAGCGTCAACGCCAACGATCTTGGCGGCTTCAAGGAAGTGGTCGCCAACGTCGCCGGCGCGGGCGTCTTCGCCAAACTGAAGTTCGAAAGCGGCGTCCACCGCGTGCAGCGCGTGCCGGTGACCGAATCGGGCGGGCGCATTCACACTTCGGCGGCGACCGTCGCGGTGCTGCCGGAGCCCAGCGAAGTCGATGTGCAGATCGAGGACAAGGACCTCAAGATCGACATCTTCCGCGCATCGGGCGCGGGCGGCCAGCACGTCAACACCACCGATTCGGCGGTACGCATCACCCACTTGCCCACCAATCTGGTGGTGATCTGCCAGGACGAGCGCAGCCAGCACAAGAACAAGGCCAAGGCCATGCAGGTCCTGCGCGCACGCCTCTATGAGAAGATGCGCGAGGAGGCCCACGGCGCCGAGGCCGAGGCGCGCAAGGCCATGGTCGGCTCCGGCGACCGGTCTGAGCGCATCCGCACCTACAATTTCCCGCAGGGCCGCGTGACCGATCACCGCATCAACCTGACGCTGCACCGCTTGCCCGAGATTCTCGAAGGTCCGGGGCTTGCCGAAATGGTCGACGCGCTGATCGCCGAGGACGAGGCCAAGCGCCTTGCCGCCATGGATGCCTGATCAGGTCGGCCTCGCGCCCGGCCCTTCGACAAGCTCAGGGCGAGCGGATTCAGGAATTCCTCGTTGCTGCTTGGCCCGCCCCGCATTCTCCGCTCATCCTGAGCCTGTCGAAGGATGACCGAGCCGGCTCCCGCCGTTGGCGAGGCAATCCGCGCGGCGGCGGAACACCTCGCCGCGACCAGTGACACCGCAAGGCTTGATGCCGAAGTGCTGATGGCCCATGCGCTGGGCTGCTCGCGCTCTTCCATGTTGCTCTCGCGGATGCGCGATCCCGCGCCCGAAGGCTTCGCGGCGCTGGTGGCGCGGCGGATGGAACACGAACCGGTTGCCTATATCACCGGCACGCAGGAATTTTTCGGCCTACCTTTCGCGGTCGGCCCCGATGTGCTGATCCCGCGCGGCGATTCCGAAGTGCTGGTGGAAGCCGCCCTCGCCGCCCGGCCCGATGCCCGCACCGTACTGGACTGCGGCACCGGATCGGGCGCGCTGCTGCTGGCGGTGCTGGCCAATCTGCCTGACGCGACAGGCGTGGGCATCGACAGTTCGCCCGGCGCGCGGACCGTGGCCGCCGCCAATACCGAAGCACTGGGCCTAACCGCCCGTGCCCGCATCGCTGCGGCCGACTGGCACGCCCCCGGCTGGGACCGGGACCTTGGCGGGCCCTTCGATCTGATCCTGGCCAACCCGCCCTATGTGGAGACCACCGTGGCGCTGGACCGTTCGGTCGCCGCCTATGAACCCGCCAGCGCGCTCTATTCGGGTGAAGACGGGCTGGACGACTACAAGATTCTGGTGCCGCAACTGCCCCGCCTGCTGTCCGCTCATGGAGTCGCGCTGGTCGAAATCGGGTACCGGCAGGCCGATCCGGTCGCCGCGATCGGGCGGGAAGTCGGGCTTTCCAGTCGGTTGCATCACGACCTTGGAAATCGTCCGCGCGTGCTGGAGTTTTCAACAGCTGCGTAAGATTCCGCTTGGAATTCGGCTCGGGAATGCCTAAGGATTAGGTCGAAGCGGTACATGGATGGAATTTCCCATGCGGACGCTTCGCCTCCATCATTTGCATGACAGTCGCGGCAGTTAGTCTGCACGGCACGGCGAAGGTGGAAGTCACGGCACGCGGGGGCGCTCCGTGATCTCATGTGACGTACGGCAAATCGGCCCGATGGGATCCGGCTGATACCCTGGGTTTTGAGGAAAATATCCTTGAATAATAATCGTGGTAACAACCGTCGGCGTGGCCGCGGTAACAATCGCCAACAGGGCGGCCAGCAGACCAACCGTATCGACAGCAGGGCTCGCGGCAACGCGCCGCAGCTGCTGGAGAAGTACAAGAAGCTGGCGCACGACGCGCACCTCAATGGTGATCGCGTAACGGAGGAGTATTACCTTCAGTTCGCGGATCACTATTTCCGTGTGATCGCCGACCAGAAGCAGCGTCAGGACGATGCCCGCCAGCCGCGTCGCGACGACCGTTCGCCCGATTATTCGGACGATTACGGCGACGATTATGGCGATTACGAGGCGGCTCCCGAGCGTGCCCAGCAGCAGGAGCGCCAGCCCCGCGACGACCGTCCGGCTCGCGAGGACCGCCAGCCCCGGGAAGACCGGCAGCAACGCGAGGAGCGCCAGCCGCGTCAGGACCGTTACGAGCGTCAGGAACGCGCGCCGCGCCATGAGGCGCCCGCCGACGAGCAGGTCGAATCCGCACAGGGCGACGGCGAGAGCGAGCGTTCGGTCTATGAACCGGTCGACAATCCCTTCGTCCGTGACGTTCGCAGCGCCAGCCGCGGCCTGAAACAGCGCAAGCCCCGCCGCGACCGGCGCGAGGACGGCGAAGCAGGGGAAGCCAACGGCAACGTCGCAGCCCCCGAAGCGTCGGAGGCTCCGGCCGGACTGGAAGCCTCGCTGCCGCCGGCGATCACTCCCAAGCCTGCCAGAAAAGCGGCCCCCAAGGCTGCCGAGGAAGCCCCGGTGGACGAAGCTGCGGCAGAGGAAAAGCCCCGCCGCCGCCGCACCCGCAAGGCCCCGCCTGCGGACGAGGCCGGTGACAGCACGCTGGAAGCCGTGAACTCCTGAGTTCCGCCGCCTCGGCACACCGAATGGCCCGCGTTCCCACCCGGAACGCGGGCCATTTCGATTCAGGGGACGCTAAAGCGCTGCTCCCTTTGCCGAAGTTGGGGCCAGCACCGCCTTCGGGCGTCACCATGGCATGACCTCCGCCCTTCCCGCTTGCGTCGCGCCTCAGAGCCTTACATAGCCTCGCCGGTGGAATTCTCTCGCCGCGAGGCTCAGCCGTGACATCCGAACAGGCCCTGCCCGGCCGTACTTCCCGCGCCATCCCGTTTCTTTCCGGCCCTTTCCTCTCGCGGCATCCGCGTCTGATAACCGGGCTGGCGGCGATCCTGGCTGGCGCCATGGCCGCCTGTGGCTTCCAGCCGCTGTCGCTCTGGCCGCTGACATTGCTGGGCATCGCCTGGCTGATCGAACTGATGGTCCGGGCGCCCCGCTGGCGACGGGCTTTCCTGGTCGGCTGGTGCTTCGGCCTTGGTCACTTCACGCTGGGCAACAACTGGATCGCCACGGCCTTCACCTATCAGGCCAACATGCCGGCATGGCTGGGCATGATCGCGGTGCTACTGCTCTCGCTTTACCTCGCGGTCTATCCCGCATTGGCGACACTGGGCGGCTGGCTGGTGCAGCGGATCGATCGCGGCAAACGCGGGCCCGGCGCCTACGCAGTGACCGCCATCGCGTTCGCGGCGTGCTGGATCGTCGCCGAATGGCTGCGCGCCTGGGTCTTCACCGGCTTTGCCTGGAACCCGCTGGGCGTTGCCCTGCTGGGCGGGTTCGAGACGCGGGGACTGGCGATGGCCGCCCCGTGGACCGGCACCTATGGCCTATCCGGCCTGCTGGTGCTGCTGGCAGCGCTCCCCGGCCTGCTCGTCCGCCTGGCCGGAGGCACGCGCGGCGCCTTGCGCTGGGCATGGGCCCTGCCCGCCATCGCGATCTATATCGCCCTCGGCGCACTGATGACGCTGCCTGACCGCTGGGCGGACCGGTCGGAAGGCGCAGTGCGCTTCACGCTGATCCAGCCGGACATCCGACAGGAATTCATCGACGATCCGCGCAATTTCGAACCGAACTTCGTCAAGATGGCACGGCTCTCGCTCCCCAGCCGGCCCGGTGAAAAGCGCATGGTTTTCTGGCCGGAATCGGGCCTGGGCGACTATGTGCGCGACGGCTATCCGCCCTATCTCTACCGTATCTACACCTACGCCGCCGATCCGGTGCTGTCCCGCCGCCGCATCGGCCGCGTGATCGGCCCCTATGGCCTGTTGCTGACCGGCGCGGTCGACCTTGTCATGAAGGATGATGAGGAAGTGGCGGCGCGCAATTCGGTTTCGGCCATCGATGGCGACGGCAACCTCATCGCCTCCTACTCCAAGGCCCATCTGGTTCCCTATGGCGAATATCTGGCGCTGCGCTGGCTGCTGGAGCCACTGGGCGCCACTCGGCTGGTTCCCGGCGCGCTGGACTTCTGGCCCGGCCCCGGCGCGCGCACCATCGACTTCGGCGATTGGGGCAAGGCCGGCGTGCAGATCTGTTACGAAATCGTCTTCAGCGGCGAAGTCGTCGATCCCCGCGTGCGGCCCGACTACATCTTCAACCCTTCGAACGACGGCTGGTTCGGCGCCTGGGGCCCGCCCCAGCATCTCGCACAGGCCCGCCTGCGCGCGATCGAGGAGGGCCTGCCGGTCATGCGCTCCACCACCACCGGCATCAGCGCGGTGGTCGATGCCGACGGCATCGTGCGCTCCTTCGTCCCCCGGCATGAGGCCGGGCGCCTGGACGGCCTGATCCCCCCCGCCCACCAGGCCACGCTGTTTGCCCGCTGGGGCAACCGCTTGCCGCTGGCGCTTGCCGCAGTTCTGTTGGTGATTGCGGTTTCGGGCATTGCACTCCGGCGCCGGGGAGGGTAGACGCAGAGGGACATAAAGATTTCTTTATATGTGGTGTCCAGATGCGCAATAGCTACGTCTTTACTTCCGAGAGCGTTTCCGAGGGTCATCCCGACAAGGTTTCGGACCAGATTTCCGACGCGATCGTCGACCTTTTCCTGTCGAAAGACCCCGAGGCGCGCGTTGCGTGCGAAACGCTCACCACCACCCAGCGCGTCGTGCTGGCCGGCGAAGTGCGCGGCAAGGGCATGATCGACACTGCCGGCCACTGGGAAGACGGTGCGCAGGAAGAGATCCAGACCGTCGTTCGCGAAACCGTGAAGCGCATCGGCTATGAACAGGCCGGCTTCCACTGGCAGGACCTGGTCTTCGAGAACCACCTGCACCCGCAGAGCGCGGACATCGCGCAGGGCGTGGATTCGACCGGTAACAAGGACGAAGGCGCCGGCGACCAGGGCATCATGTTCGGTTTCGCCTGCGACGAAACGCCGGACCTCATGCCGGCCACACTCGACTACAGCCACAAGATCCTTGAGCGCCTTGCCGCCGACCGTCACTCGGGCGCCGCGCCGTTCCTGGAGCCCGACGCCAAGAGCCAGGTCACGCTGCGCTTCGAAAACGGCGTGCCGGTGGAAGCGACCGCCGTCGTCGTCTCGACCCAGCACAAGCCGGGCTACCACGAAGGTGCCAAGGACGCCGAACTCAAAGCCTACGTGAAGAAGGTCGTGGCCGAAATCCTGCCCGCCGGCTTCGTCACCGAAGAGACCGCGTTCCACATCAACCCGACCGGCAAGTTCGAGATCGGCGGCCCTGACGGCGACGCCGGCCTGACCGGCCGCAAGATCATCGTCGACACCTACGGCGGTGCTTCGCCCCACGGCGGCGGTGCATTCTCGGGCAAGGATCCGACCAAGGTCGACCGTTCGGCCGCCTATGTCACCCGCTACCTCGCCAAGAACGTGGTTGCAGCTGGCCTTGCCAAGCGCTGCACCATTCAGGTGGCCTATGCCATCGGCGTGTCGGAACCGCTTTCGCTCTATGTCGACACCCACGGCACCAGTGCCCATTCGGACTCCGATCTGGAAGTGGCGATCGCCAAGGTCGCGGCCGACACGCTAGGCGGCCTGACCCCGCGCGGCATCCGCACCGGCCTGGGCCTCAACAAGCCGATCTACGGCCCGACTGCCGCTTACGGCCACTTCGGCCGCAAGCCCGAGGGCGACCTGTTCCCCTGGGAACGCACCGATCTGGTCGACGCTCTCAAGGCTTCGCTCGCCTGAGCGAACGCCACGGCGTGAAGAATTGAAGGGGCGGGGCCGCAAGGTCTCGCCCTTTTCATTTGCCCGCCGTTTCGTTTTGCAAACGATCGATCCGGCCTGACCGGAATCGCGCTTCAAACCGTCACCGTGAACGACTATAGAAGCGCCATGTCATCCGTACGTCCCTGGCGCGATATCGAGCGCCGCAAGAGCCGCCAGATCATGGTCGGCAATGTCCCCGTCGGCGGCGATGCACCGATCACGGTGCAAACCATGACCAACACACTCACGTCCGACGCCAAGGCGACGATCGACCAGATCCGCCGCTGCGAGGATGCCGGGGCGGACCTGATTCGCGTCTCCTGCCCCGATGTCGAAAGCACTGCGGCCATGCGGGAGATCGTGCGGGCCGCACGGGTGCCGCTGATCGCGGACATCCATTTCCACTATAAGCGCGCGCTTGAGGCGGCCGACGCCGGCGCCGCCTGCCTGCGCATCAATCCAGGCAACATCGGCTCTTCCGACCGCGTCGCCGAAGTCGTTCGCGCCGCCAAGGCCAATGGCTGCGCGATCCGCATCGGCGTCAATGCCGGCAGCCTGGAAAAGGACCTACTGGAAAAGTACGGAGAGCCCTGCCCCGAAGCGCTGGTCGAATCCGCGCTGGATCATATCAAGCTGCTGCAGGACCACGATTTCCACGAATACAAGGTGGCCGTGAAGGCCAGCGACGTGTTCCTGGCCGTCGCCGCCTATCAGGGCTTGGCGGATGCCGTGGACTGCCCGCTGCATCTGGGCATTACCGAAGCGGGCGGGTTGATCGGCGGCACCGTCAAGTCCTCGATCGGCATGGGCATGCTGCTCTGGTCCGGCATCGGTGACACCCTGCGCGTCTCGCTTTCGGCCGAGCCGGAAGAGGAAGTGCGCGTCGGGTTCGAGATGCTGAAGGCGCTTGGCCTGCGTACGCGCGGCGTGCGCGTCGTTTCCTGCCCCAGCTGTGCGCGTCAGGGCTTCGACGTGATCCGCACGGTGGAGGCACTGGAAGACCGCCTGCAGCACATCAAGACGCCGCTCTCGCTCTCCGTGCTCGGCTGCGTCGTCAACGGGCCGGGTGAAGCGCGGGAGACCGACATCGGCCTGACCGGTGGCGGCAACGGCAAGCACATGGTCTACCTTTCGGGCGTGACCGACCATGTCGTCCAGTCGGAAGACATGCTGGACCACATCGTCAAGCTGGTGGAAGCCAAAGCGGCCGAGATCGAGGCGGCCAATGCGGCCGAAGCGGAGGCACAGGCGGCCGAATGAGCCGGCTGAAGCGCGAACTCGCGCGCGTCGGGCTGACGCTGCGCGATTCGCTGTACCTCTGGCGGATCGCGCCACTGGTTCCGCTGATCGCGGTGCTGCCCGAATTCGCCCAGCATGCGGTGGAAATCCGGCTGGGCATGTTCGCCAGCCATGAGGCGTTCTCCAGCCTTGCACTCGATCCGCTGCGCATGGAGTTCGGCGTGATCAAGATCGCCGCGCTGGTCATCGCCGTGCTGGCCGGGGCGCGGTTCTGGGCCAACCGTTCGGCCGGCCTGCGCGGCTGGAGCCTTGCCGGGATCGCCTGGAAACAGGTCCTGCTCGGGCTCGGCGTGCAGATCGTCGCCTCGCTCCCCGCTTTGCTCGATTGGAGAGCGGCTCCGGTAGTGCAAGCGACATTGAGCCTCGTCCTGACGCTCGCCAGCCTGCCGGGGCTGGTGCTGATGGTCGGCGGCCTGCTCGGCGACCGTGAGACCGGGCTCCTCGCGATCTACCGCAGCGGCTGGACCAAGGCGCTGCGTATCGTGCTGCATATTGGCCCCGTGTGGTTCCTGCTGCAGACGCTGCACCGGGCCGATCATATCGCCGCGATGGAGCGTCCGCAGTGGCTGATCTGGGGCCTCATGGCCTGGGACGCGCTGGTGGTGGGGCAGATGGCCGCGCTGGCCGCAACCGGGCTGCATCACGGCTATGCCGCCGATGAAGAACCCGACGGGGCGGGTTTTACGCCCGCTTAAGCCTTCGCGGCCTATCCTTTGCCCCATGGACAAGGGGCTTCTGATTCCGGCGATCATCGCCATCGGCATTGCGGTGTTGACCGCGCCCGGCCACAAGGCCAACCAAGGCACAGACAAGGCGGCCGCGGCGGCGGCTCCGCATCGGAAGGCCGCGACGGCCGCCTGGTTCGCTGGCAATACGGAATTGACGCGCGCGGGCGACGGACATTTCTATGCCGACGCCACAGTGGAGCAGCACAGCACGCACTTTCTTGTCGATACCGGCGCATCGATGGTGGCGCTGACCGGACCGGACGCACGCGCCATTGGGCTGGATTGGAATGACAGCGATGTGATGCCGATCGGCCAGGGCGCTTCGGGTCCGGTATACGGCGTGCCGATCAGGCTGGAGCGGATCGAACTGGGCGGAATGGAAGTCCACGACGTGCGCGCCGCGATCGTGCCCGAAGGGCTGGACGTTTCGCTACTGGGCCAATCGTTCCTGTCGCGCGTGGGCAGCGTCCGTATCGAGGGCGAGCGAATGATGCTGGGAGCAACCGCCAACTAGGCTGAAAATGCGGCCGATTGGCTACCGGCGCCCGAAGCGCCGTCTGCAGGCTTGCGGCCTAGACGCCCACGCCGCCAAGCCCCGCCTCGAATCCCACAAGGCTGCACCAGACAACGAAACCCGTCATGGCGACAACCGAGAGGTAAGCGGCCCGGACAACTTTCGAAACAGGGGTGTCCATCATGTACAACCTTGTGGGAACGGGGGAGTGCAGCTTATCGGCGGTTTTCCCGAGAGAGGCCATGTCGCCGGTCGGCAGGCGTCAGCCGCCGGTCGAGACCGTTGTCCCCCTTCCCGGGCCGTTTTCGGCGTAATGCCGTGCCCTAGGCCGTACCCTGAATCGCCTTGCGCCCCACCGTTGAGGTAAAAGCGGGGATGGAGATTCGCCCATCGCGCGGAGTGATCGGCGTGCGAATCGTGCTCACCTCGAAATCCGGCGGCAGGCCGGCGTTGACGAGGTCGTAAGGCGAAATGCGCGTCCGCGTGCAAAGGCCGCCATTGCCGTCACTCACCAGCGTCTTTTCGAAGGCGACGCCCAGTTGCTCACCGATCGTGCGCCGCACGGTGGCCACTTCCAGCTGGCCCTCGCCGAAATAGAGCACGAAGCGCGTGCCCAGCGGGACATCCTCCAGCCCGTCGATCAGCGCGCCGGTGGCGGAGAGGTTGCGCAGGACCGCCGGGTAATAGTGATCCTCATGAATCGCGCCGATCCAGCGGAACATCGATATGCGATCCTCGCGCTGGTGGGCCGGGCCGCAAGGTTCGATGCCCCAGCCCGGCTGGCCGGCTGCCGCCATGAAGGCGTCCGCCGGGATCGCCTGCGAATAGATGTAGCCCTGAATATGGCTGACGCCCAGTTCGCGCAGCATGGCCAGCTGGTCCAGCGTCTCGATTCCTTCCGCCGTCGTCTCCATGCCGATGGCCTTGGCCATGGCGACGATCGCGGCGATCAGCGCCTTGTTGCGCGCGCCCGCTTCGGCCGTGCCGCGCACGAAGCTCTGGTCGATCTTGATCTTGTCGAACGGGGCGGTGCGCAAGTAACCGAGCGAGGAATAACCGGTGCCGAAATCGTCCAGCGCCAGTCGCACGCCCAGGGCCTTCAGCGCCCGGAACCGCGCGTCGGTATCGGCGCCTTCGGCCAGGAACACGCCCTCGGTGATTTCCAGTTCCAACCGTTCGGGAGGGAGGCCGGACGCGGCCAGTGCATTGGCAACCACGGCAGGAAACCCGGGATCGGTGAACTGCCGGGGCGAGACGTTGACCGCCACGCGCAAGGCCCCCGGCCACAGCGCCGCATCCCGGCAGGCCGTACGCAGCGCCCATTCGCCGATCTGGCAGATCATCGTCGATTCCTCGGCGATGGGGATGAATTGCGCCGGGCTGATCACGCCCTTCTTGGGGTGGTTCCAGCGCATCAGCGCCTCGGCACCGGTCACCACGTCGGATCCGGCAGCGACGATCGGCTGGTAGTGCAGTTCCAGTTCGCCGTGGGCCATGGCATCGTGGAGGTTCTCCTCCAGCATCCGGCGATCCTCGGCAGCGGTCAGCAGTTCGCGCGAGAAGAAGCGGAAGCGCCCTCGCCCGCCGTGCTTGGCAGCATAGAGCGCAAGATCCGCGTTGCGCACCAGTTCATCGACATCCTGACCGTCGAACGGCGCGATGGCGATGCCCACCGAAGCGCCGATGATGCAGCGATTGCCGTCGACCGAGTAGGGTTGCGAAAGCATGGCGATGATGCGTTCGGCCAGATTGCCAAGGTCGCCGCGATCCTCGACATCGGGGACGAGGATCTGGAACTCGTCGCCGCCCAGCCGGCAGGTCCGCTCCGCCTCGCCGACAATGGTGGTCAGCCGTTCGGCCACTTGCTGCAGCAGGGCGTCGCCGGTCGAATGGCCCAGCGTGTCGTTGACCTGCTTGAAGCGGTCGAGATCGATCAGCAGCGTGGCACAGGGGCGTTCCTGCACTTTGTAGGCACGCAGGGTGCGATCGAGCGTGCGCGCCATCTCGCGGCGGTTGAGCAGCCCGGTCAGCGGATCGTGCATCGCCTCGCGCGAGTTTTCTTCGGCAATTCGGCGTTCGTCGGTGATTTCCGAGCAAAGGCCGCTGAACCCGGTGAACCGGCTACTTTCGTCGAACTGCGCCTCGCCCGAAAGCAGCCACCAGCGACGATGCTGCCCGTCGCCAGTGCAGACGGGCACTTTCTCGAACCGGGAGCGGCGCGACAGCGCGAACCGCAGGCTTCGGCCCGAACCGGCGCCGTCATCGAAGCTCTGGAACACATCGGCCACGGGGCAACCGATGGCGCTTCCGGTCACGCCATCAGGCAAACGGGCCAGTGCCCCTTCGGACAGATAGCGGATACGCCCTTCGGCGTCCGAGGCCCAGAGGCCCAGGCCGTCGATCCCCTCGACCGCACGGCAGAATTCGCGCGCCTGTTCGGCATCGATGGCCGGCCCCTCGCCCGCCTCGCGCACCCGCGCCGCTTTCCTGTCTGCACGTCCGAAATTCCAGGCCATCGACCACGCCCTGCGACCATCCCAGGGTATGTACTTAGTCACGCGAAAGTTACTTTCGCGTAACCATACAAGTGACCGCAATCGGCCCGCCCGTTCCGCAAGCAAAAAGCCCCGCCGGATCGCTCCGGCGGGGCTTTTCGTGTGCCTGTCAGGCGCCCCTTTCAGGGCAGGGCGGGAAGCTTACGCCTCGTCGCCACCCTCAGCCTGGTCATCACCCTTGATCAGGTAATCGCCGGCATCGGCGTCCAGACCATGGGTTTCACCCTCGACCATGGCGAGCGGATCGTTGCCGATCGCCGCTTCGGGGCCCTGGGCCAGTTCGGCTGCATGCTCTTCTTCCGCCGAATTGGCGGCGATGAGCGCTTCCTGCATCCGGCGGTACGAAGCGCGCAGGGCAGCGTCGCGGCTGGAGGCCGCCACGCGCATGCGGTTCATGCCGGCACCGGTGCCTGCCGGGATCAGGCGGCCGACGATGACGTTTTCCTTCAGGCCGATCAGGGTGTCCTTCTTGCCTTCAACCGCCGCCTGCGTGAGCACGCGGGTGGTTTCCTGGAACGACGCGGCCGAGATGAACGAACGGGTCTGCAGCGAAGCCTTGGTGATGCCGAGCAGCACCGGCTTGCCTTCCGCGGGCTGCTTGCCCTCGGGAAGCTTGCTGTTGATCTCGAACATCTCTTCGTAGTCGACCTGTTCGCCCGGCAGCAGGGTGGTGTCGCCACCGGCCGTGATCTCAACCTTCTGCAGCATCTGACGAACGATCGTCTCGATGTGCTTGTCGTTGATCTTCACGCCCTGCAAGCGGTAGACTTCCTGGATTTCCGCGACGAGGTATTCTGCCAGAGCCTCGACGCCGAGGACTTCCAGAATGTCGTGCGGATCGGGCGAGCCCGAGATCAGGTTGTCGCCCTTCTTGACGAAGTCGCCTTCCTGCACGTCGATCACGCGGCTCTTCGGGATCAGGTACTCGATCGGTTCACCCTCTTCCGGGATGATCGCGATCTTGCGCTTGGCCTTGTAGTCACGCACGAACTCGATGCGGCCGGAAACCTTGGCGATGATCGAGTTGTCCTTCGGCTTGCGGGCCTCGAACAGTTCGGCAACGCGCGGCAGACCGCCTGTGATGTCGCGGGTCTTGGCAGCTTCGCGCGAAGCACGGGCGATGATGTCGCCGGCTTCGACGGTCTGGCCGTCCTCGACCGAGAGCGTGGTGCCCGGCGCCATCATGTAGCGTGCGGTTTCACCCGAACCCTCGTCCAGAAGGGTGATGCGCGGACGCAGGTCTTCCTTCTTCTTCGCGCTGCGCGAGGAACGGTCTTCGGTGACGACGCGGCTGGTCATGCCGGTCGCATCGTCGACCTGCTCGGTCAGCGTGCGGGTGTCGATCAGGTCCTGATACTTCACCGTACCCGAGGTTTCGGTGATGATCGGCAGCGAGAACGGATCCCACTCTGCCAGGCGTTCGCCTTCCTTCACCGTCGCGCCGCTGGTGTGGAGCAGCACCGTACCATAGGGCACGCGGCTGATCGCACGTTCGCGACCTTCGGTGTCGAACACCACGATCTCGCCGTTGCGGGCCAGCGACAGGCGGCGACCGCGCTTGTCGACGATCGTCGGGATGTCGCGATACTCGACCTTACCGTCGCAGATCGATTCCAGGTGGCTGGTTTCGTTGAGCTGCGCGGCACCGCCGATGTGGAAGGTACGCATGGTGAGCTGCGTGCCCGGTTCACCGATCGACTGTGCGGCGATAACGCCGACAGCTTCACCGATGTTGACCGGGGTACCACGGGCGAGGTCACGGCCGTAGCACTTGCCGCAGACGCCCTGCTGGGCTTCGCAGACCAGCGGCGAGCGGATGCGGGCAGCCTGGTGGCCGGCAGCCTCGATCTTGGCGACCGCGGCTTCGTCCAGCAGTTCGCCCTTGGCGGCGACCACGTTGCCGTCCTTGTCGAGCAGATCCTCGGCCAGGGTACGGCCCAGGATACGCTCGGCGAGCGAGGCGATGGTGGAACCGCCCTGCACGATCGAACGCATTTCCAGCGCACGCTCGGTACCGCAATCCTCGATCACGACGACGCAGTCCTGCGACACGTCGACCAGTCGGCGGGTCAGGTAACCCGAGTTCGCCGTCTTGAGCGCGGTGTCGGCCAGACCCTTACGGGCGCCGTGGGTCGAGTTGAAGTATTCAAGAACGGTCAGACCTTCCTTGAAGTTCGAGATGATCGGCGTTTCGATGATCTCGCCCGACGGCTTGGCCATAAGGCCGCGCATACCGCCCAGCTGCTTCATCTGCGCCGGGCTACCACGCGCACCGGAGTGGCTCATCATGTAGATCGAGTTGATCTGGGCCATGCGGCCCGTCTCGGGATCGATCGGCTGGGCCTTCAGCTCTTCCATCATGGCGTTCGCCACCTGGTCGCCGCAACGGCTCCAGGCGTCGATCACCTTGTTGTACTTTTCCTGCTGGGTGATGAGGCCGTCCTGGTACTGCTGCTCGTAATCGGCAACCAGTTCCTTGGTCTCGTTCACCAGGGCTTCCTTCGAATCCGGGATGATCATGTCATCCTTGCCGAAGGAGATGCCCGCCTTGAACGCGTTGCGGAAGCCGAGCGACATGATGGCGTCGGCGAACAGCACCGTGTCCTTCTGGCCGGTGTGACGGTAGACCTGGTCGATGACGTCACCGATTTCCTTCTTGGTGAGAAGGCGGTTGACGACGTCGAAGGGCACCGTGTGCGACTTCGGCAGGCACTCACCCAGCAGCATGCGGCCCGGGGTGGTTTCGAAGCGCTTCATGTACTGCTGACCGTTCTCGTCGGTCTGCGGCACGCGGGCTTCGATCTTCGAGTGCAGGGTCACGGCGCCGACGTGAAGTGCTTGGTGCACTTCGGCCATGTCCGCGAACTTCATGCCTTCGCCCGGCTCACCCGTGCGGTCCATCGACAGGTAATACAGGCCGAGAACCATGTCCTGCGAAGGAACGATGATCGGCTTGCCGTTGGCGGGCGAGAGGATGTTGTTGGTCGACATCATCAGCACACGCGCTTCCAGCTGGGCTTCCAGCGAGAGCGGCACGTGGACGGCCATCTGGTCACCGTCGAAGTCGGCGTTGAACGCCGAGCAGACGAGCGGGTGCAGCTGGATCGCCTTGCCTTCGATCAGCACCGGCTCGAACGCCTGGATGCCCAGACGGTGGAGCGTCGGCGCGCGGTTCAGCATGACCGGGTGCTCGCGAATGACTTCGTCGAGGATGTCCCAGACTTCCTTGCGCTCCTTCTCGACCCACTTCTTGGCCTGCTTCAGGGTCATGGAAAGACCCTTGGCGTCCAGACGGGCGTAGATGAACGGCTTGAACAGCTCGAGCGCCATCTTCTTGGGAAGACCGCACTGGTGCAGCTTCAGTTCCGGACCGGTCACGATGACCGAACGGCCCGAATAGTCGACGCGCTTGCCGAGCAGGTTCTGACGGAAGCGGCCCTGCTTGCCCTTCAGCATGTCGGACAGCGACTTCAGCGGACGCTTGTTGGCTCCGGTGATGACGCGGCCGCGGCGGCCGTTGTCGAACAGGGCGTCGACGGCTTCCTGCAGCATGCGCTTTTCGTTGCGGACGATGATGTCCGGCGCGCGCAGCTCGATCAGCCGCTTCAGACGGTTGTTGCGGTTGATGACGCGGCGATAGAGGTCGTTGAGGTCCGACGTCGCGAAGCGGCCGCCGTCCAGCGGCACCAGCGGGCGCAGTTCGGGCGGAATGACCGGCACGACGTCGAGGATCATCCACTCGGGACGGTTGCCCGAATCGATGAACGATTCCACGACCTTGAGGCGCTTGATGATCTTCTTGGGCTTGAGTTCCGACTTGGTCGTCTCAAGTTCCTGGAGAAGGTCCGCACGCTCCTGCTCAAGGTCGAGGTTGATGAGCATGTGCTTCACCGCCTCGGCGCCGATGCCGGCCGAGAAGGCGTCTTCGCCATACTCGTCCTGCGCGTCGAGCATCTCGTCTTCGGTCAGGAGCTGGTACTTCTCAAGCGGGGTCAGGCCCGGCTCGATAACGATGTAGCTCTCGAAGTACAGGACGCGCTCAAGCTGCTTGAGCTGCATGTCGAGCAGCAGGCCGATGCGCGACGGCAGCGACTTCAGGAACCAGATGTGCGCGACCGGAGCGGCCAGCTCGATGTGGCCCATGCGCTCGCGGCGCACCTTGGTCACGGTGACTTCGACGCCGCACTTTTCGCAGACGACGCCCTTGTACTTCATGCGCTTGTACTTGCCGCAAAGGCATTCGTAGTCCTTCACGGGACCGAAGATGCGGGCGCAGAAGAGGCCGTCACGCTCAGGCTTGAACGTGCGGTAGTTGATGGTTTCCGGCTTCTTGATCTCGCCGAAGGACCAGGAGCGGATACGCTCAGGGCTCGCGAGACCGATCTGGATCTGATCGAAGGTCTCGGGCTTCGCCATCTGGTTGGTGAACTTGGTCAGGTCGTTCATGGTTCAATCCCTCTGGGGGTGAATTCTCTTATCGGACGGAACATGGGGTGGGCGGAGCGCGGCGGCTCCGCCCATGATCCCGTTATTCCGCCGCCAGCGCCGTGCCGTCGTCCTCGTTGTCGTCGTGGCTGGTAAGCTCGACGTTGAGGCCCAGCGAGCGCATTTCCTTGACGAGAACGTTGAAGCTCTCCGGAATGCCGGCTTCGAAGGTGTCGTCGCCCTTGACGATCGCTTCGTAGACCTTGGTACGGCCCACCACGTCGTCCGACTTCACCGTCAGCATTTCCTGCAGGGTGTAGGCGGCGCCGTAGGCCTGGAGGGCCCAGACCTCCATTTCACCGAAGCGCTGGCCACCGAACTGCGCCTTACCGCCCAGCGGCTGCTGGGTGACGAGCGAGTAGGGGCCGATCGAACGGGCGTGGATCTTGTCGTCGACAAGGTGGTGCAGTTTCAGCACGTACTTCATGCCCACCGTGACCTTGCGGTCGAAGCAGTCACCCGTGCGGCCGTCGTACAGATGCACCTGACCCGACTCGTCGAGACCGGCGAGCTTGAGCATGTCGGAGACATCCTTCTCGACCGCGCCGTCGAACACCGGCGAACCCATCGGCACGCCCTTGCGGACGGACTGGGCGAACTCGACGATCTGTTCGTCGCTGCGCGATTCGATATCGGCGGTGTAGTTCTCGCCGTAGATCTCCTTGAGCAGCTCGCGAACGGCTTCCGGCGGCTGGCCGGCAACCGGGTTCGGGTTGGCCGCACGCCAATCGTCCAGAGCAGCGCCGATCCGCGCGCCCAGGCCGCGAGCGGCCCAGCCGAGGTGCGTTTCGAAGATCTGGCCGACGTTCATGCGCGAAGGCACGCCGAGCGGGTTCATCACGAAGTCGACCGGGGTGCCGTCTTCGAGGAAGGGCATGTCTTCCAGCGGCAGGATGCGGCTGATGATACCCTTGTTACCGTGACGGCCGGCCATCTTGTCGCCCGGCTGAAGCTTGCGCTTCACGGCAACGAAGACCTTGACCATCTTGAGCACGCCGGGGGCGAGTTCGTCGCCGCGTTCCAGCTTCTCCTTGCGGTCCTCGAACTTCTCCTGGATCGCCTTGACGGTGAGGTCGTACTGGGTCTTCACCGCTTCGAGCTGCGACTGCATGTGGTCGTCCGCAACCGCGAACTTCCACCATTCGTGACGCTCGACCTCGTCCAGCACCTCGTCGGTGATGTCCACGCCCTTCTTGATGCCCTTGGGCGCCGAAGTGGCGACCTGGCCGAGGAGCATGTCCTTCAGACGGTTGTAGGTGGCGCGGTTGAGGATGACGCGTTCGTCCTCACGGTCCTTGGCGAGGCGTTCGATTTCCTCGTTCTGGATCGCGCGAGTACGGTCGTCGACCTCGATACCGTGACGGTTGAACACGCGCACGTCGACGATCGTGCCCGAAACGCCCGGCGGCAGACGCAGCGAGGTGTCGCGGACGTCCGAGGCCTTTTCACCGAAGATGGCGCGGAGGAGCTTTTCTTCCGGCGTCATCGGGCTTTCGCCCTTCGGGGTGATCTTGCCGACCAGGATGTCGCCCGGGTGCACTTCCGCACCAATGTAGACGATGCCCGCTTCGTCGAGGTTGCGCAGGGCTTCCTCGCCGACGTTCGGGATGTCGCGGGTGATGTCTTCCGGCCCCAGCTTGGTGTCGCGGGCCATCACTTCGAACTCGTCGATGTGGATCGACGTGAACACGTCGTCCTTCACGATCCGCTCGGAGATCAGGATGGAGTCTTCGTAGTTGTAACCGTTCCAGGGCATGAACGCGACGAGCACGTTGCGGCCCAGAGCCAGTTCGCCGAACTCGGTCGACGGGCCATCGGCGATGGTATCGCCGGCCTGCACGACTTCGCCCACCTTCACCAGCGGGCGCTGGTTGATGCAGGTCGACTGGTTCGAACGCTCGAACTTCTGCAGACGGTAGATGTCGACGCCCGACTTGCCGGGTTCGATATCGCCCGAGGCGCGGATGACGATACGGGTGGCGTCCACCTGGTCGACGATACCGGCGCGCAGCGCCGAGATCGCGGCGCCCGAGTCACGCGCAACCGTCTCTTCCATGCCGGTGCCGACGAACGGAGCGTCCGCCTTCACGAGCGGCACGGCCTGACGCTGCATGTTCGAGCCCATGAGTGCGCGGTTGGCGTCGTCGTTTTCCAGGAACGGAATGAGCGAGGCGGCCACCGAGACGAGCTGCTTGGGCGAAACGTCCATCAGCGTGACCTGGTCGCGCGGGCTCATCACGAATTCGCCGTTCTGGCGAGCCGAGACGAGTTCCTCGACGAACGAGCCGTCGGCGTTCAGCTCAGCCGACGCCTGCGCGACGGTGTGCTTCTGCTCTTCCATCGCCGAAAGGTAGACGACGTCCTTGGTCACGTGACCGTCGTTCACCTTGCGGTACGGCGTTTCGATGAAGCCGTACTTGTTGACGCGGGCGAAGGTCGACAGCGAGTTGATCAGACCGATGTTCGGGCCTTCCGGCGTTTCAATCGGGCAGATACGGCCATAGTGGGTCGGGTGAACGTCGCGGACTTCGAAGCCGGCGCGCTCACGGGTAAGACCACCCGGCCCAAGTGCCGAAACGCGGCGCTTGTGGGTGACTTCCGACAGCGGGTTGGTCTGGTCCATGAACTGCGAGAGCTGCGAGGAACCGAAGAACTCGCGAACGGCGGCCACGGCGGGCTTGGCGTTGATGAGGTCGTTCGGCATCACGGTCGACACGTCGACCGAGCTCATGCGCTCCTTAACGGCGCGCTCCATGCGGAGCAGGCCGACGCGGTACTGGTTTTCGAGCAGCTCGCCCACCGAACGCACACGGCGGTTGCCGAGGTTGTCGATGTCGTCGATTTCGCCCTTGCCGTCCTTGAGGTTCACCAGTTCCTTGACCACGGCGAGGATGTCCTCGACGCGCAGGGTGGTCACGGTGTCCTCGGCATCGAGGCCAAGACGCATGTTCATCTTGACGCGGCCCACGGCCGACAGGTCATAGCGGTCGGCGTCGAAGAACAGGCCGTCGAACAGCGCTTCGGCAGTTTCCTTCGTCGGCGGTTCGCCCGGACGCATGACCTTGTAGATCGCTTCCAGACCCATGTCGCGGTTCTCGGCCTTGTCGGCCTTGAGCGTGTTGCGGATCCAGGGACCGGTGTTGATGTCGTCGATGTCGAGCAGGTCGATCTGGTCGATGCCCGCGCGGTCGAGCGCTTCGAGGTTTTCCGGCGAAACTTCGTCGCCCGCCTCGATGTAAATGCGGCCGGTGGATTCGTCGATCAGGTCCTTGGCCGAATAGCGGCCGAAGATTTCCTCGGTCGGGATCAGCAGTTCCTCAAGACCGTCCTTCTGCGCCTTGTTGGCGGCGCGCGGCGAGATCTTGGTGCCGGCCGGGAACACGACTTCGCCCGACTTGGCATCGACGATGTCGAACGCCGGCTTGGCACCGCGCCATGCTTCGGCCTGGTACGGCAGCTGCCAGCCGCCCGAACCACGCTTCCAGGTCACGGTTTCGTAGAAGTGGTTGAGGATCGCTTCGCTGTCGAGGCCCAGGCCGAACAGCAGCGAGGTGACCGGCAGCTTGCGCTTGCGGTCGATACGCACGTTGACGATGTCCTTGGCGTCGAACTCGAAGTCCAGCCACGAACCGCGGTACGGGATCACGCGGGCCGCGAAGAGGTACTTGCCCGAGGAGTGCGTCTTGCCGCGGTCATGGTCGAACAGCACGCCCGGCGAACGGTGCATCTGCGAGACGATGACGCGCTCGGTGCCGTTGATGAAGAAGGTGCCGTTCTCGGTCATGAGCGGCATGTCGCCCATGTAGACGTCCTGCTCCTTGATATCGAGGACCGAGCGGGTCTCGGTCTCGGCATCGACTTCGAACACGATCAGGCGCAGCGTCACCTTCATGGGGGCCGCGTAAGTGATGCCGCGCTGGCGGCACTCGGTCACGTCGTACTTCGGCTCTTCCAGCTCGTAGTGGACGAAGTCGAGTTCGCTGGTGCCCGCGAAGTCGCGGATCGGGAAGACCGAGCGCAGGGTCTTTTCCAGACCGGAGACATAGCCGGTTTCGGGATTCGAGCGCAGGAACTGCTCGTAGCTTTCGCGCTGAACCTCAATGAGGTTGGGCATCTGGACGACTTCGTGGATGTCGCCAAAGATCTTGCGGATGCGCTTCTTTGCAGAGCGGCGCACATCGACGGGCTTGGTGGCCATGATCTGGTCTTTTTGCCTCTTCGCTTCGGGGCCGATTCGCGATGAACGACCCCTTGAAAATCTCGTCTGCGAGGACGTAATCCCTGCCGTGAAAACAGGGCACCCGAAACGCCAAAAGGCCGCCCGGCACGCGCGGAATTCCTTAAGGAACGCCCATTGCGGCCAGCAGCCTGATGCATCGGATGAAATCCCGAAAGCCTCCTTCCCGGGCGTGCCCCCGCGCATGGGCAGCCTTGCTCGAGGCGATCGAGCGAGGGCCGGATATAGGAGCCGGGGCCTCCACCGTCAATGTCACCAATGCGAGAGGTGGTTTTTGGCGTGAACGCCGGATGAACCTTTCGTCGCAAGAATGACAGATTTCCGCCATTTTTCGGCGGATTTATCGCGCAAAAGGCGGTTCGTCCGCAAAATCCGCTCATCTGATCGCGGTTTTGCACGCTTCGTCGTAACCAGTGCCGGTCCGGTGCATTTTTCTGTCATGGAAAAGAGGATTGCCCCCCGCTCGCCCCGCGCCCTGACGGCGATTGCCGCCGTCCTTGCGCTCGCTACCACCCCGGCTTTCGCGCAGGAGGCCAGCACAACGGTGCCGCCCGCTGCCGCAATGCCGGAGCAGACGGTTCCGGCCACGCCGGCACAGCCTGCAGCGCCGACCTCCGCCGCGCCGACGATCGTGCTGCCGCAAGTAGACGACGCCGCGCCAACAGCCACGACGGCGACACCGGCACCGGTTGCCCCCGCACCGGTCACCACTGCGCCGGTCACAACCGCACCCGCCTCCGTGCCCGATGAAGCGGCGGCGGCTGCCGCTCCGGTTGCTACCTCAAGGCCGCAAGCCGCCGATCGTGCGCCGCGCGCGACACCCCCCGCGCCCGCTCGCGTGCCCACCGCAGAGAGCGCAGGCACGGCACGCACCGGCGCGCTGGCTCGGGGCGACTCGCCGCCGGCCGTCGTGTCTTCCCCGGCGACAACTGCGCCTGTCACCGAACCCGGCGCGGTTGCCAGCCCCGCACCCGCTGCTGCTCCGGCGAATACGAATAACAACGCCGGCTTCCCGATTGAGGGCATCGTCGGCCTGCTCGCTGCCCTGGGCATCGCCGGCGCCGGCGCCTATGCCATGACCCGCCGCCGCCGCACGGATAGCGAAGACGAGTTCGTCGAGGACTTCGCCCCCGCCGACCCCGAACCGACGCCCGCCGCCATGGCTGACCCGATGGCGCTTCCCGCCAATCCCCCCACCCGCCCTGCTGCCCGCCTCGGCCCGTCGGCCGAAGCGCTGGCCGCCGGTCCGGTTCCCATCGGCGACGATCGCGCCGAATTGCTGGAAGCGATGGTTGCCGCCGCGCCGAACGAGGCGAACCCCTTCACTTCGCGCAAGGCCCGAATGCGCCGCGCGCGCCTGATCCTTCAACACCGCGAGCACCTGCAAATGCAGGGCAAGCCCTTCGACTGGCGCACCTACAGGCCCACGACCAGGCCCTCCAATCCCACCCCCACAGAAACACTGGTCGAGGCCTGAACCCGGCGATGCCGTAACCCCTGCACGGCAAAACCGGCCTTCAATGCGGGGCGACTCCCAGCGAGTCGCCCCGCTTTTCTGTGCCCCGCCCACTCTTCTGCTCACCGCCGGAGCCTCGATTTTCCGAAATACGATCAGCCACATATTGTTTTTCGATATTATTGATTGACGATAAGTTCGAATCGGCTTATTGAATATCGATATCAAGCATATCGGAGAACGAACAATGACCCAGTCCCAGATGCAAAAGGCCTCTCGCCCGCTCGCCGTGGCGCTGGCCATCGTCGTCACCGGCGCCTTCTGGCTGCCCACCGTGTCGACCCCGGCCGAAGCCGCCGCCCGCACGCCGGTGACCGTCGAAGCCGGCACCCACCTCACCATCGTCGTCGCCGCGCCCGCCGCGCCGGCCTTGATGTAAGATTCAGGAAAAGAGGGGCACCGACATGACTTCCACCATGCAATCGATCACGCGCGACCCACTGCTCGCCATCGCCAAGGGACTGCTTTGGTTCCTGATGGCGAGCATGGCCATCGCCATTGCCGCCTGCCTTGTGGCGATCCCGCTGCTACTGTTCTTCCAGAACGACATCTCCGCCGAAATGGCCAAGGAAATGCCGCTGGTGATGCCGCAGTTCTTCTGGGCGGTCAGCGCCATCCTGGTCTTCGCGGCAATCCTCTGCGGCATCCTGTTTCGCATCTTCCAGCTGCTGAAGCGGATCGTCGGCACCGTGGGCGACGGCGATCCCTTCGTACCGGAGAATGCCCGGCGCCTGACGCAGATGGCGTGGCTCAGCCTGGTGGTGCAGCTGATCGGCCTGCCGCTTTCCACGCTGGGCGCGCTGATCAACAAGATCGGCGACGGCCATACCCACCTCGACACCATCGGCGGCATCTCGGGCAACGGCCTGTTGCTGATGCTGATCCTGTTCATCCTGGCCCGCGTCTTCCGCAAGGGCGCCGAAATGCGCGCCGAGCTGGAAGGAACCGTGTGATGGGCGACGACGGCAACGAAGGAGGCAATATCGTGGTGAAGCTGGACGACCTGCTCTATGCCCGCCGCATGACGCTGACCGAACTGGCGGAGCGCATCGGCATCACCCTGGCCAATCTTTCGATCCTGAAGACCGGCAAGGCCAAGGCGATCCGCTTCTCCACACTGGAAGCGATCTGCCGGGAACTCGATTGTCAGCCGGGCGACCTCTTGGGATACGATGCGCCCGAAAGCCCGACCGCCGACCCCGCCGACTGAGATCGACTCTGCTTGACTCCGGGCGCGCTTTCCTTCAAAGGCGCGCCCGAACCGTTGGGTTTCGGCCCATCGTTCATCCGTCCGAGACAGTTGGTGTCCTCGATTTGCGAGGACTTAATTTCCAGCCTAGACGGGGAACAGGAAATTTTCCGGCCCTCGCTCCTTTTTGAAGCGTGGTGCCCAATTCAGGCCTCGGCCTGAAAAACTCCTTCCCCATCGCCAACGGACTCGCCCGAAGTGCATCAGCGCTTCGGACAAACGTAGCCGGCCGTGCGGGACGCAAGTTCCAAACGGTCACATGTGAAGGAGTAAGGCATGGATCGTTTGCAGAAAGCCGATTCGGTCGCCCAGCTCAACGCGGTCTTCAACGAGGTCGGCGTGGTGGTTGTCACCCGCAACCTCGGCATGTCGGTGGCCCAGTCCACCGCCCTGCGCGGCAAGATCCGTGAAGCCGGTGCTACCTATAAGGTTGCAAAGAACAGTCTTGCCAAGCTTGCCATCGCGGACACCGACTACGTCGGTATCAACGACTTCCTGACCGGCCCGACGGCCATCGCCACTTCGGTGGACCCCGTCGCAGCTGCCAAGGCCGTCGTCGATTTCGCCAAGACGACCGACAAGATCGAGATCGTCGGCGGCGCGATGGGTTCGCAGGTTCTGGATGCTGCTGGTGTCAAGGCTCTCGCCTCGATGCCGTCGCTCGACGAACTGCGTGCCAAGCTCATCGGCCTCGTTCAGGCTCCGGCGACCAAGATCGCCCAGCTGCAGACCGCTCCGGCGGCCAAGCTGGCGCGCGTCTTCGCTGCCTATGCCGACAAGGCTGCTTGAGCCAAAGCTTAAGCAACACTTTTCGTTACGATTTATCCCGGCGGACCGCATCCAGCACCCCGGGACCACAGATCAGGAGTTATTATCATGGCCGATATCGCCAAGCTTGTTGAAGAACTGTCGCAGCTGACCGTCCTCGAGGCCGCTGACCTCGCCAAGGCTCTCGAAGAAGCATGGGGCGTTTCCGCCGCTGCTGCCGTTGCCGTGGCTGCTGCCCCGGCCGGCGACGCTGGCGCCGCTGTTGAAGAAAAGACCGAATTCGACGTGATCCTCACCGGCGACGGTGGCAAGAAGATCAACGTCATCAAGGAAGTCCGCGCCATCACCGGCCTGGGTCTCGCCGAAGCCAAGGCTCTCGTCGAAGGCGCCCCGAAGGCTGTCAAGGAAGGCGTCAACAAGGCTGAAGCCGAAGACATCAAGAAGAAGATCGAAGAAGCCGGCGGCACCGTCGAGCTCAAGTAATCTTCTTCTCGGAAGTTCTTCCGAGCAGAAAAAGGAAAGGGCGGTCCCTCGGGGCCGCCCTTTTCGTTTGGGGGTTGTTTGGAAAATGCCCGCCGGGGCATTTTCGCGGCGGCACCAGCCCACTCCCGTCCCGAAGAATACGAAAAGGTCCGGGGGACCTTTTCGCTGAGGGAGCCGACCACCCACGAGCGTATCCTGATGGGTGGTCGCGTGGGGGAGTGGGCTGGTGCCGCAAAATCCGGCCGCGCCGGATTTTCAAACAGGCATATGCTTGACGCCGCCCCTGCATATCCATAACACGATATATAACGTGATATGGAGATTCAAGTGACCGACGTTATTGCCGATCTGGGCGGCATCCTTCTGGGCAGCCGCATGAAGCGTCTGGCCGAACGCCTGCAGGGCGATGCGGCGCGGATCATCGAGGATGCCGGCCTTGGCGTGCAGCCCAGCCAGATCCCCCTGCTCGCCGCGCTGGACACGGCGGACATGACCGTGGGCCAACTGGCCGAGGCGATCGGATCCAGCCAGCCCGGCGTGACGCGGGCAATCGGGCAACTTACTGAACTTGGGCTGGTCGAGGCCAATCCCGGCGCGGATTTGCGTCAGCGCCTGCTTTCGTTGACGCCTACGGGCAAGTCGGCGATGGCGCGGGTGAAGATGCAGGTCTGGCCCGGCGTCGGCCGCGCGGTGGACGAAATGTGCGATGGCCGGACCGCCGAACTGCTTGAGCTCATCACCCGGATCGAGACGGCGCTCAGCGCATCCTCGATGGGGGAGCGCCACGCCCGGCTCGGCAAGCCCCAGCTGACGATCCGTGAGTTCTCCGACGATCTTGCCCGCGAATTCCACGATATCAACGCCGAATGGATCGAAGCGATGTTCCGCCTGGAACCCACCGATCGCGATGTGCTGGAAAATCCCCGCGCGCGCATCGTCGATCCCGGCGGCACGATACTCTTCGTCGAGGCGGAGGGGCTGGGCATTGTCGGCACCTGCGCGCTGCAGAAGACCGGCGATCATTCCTTCGAACTGACCAAGATGGGCGTGCGCTCCTCCGCACGCGGGCTGAAGGCGGGAGAATTCCTGCTCGACGCCATGATCGGCCGCGCCCGCGAAATGGGTGCCGACCCGCTCTACCTGCTGACCAACAGGAAGTGCGAGGCGGCGATCCATCTCTATGAGAAACTCGGCTTTCAGCATGATGCCGGGATCATGGAGCGCTACGGCGCCCGGTACGAGCGGTGCGACGTCGCGATGATCCATCCGCTTTGAACGGGTAATCTGGCGTTCAGCTTCGCGGGAGCAGCTTGCCCCGGCAAAGGACGAGTCACGAAGGAGGTTGCCCCCTCATGCGAATGCCTTCGAAAAAGTATCTTCTCGGCGCCGCCGCACTGGCCCTGCTGGGCGCCGGCGTGGCCGAAGCCGCAACTGCCAAGCTGCATACCATGAACGTCAATGCCCCTGACGGATCGGTGGTGCAGGTCCAGTATTCCGGCGATGTGGCCCCCAGGGTGGAGGTCGTTCCTGCCGATCAGGCACAAGCCGCATCGATGCCGGTGATGGCGGATCCCTTCGCCGAAATGGACCGTATTTCCGCGATCATGGACGCACGCATGAACGCCATGATGCAGCAGGCGGCAATGATGCAGGCGCACGCCGCGCAGATGCAGCAACAGGCAGTCGCCAACGGTGACGCGCAGCAGTCTGCTCCCGGCATGGTGATGGTCGGCGACATGCCCAAGGGCGCGCAAGTGACCTACTATTCGTCGAGCACGGACGCCAATGGCTGCACCCGCTCGGTCTCCTACAGTTCGGACGGTTCGGGCGCGGCGCCGAAGATGACTCAGGCTGCCTCGGATTCGTGCGAAGCAGTCACGCCCTCGACCAAGGCGATCCCCGCCAAGGCCGAAAAGCCTGTGGAACAGCCCAAGCAGCCCCTGCCCGCCAATACGATCTGACCCCTTTTCGCGGTTCTTCGGCCCGGTCTTCCGCAACGCCAACCCCCTTGGCCACCCCTCGGAAGACCGGATGAAAGGGCGGCGCCGCTCCCATGTCGCGGCGCCGCCCTTTTTCGTTTGCAAACTTACTTCTGCTTTTCGAGGTAATCGATGATCGCCTTGCGCTTCTCCGCATCGGGGACGGCGATCACCATGCGCGTGCCCGGCACCATCTTCATCGGACCCTGCAGCCAGGTATCGAGCGATTGCCGATCCCACGTGATCCCGGACTGTTTGAGCGCCGGGCTGAACGGGAAGCCGGCCACATCACCCGCCTTGCTGCCGACGATGCCGTGGAGCGTTGGCCCGACGCCGCTGCGGCCGGCTTCGACCGAATGGCACGAACGACAGATGGCAAAGGCGGGAGGCGCGGTATCGGCAACGGCTGGCGCTGCGGCCGCGACCTCGGTCGTCGCGGCAGGCGAGCTGGACTGCTGCTGCTCGCCCGAACCTCCGCACGCCGCGACCAGTGCGAGCGGTAGGGTTGCGATTATCGATTTCACGTACATGCGGGAACTCCGGCCTGGCCCGAACCTGTCGATTCTTGTCTTGGCGACATCCCGTATTATGCCGCAGCGATGAAGGGAAGTGACTGATCCAGCGCAAAGTCCCCGCGCTTCGGCCACGACAAATCCGCTTTCGTTCGCGCACGCGAACGCCTATCGCCCTGCGACCATGGCGACACGCGACCTGCCTTCCACCTTCCGTGCCGAACTGGCCGCCACCCTGCGCCTTGCGGGGCCGCTGGCGCTGGCCAACCTGCTGCAGATGGCGGTTTTCGCCACCGACGTGATCTTCGTCGCCCGGCTTGGCCAGCAAGCCTTGGCGGCGGCGAGCCTGGCCGTCGCCATCGTAGCGCTGCTGGCAATGGGTCTCAACGGCGTGACCGGCGCGGTCGCCCCCTTGATCGCCGCCGAACTCGGCCGACGCCGTCATTCGGTGCGTGAGGTGCGTCGCTCGACGCGCATGGCGCTGTGGGTCGCGATCTTGGGGGGAATCGCTTGCATCGCGCTCTGCCTGTTCGGCGGCGCGCTCATGCGGCTGACCGGGCAGGATCCCGACGTTATCGATCTGTCCGGCCACTTCATCCGGGTACTGTCCATCGCGATCGTGCCCATGGCTGTCGCGAACGTGCTGCGCACGTTCGTGTCCGCCCTCGGCCGGCCGTTTTTCGCCACGGCGATCACGGCGCTGTCGATCCTGGTCAACGTGCTGGGCAACTACACGCTGGTCTTCGGCCACTTCGGTTTCCCGGCGCTGGGGCTGACGGGTTCCGCATTGTCCAGCATCACCACCGCCTGCGTCAGCGTGCTGGCCTATGCCCTGGCCATTTCGACCGACCGCAAGCTGCGGCGATTTCACGCCTTCGGCCGCTTCTGGCGCGCGGAGACTGAGCGGATGCGCCAGATTCTGGCACTCGGCCTCCCGATCGCCGCAACGCTGATCGCGGAAGGTGGCCTGTTCTCCGGCGCAGCATTTCTGATGGGCCGCATCGGCGAGGCGCAGCTGGCCGCGCATACCGTCGCCCTGCAGATCGCCGCTTTCGCGTTTCAGGTGCCCTTCGGCGTGGGTCAGGCGGCCACAATCCGCGTGGGCTATCACTACGGCGCGGGCGACAGGCGCGGCGTCGGCCATGCGGGCAGCGCGGCCATTGCGATCGCCATGGCGTTCATGATCGTCTCCGCATCGACCATGCTGATCTTCCCGCGCTTCATTCTCTCCGGCTATGTCGACGTGCGCGCGCCGGAAAACGCGGTGCTGGTCACTTTCGCGCTGCAGTTCCTGTTCGTGGCGGCGATCTTCCAGTTGACCGATGGCCTGCAGGCGGTTGTCGCCGGCGCCCTGCGCGGCATTCAGGATACGCGCGTGCCGATGATGATCGCCCTGTTCGGCTATTGGGCGGCGGGCTTCGCGACGTCCGCCGCGCTCGGGCTATTCACCCCGCTGCAGGGCGTGGGCGTGTGGATCGGCCTTGCCGTCGGCCTCACCGCCGCGGCGGTACTGCTGCTCATGCGCTGGCATTGGCGCGACCGCTTTCACCTCGCGCCGATGTAAGGCTGGAACGGGACCGTCACGCACTCGTCTCATCCTGCGCCTACACCGACCTGAAATTTTTTGCCGGCTCATCGCTTGACGAGCCCACCGGGGGGAACCATATCCCCGGCCGTTGGCACTCTGCACGCCAGAGTGCCAATTCCAGTTTCTTGCCCTTTTAGTTCGTAGGATAAGGGAGAATCCCATGACTTTCCGCCCGCTGCACGACCGAGTTCTCGTGCGCCGCGTCGAGGCCGAAGAAAAGACGGCCGGTGGCATCATCATCCCCGACAGCGCCAAGGAAAAGCCGGCTGAAGGCGAAATCGTCGCCGTCGGCACCGGCGCCCGCGCTGAAAACGGCACCATCACCCCCCTCGACGTCAAGGTTGGCGACCGCGTGCTGTTCGGCAAGTGGTCGGGCACCGAAGTCAAGGTTGGCGGTGAAGACCTGCTGATCATGAAGGAATCGGATATTCTCGGCGTTATCGGCTGAGCATCCTGATTTTCTGCATTTTCCAGATTTTCTAAAAGGAATTCAAAATGGCAGCCAAGGACGTAAAGTTCGGCCGCGACGCGCGTGAACGCATTCTCGCCGGCGTCGACACCCTCGCCAACGCCGTCAAGGTGACTCTGGGCCCCAAGGGCCGCAACGTCGTGATCGAGAAGAGCTTCGGCGCTCCCCGCATCACCAAGGACGGTGTTTCGGTCGCCAAGGAAATCGAACTCAAGGACAAGTTCGAGAACATGGGCGCGCAGATGCTGCGCGAAGTGGCCTCGAAGGCCAACGACAAGGCCGGTGACGGCACCACCACCGCGACCGTCCTCGCCCAGGCGATCGTGCGCGAAGGCATGAAGTCGGTTGCCGCCGGCATCAACCCGATGGACCTGAAGCGCGGTATCGACCTCGCCGTCCACAAGGTCGTCGAAAACCTGAAGGCCCGCTCGACCCCGGTCGCCGGCACCTCGGAAATCGCCCAGGTTGGCATCATCTCGGCCAACGGTGACGTGGAAGTCGGCGAAAAGATCGCCGAAGCCATGGACAAGGTCGGCAAGGAAGGCGTCATCACCGTCGAAGAGGCCAAGGGCCTCGAATTCGAACTCGACGTCGTCGAGGGCATGCAGTTCGACCGTGGTTACCTGTCGCCCTACTTCGTGACCAACCCCGAGAAGATGACTGTCGAACTCGACAACCCCTACATCCTCATCCACGAAAAGAAGCTGTCGTCGCTCCAGGCGCTGCTTCCGATCCTGGAAGCCGTGGTGCAGTCGGGCCGTCCGCTCCTCATCATCGCCGAAGATATCGAGGGTGAGGCTCTGGCCACGCTCGTCGTCAACAAGCTGCGTGGCGGCCTGAAGATCGCAGCCGTCAAGGCTCCGGGCTTCGGCGATCGTCGCAAGGCGATGCTGGGCGATATCTCGACCCTGACCGCTGGCGAAATGATCTCGGAAGACCTGGGCATCAAGCTTGAGAGCGTCACGCTCGGCATGCTTGGCCAGGCTAAGAAGGTCACCATCGACAAGGATAACACCGTCATCGTCGACGGCGCCGGTTCGCACGACGAAATCAAGGCCCGCGTCGAACAGATCCGCGCCCAGATCGAAGTCACCACCAGCGACTACGACCGTGAAAAGCTCCAGGAGCGTCTGGCCAAGCTTGCTGGCGGCGTTGCCGTCATCAAGGTCGGCGGTGCCACCGAAGTCGAAGTGAAGGAACGCAAGGACCGCGTCGACGACGCTCTCCACGCAACCCGCGCTGCCGTTGAAGAAGGCATCGTCCCCGGCGGCGGCACCGCGCTGCTTTACGCAACGCGTGCTCTCGAAGGCCTGACCGGCGCCAACGAAGACCAGACCCGCGGCGTGGACATCGTCCGCAAGGCGATCTCGGCTCCCGTGAAGCAGATCGCTGAAAACGCCGGCAGCGATGGCGCCGTCGTCGCCGGCAAGCTGCTCGACCAATCGGACGAAGGCATCGGCTTCAACGCCGCCACCGACGTCTACGAAAACCTGAAGGCCGCCGGCGTTATCGACCCGACCAAGGTCGTTCGCACCGCGCTGCAGGATGCGGCTTCGGTCGCCGGCCTGCTGATCACCACCGAAGCGGCGATCAGCGACAAGCCGGAAGACAAGGCTGCCATGCCGGCGATGCCAGACATGGGCGGCATGGGCGGCATGGGCGGCTTCTAAGCCAACCACGTCACCAACGCGAATTGGGGCCGGAAGGAGCGATCCTTCCGGCCCTTTTTCGTTATTGCCCCAGCCCAACCGCCATCGCGGGCCCTTTCGGGAAGAATAGGCCCGCGCAATCTTGGGTACCAAGACGCGTCGAAATCGCCGAAAGTGCATTTTTTAACGGATTCAAACGCATCCGAATCGGTCTTCGCGACGACAGGATCGATCCAGTTCCCGCAATTGCCCGCACGGGCCATGCAATTCGTCGCGCAACGCTGGCGCTTTATCGAATTCGGATTAATCTCACCGGTGGGTTAACCCTGCGGGAAAATCAGAAAGGTAAGGGTGGGTTCTGCATGATCGGGGCAGATAGTCTCCTGACGCGGTGCCTGGCCGGCACGCAGCGTTTCATCAAGGTCGCAAGCATTGTCGCCGCTGCCACCGCGTCCTTCGCGCCTGCCCATGCAGGCAATATCAACGACGTGCAGGATTCTTTCGATTCGGTGTTCGGCACCGAATTGCGCAGCCCGCGCACGCCGGATGACTTCGAACGCCGCCTGGCCGGCGTCGCCGAAGGATCACAAGGCCGCATCGGCGTCGCCGCCGTGGACCTTTCGACCGGGCGGACTGTCGACGTGCTCGGCAACCAGCGCTTCCCGATGGCCAGCACCAGCAAGGTCGCCATCGCCGCGACCTTCCTGGACGGCGTCGACAAGGGCAAGTGGAGCCTTTCCAGCGAATATCCGCTGATGATCCCGGTCGCCTCCGCGCCGTTTTCCAGTTCAGTCGCGCCGGTGCGCCCGGGTGCCTACATGTCGGCCCGCCAGTTGATGGAGCTGATGATCACGCGCTCCAACAATTACGCGACTGATGCGCTGCTCAAGGTCGTCGGCGGCCCCGCCGCCGTCAATGCCTGGGTGCGCCGCGCCGGCATCGAGGATTGGCATATCGACCATGACATCGCCACGCTGGTGCGGGACGATGGCGCGATCAACCCCGCCAAGGTGGTCGACAAGCGCGACAGCGCCACGCCGCTTGCGATGGTCGAGCTGCTGACCGGCATCTATCAGGGCAAGTGGCTGACCCCGGAAAGCCGCAGCGTGCTGATGGGCGCCATGAGCCGCTGCGTCACCGGCCGCAACCGCATCCGCGCCGGCCTGCCCAGCGGCGTCAGCGTCTCGCACAAGACCGGTTCGCTCAACAACACGTCGAGCGACATCGGCTTTATCGAAACCGCCGACGGCCGCGCCTATGCGGTGGCGATCTATGTCACCGGACAGGGTGGCCGACCGGCCCGCGAAGCCCGCATCGCCAGCATCGCCCGTACCGTTTACGAAGGCTATCTGGCAGACGCTGGCAGCTATCGCCGCACCGCCTCCGCCTCCCGCTGAGCTATCGCACCGCCAAACGAAAAGGCCCGCCGGATCGCTCCGGCGGGCCTTTTCGTTTGGGTGAAGCCCGAACCGAAATCCGGGTCTTCGACCTCAGTGCTGGGGCGCGGTCGAATCGTGCGGCTCGCCCTCGGCATTGGTCACGTCGGCAGCGGCTGCGGCAGCGTCGGCGGCCGTGTCGTCGAGGGTCTTCTCGGCGCTCTTGGCCGCTTCGCTGGCGGCACCCTTGGTGTCGTCGGCAGCCTGCGCGGCCTTGTCACCGGCGTTATCCACGGCATCGCCCATGTCGTCCGCAGCCTGCGAAACGTCTTCGGCAGCCGAAGTCACGGTGTCGCTGGCGGCATCCTGCGTCTTCTGCGAGCAGGCGGCCAGCGAAAGAGCCGCAGCGGCGGCAGTCACGGCGATCAGGGTCTTGCGCATGTGTTCAGTCTTCCCTCGTTGCTGAAGTCGTCGATTCCGGATGCCGTCCGCAAGATACGGTGCGGCGTTGGGGGGCCGATCTCGCTCCCGTTCAGGTCGCGCAGGATTAAGCCGCGACACGCCGCGTTTCAAGCATTCGCAGCGAAACGGCGAAATTGCGCCCCGGTTCCCCGCCCCCGCGAAGATTATCCCTGCAAAGATTGCAGTGGGTGCGCGCGCAGTGCGGTGCTGACGGGCCGCGCGGGCGCTGCTACGGGTTGTCCATGGATTCCAAGCAGCATCTCTATCTCGTCGACGGCTCGGCCTATATCTTCCGCGCCTATCACCGCCTGCCGCCGCTGACCAACCCGGAAGGGACGCCGGTGGGCGCGGTCTATGGCTATACGACGATGCTGTGGAAGCTGGCCGAGGATCTGAACAAGGCCGACGGGCCGACGCACCTTGCAGTGATCCTCGATGCCGGCAGCCACTCGTTCCGCAACGACATCTACGAGGATTACAAGGCCAACCGCCCGCCGCCGCCCGAAGACCTCGTCCCCCAGTTCCCGCTGATCCGCGACGCCACCCGCGCCTTCTCGCTGCCCTGCATCGAAGAAGTGGGCTTCGAGGCGGACGACCTGATCGCCTCCTACGCCCGCGCCGCCACGGCGCAGGGCTGGGATGTGACCATCGTCTCCTCCGACAAGGACCTGATGCAGCTGGTCGGCAAATGCGGGATCGGCGGTGGCTGTGTCGACATGCTGGACACGATGAAGAACCAGCGGATCGACATTCCCGAAGTGGTCGAGAAGTTCGGCGTCCCCCCCGAAAAGGTCGGCGATGTGCTAGCCCTGATGGGCGACTCGGTCGACAACGTGCCGGGCGTCTTCGGCGTCGGCCCCAAGACCGCGTCGAAGCTGATCCAGGACTACGGCGACCTCGAATCCGCGCTGGCCGCCGCGCCTTCGATGAAGAAGTCGAAGCTGCAGGAACGGCTGATCGAGCAGGCCGAACAGGCCCGCCTCTCCAAGGTGCTGGTGACGCTGAAGGAAGACTGCGTGCTGCCGATGGCGCTCGACCAGTTCAAGCTGGAAGCGATCCCGCCCGCGCCGCTGGCCGAATTTCTCGGCAAGCACGGCTTCACCAGCCTGCTCAAGCGCCTGGACCTCGGCCACGGCAGCCCCGAACGCACGACGCAGCTCAACCCGTCCAAGCCGGTAACCGCTGCCAACGGCCCGGACGAGGGTGCCGCGCGCCAGCCGATGCCCGAATGGCCGGCGGTGGACCGCAGCGCCTATGCCTGCGTTACCACCATGGCCGCGCTGGAGGAGTGGATCGCCCGCGCCGCCGCCGCCCATGTCGTCGCCATCGACACCGAAACCTCAGCGCTCGACGCGATGCAGGCGGACCTTGCAGGGATCAGCCTTGCGCTGGGCCCCAATGACGCCTGCTACATCCCACTGGGCCACGGCGGCACCGACATGTTCGCCGAAAAGCCCGAGCAGGTACCGCTGGCCGATGCCCTCGCCCGCCTGAAGCCGCTGCTGGAAAGCGATGCAGTGCTGAAGGTCGGCCAGAACATCAAGTACGACCTCAACGTCTTCGCCCGCCACGGCATCCACGTGGCGCCGATCGACGATACGATGATCGTGTCCTTCTGCCTCGATGCCGGCCGTTCGCTCGACGGGATCGGCGGCGGCCACGGCATGGACGAACTCTCCGAACGCCACCTTGGCCATACGACGCTGACCTTCAAGGAAATCTGCGGCACCGGCAAGAAGGCGATCCCCTTCGGCGAAGTGCCGCTGTCGCGCGCTACCGAATATGCGGCCGAGGATGCGGACGTCACCTGGCGCCTGCACGCCAAGCTGAAGCCGCGCCTGTCGGACGAGAGCGGCACCCGCATCTACGAGATGGTCGACCGTCCGCTGATCCCGGTCGTCGCCCAGATGGAGCGCCACGGCATCAAGGTCGACCGCGAGAAGCTGGCCGGTCTTTCCAGCCAGTTCGCCGAAGCCATCGGCGCGCTGGAGGCGGAGATCTTCGCCAAGGTCGGGCAGGAATTCACCATCGGCAGCCCCAAGCAGCTGGGCGACATCCTGTTCGACAAGCTGGGCTACAAGGGCGGCAAGAAGGGCAAGAGCGGCCAGTATTCCACCGACCAGTCGGTGCTGGAAAAGCTGGCGAACGATGGCGAAGTCGTCGCCACCAAGGTGCTGGAATGGCGCCAACTGTCCAAGCTGCGCTCGACTTATACCGAGGCGCTTCAGGCCGCGATCAACCCGAAGACGCAGCGCGTGCACACCAGCTATAGCCTGGTCGGCGCGCAGACCGGGCGCCTTTCGTCGACCGATCCGAACCTGCAGAACATCCCGATCCGCACCGAGATCGGCCGCCAGATCCGCGACTGCTTCGTGGCCGAGCCCGGCAATGTGCTGATCTCCGCCGACTATTCGCAGATCGAACTGCGCCTTGCCGCGCACATGGCCGATGTGCCGAGCCTCAAGGAAGCTTTCGCCAATGGCGAGGACATCCATGCGCGCACGGCGATGGAAATGTTCGGCACCGTGGACCGCGATACGCGCGGGCGGGCCAAGACGATCAACTTCGCCATCCTCTACGGCATCTCGCGCTGGGGCCTTGCCGGCCGCCTCGGCACCGAAGCGGACGAGGCGCAGGCGATGATCGACCGCTATTTCGAACGCTTCCCGGGCATCCAGCGCTACATTCACGAAACGCTCGAATCCGTGCGGACGAAAGGTTATTCGGAAACCCTGTTCGGCCGGAAGACCTGGTTCCCACGCATCAATTCGAAGCATCAGGCCGAGCGCCAGGGCAGCGAACGCGCGGCGATCAACGCCCCGATCCAGGGCACCAGCGCCGATATCATCAAGCGCGCCATGGCCCGCATGACCCCGGCCCTGACCGAGGCCGGCCTTGGCCACGTCCGCATGTTGCTGCAGGTGCACGACGAACTGGTGTTCGAACTGCCCGAGGGTGACGTGGCGGCAGCCTCCGACGTGATCCGCAGCGTGATGGCCGGCGCGGCGGAACCGTCGGTGAAGCTGGATGTGCCGCTGGGCGTGGAAATCGGTCACGGCGCCAGCTGGGGTGCGGCGCACTAAGCCTAACTCGCCTAACTCACCTCGCCGCCCCCGCGCAGGCGGGGGCCCCGCTACCTTTTTGCCCAGCCGCGCAAGAACAAGCGGGATCCCCGCCTTCGCGGGGATGACGAGGAGAGTTTAGGATGGTCGCTCCGTCAATCGGGGCAAAACTCCGGTGAAACGAGCGCTCCGGGGAAACTGTTGCACTGCAGCATAGTTTCCTTCCCATGATCGAGCTTATCGAACGCTACGTCGGCGCTTTGCCCGATTGGGCCGCACAAGTGCTGATCGCGCTGATCGCCGGCACCATCGGTGCCGCCATCGCGCTTGCCGCCCATGTCGTGCTGTTCCGCATTCTGCGGCATATCGTCCGCTCCAGCGCCAGCCAGTCCGACGACATTCTCATCGCCCGCCTCGCCCGGCCGACACGTTGGGCCTTCGTGGCGATGGGCATCGTCCTTGCCGCCCGGCAAACCCCAGCACTCAGCGATTTCTGGGAGCGGGTGGCGGGCTTCGTCATGCCACTGCTCACCGGATGGATCGCCATCGCCATTCTCCACTCCTTCGTGGAAGCGATGACCCTGCGCGCCGATATCTCGGTGGAGGACAACCGCAGCGCCCGCCGCCGCCGCACCCGCCTTGCCATCCTCAGCCGCATCGCGACGTTCGTGATCGTGTTCCTGATGGTCTCGCTGATGCTGTTTTCGATCCCCGGCGTGATGAAGGTCGGCGCCACGCTGATGGCTTCGGCCGGTCTCGCCGCCCTTGCCGTTGGTGCCGCCGCCCAGCCTGCGCTGAAGGCGCTGATCGGCGGCTTCCAGATGGCGCTGACCGAACCGATCTCGATCGACGATGTCGTCATCGTTGACGGCGAATGGGGCCGGATCGAGGAAATCCGCACGACTTATGTGGTGGTGAACTTGTGGGACCAGCGCCGCCTTGTGGTGCCGACCACGCGCTTTCTGGAGGATACCTTCCAGAACTGGACCAAGACTACATCGCAGCTGATCGGCACGGTGATGATCTACCTCGATCCGGCGACCGACATTGCCCCGATCCGCGCGGAATATACCCGCGCCGTCACCGGCCATAAGCTGTTCGACGGCCGCGCGCAGGTGCTCCAGATCACCGACCACAGCGCGCAGGCCATGGAAGTGCGCCTGCTGATGAGCGCGCGCGACGGGCCGACGCTGTTCGATCTGCGCTGCGCCATGCGCGAACACATGCTGGACTGGGTGCGCCGCGAAATGCCGGAGGCGCTGGTGCGTCGCCGCACCCTGCCGGTCGCCCCGGTGGAACTGGCCGCCGGTCCGTCCATCGCCGAAGCCGTGGCCGATCTGGGCGAGCGCCGGGCGTCTGGCTAAAGCGCTTGCGGCCAACGCGCTTGCGGTCAAAGAACTTGCGAGGCGCGCGGGACTGCGGCACTCGCAAGTACATGATCCGCTCCGCCGTAGCCGTCCTCGCCCTCCTTCTCACCGCGGCCACGCCCGTCCAGGCCGCACCGGTACCGACCTGCAGCTACCGCGTGGACGCCAGCTTCCCGCACGATCCCACCGCCTTCACCGAGGGCCTCTTCTATGCGAATGGCCTGCTCTACGAGAGCACCGGCCGCGAAGGCGCCTCGCGCATCATCGTGCGCACGCTGGAAGATGCCAAGCCGCTGAATGAGGCGCAGATCGATCCATCGCTGTTCGGCGAGGGCATCATCGACTGGAAGGACCAGATCATCAGCCTCACCTGGCGCGGTGGGCAGGGCTTCCGCTGGGACCGCAAGACGCTGAAGCAGATCGGCACCTTCAGCTACGAAGGCGAAGGCTGGGGCATGACGCGGAGCGGCAACGTGATCTACCAGAGCGACGGCAGTTCCAGCCTGCGCCTGCGCGATCCCGCCACCATGCGCCAGACCGGCACCCTGCCCGTCACCGCCGACGGCAAGCCGGTCGACAATCTCAACGAGCTGGAATGGATCGACGGTGAGATCTGGGCGAACATCTGGCTGACCGACCGCGTGGCGCGGATCGATCCGGCGACCGGACACATCAAGGCCTGGGTGGATTTCTCCGGCCTGCGCCGGGGCGATGGGGCCTTAGGCATGGATGCCGTGCTGAACGGCATCGCCTGGGATGCGAAAGGCAAGCGCATCCTCGTGACCGGCAAGAACTGGTTTGGGATCTATCAGATCACGCCGATCTGTTCGTGAACTGAGAAAAACCCAAAACCGATCCTCCCCCTCCGGGGGAGGTGGCAGTGCGAAGCACTGACGGAGGGGGCTTTTCGGCAGCGCCGCACAAGCCCCCTCCACCACCCATCAGGCGGTCCCCCTCCCCCGGTGGGGGAGGATTTGGGTCCGTCTTTGATTACTCCCCGTGCTTCTTCGGCCGGGTCGGCTCCACCATGCCCGGCGAGATGAAGCCCAGCGGAATGACTTCCATGGCGCGCTTCTTCAACTCGCCCTTCATCCGCCCGTATTCGGCTTCCATTTCCTCGGTTACCGTGGCCCGGCTGTCTTCCAGCGCCTCGTCGAAGTCCGCCTTGTTGACGGATTCCACATCGGCCCCGCGCTTGCGAATGGCGATCAGGCCGGCGCGGCGCACCACGTCTTCCAGATCGGCACCAGTAAAGCGCTCGGTGCGCGCCGCGATGTCCTTGAGCGAAACGTCGTCCGCCAAGGGCATCTTTGCCGTGTGGATGCCCAGGATATGCACGCGACCGCCCTCATCGGGCGTGCCGACATAGACCAGTTCGTCAAAGCGACCGGGACGCAGCAGTGCCGGATCGACCAGGGTCGGCCGGTTGGTCGCACCCACGAGCACGACCGACTGCAGTTCCTCCATCCCGTCCATTTCGGCCAGAATGGTGTTCACCACGCGCGCTGTCACTTGCGGCTCGCCCATCGAACTGCCGCCGCGTGCGGGCACAAGGCTGTCGATCTCGTCGATGAAGATGAGGCAAGGCGCCACCTGCCGCGCGCGGGCGAAGAGGCGGGCGATCTGCTGCTCGCTCTCCCCGTACCACTTGGACAGGAGATCGGACGACTTGATCGAGATGAAGTTCGCCTCCGCCTCCTTGGCCACGGCCTTGGCGAGCAGCGTCTTGCCGGTGCCGGGAGGGCCATAGAGCAGGAAACCCTTGGCTGGCCGGATGCCCAGCTTGCGGAAGGCCTCCGGGTTCTTGAGCGGCAGTTCGATGCCTTCCTGAAGCTTCTGCTGCGCCTCGTCCAAACCGCCGATGTCGGACCAGCCGATGTCGGGCACCTGCACCATCACTTCGCGCATCGCCGAAGGCTGCACGCGCCGCAATGCCTCCACGAAATCCTCGCGGATCACCTGAAGGCTTTCGAGCACTTCGGCCGGAATCGTGCGCGCTTCCAGATCGAGCCGGGGCATGATCCGGCGCACCGCCTCGATCGCCGCTTCGCGTGCGAGCGCGGCGATATCGGCGCCAACGAAGCCGTGCGTGGTGCGCGCCAGTTCCTTCAGGTCCACCCGATCGCCCAGCGGCATGCCGCGCGTATGGATGCCCAGGATTTCGCGGCGACCGTTCTCGTCCGGCACGCCGATCACGATCTCGCGATCGAAGCGGCCGGGCCGACGCAGAGCCTCATCAATGGCATCGGGCCGGTTGGTGGCCGCGATGACGACCACGTGGGCGCGGCTGTTCAACCCGTCCATCAGCGTAAGCAGCTGGGCAACAAGGCGCTTTTCCGCCTCGCCATGAACCTGGTCACGCTTGGGCGCGATGGAATCGATCTCGTCGATGAAGATGATCGCCGGCGCCGCCTTGGCGGCCTGATCGAACACTTCGCGCAGCGCCTTCTCGCTTTCGCCATAGCCGGATCCCATGATCTCGGGCCCGTTGATCGAGAAGAAGTTGGCCTCGCTCTCGTTGGCGACGGCTTGCGCAAGGCGGGTCTTGCCGGTCCCCGGCGGGCCATGCAGCAGCACGCCCTTGGGCGGGGCGACGCCCAGACGCGTGAACAGTTCGGGATAGCGCAGCGGCAGTTCCACCATCTCGCGCAGCTGGCGGATGGTGTCGCTCATACCGCCGACGTCGTCGTAATTGACGTCGCCACGCGCGGTATCGGCTTCCTCGAACAGCTCACGCAGTTCGACTTCGGTACTCTCGTCGATGTGGACGATACCGCGCGGCGTGGTGGAAACGACGTTCAGGCGGATCTGCGTCAGCGCGAAGGCCGGCGCATTGAACATGCGGCGCAGTTCGGGCGGAATGTCCGCAACTTGCTGCTGGCCGGTGGTGGCGACGATATCGCCCTGCACCATCGGGCGGCCGAAGAAGTTGCGCTTCAGCGCGGCGGATGGCCCCTGCAGGCGCATCTCCTTCTGCGCGGGCGCGAAGACCACGCGCTGCGCGGGCCGCGATTCCGCCTTGCGGACAGAGACATGATCGCCCGAGCCGACCCCGGCGTTCACACGCTGAAGGCCGTCCAGCCGGATCACCTCCAGCCCTTCGTCTTCCGGATAGGCAAGCACGGCACGGGCGACCGTCGCGGTCTTGCCGGTCACTTCCAGCACATCGCCTTCCATCGCCCCGATCGCCGAGAGCGAGCCGCGCGACAGCCGGGCTATGCCCTGGCCGCTTTCTTCCTGACGGGAGGCTGCCACTTGCAGCTTGGCCACCCGTTCGTCCACCTGGGTTGGGACTTCCGCCATGTGTGTCCTTTCAAGTTCCCGATGCTGGTCCTTGCGCCTCTGCCTCCCCGGATGGGCAAGGCAGATGCGGTGGGAACGTGATCAAGGAGCTAGGTATGCGGCTTCAGGATTTCAAACGGGTCAGGCTCAAGAATAATAAGGCCATGATACCGGGCAATGATGCCGGGAAAACCTCGAAGCGACGCAAACCGCATCCATTTCGCCGGAAATGGTGCTGTCTGCCGGGCACAAAAAAAGGCCCGGACGTTGCCGACCGGGCCGTGGAAGTTTTGGGAGAGGATGCCTGAAAGGCAGGTTCTGTATGCCCCCAGTCGCTCCATTGTGCAAGTGCGAAATGACCCGTTTTCAGTTGCAAAACTATCAACTTATGTTGCGCGACATCGAACTACACCGGGTAATTCCCAAAAAAATGCCTATTTTCTAATGTTTGGAAAGTGAATCGAGTCTCATGATTGATGCAATCGCAATCGGCTGGGCGATGGATCACGGCGCTTGGGAAAGCGTTGTCTGCTGCGACGCGAAATTTCCTTGCCTGGCTTAGTAATTGTCCCGCCAGCAAAATCGCGTTCGGCCCATACCGGACCGAATCAGGAGCATTCCCTGCAGGGCGATTCGCCATGCAAGAAGGCCGGCCCCACACACGTGGAGCCGGCCTTTCGTTCGAATGGCGGTATGTCAGTGCGCGAAAAGCAGCGCGGGCGCGCTCGCGTCGGCAAGGAAGTAGGCCGTCACGCCGCCGAACAGGAACTCGCGCATCCGGCTCTTGCCGTAGGCCCCCATCACCAGCAGTTCCGCATTGGCCGCTCGCACGGCAACGGCCAGAGTCTCCTCGGTCGAGCGGTGCCGCTCCAGTTCCTCGAACTCGGCGTGGATGCCGTGACGGGACAGGTACCGCAGCGCATCGGTCGCCGGAAAGCCGCCGGGCTTCTCGGTCACCGTCACCACTTTCACCGATTGGCAGCTGACCAGCAGCGGGATCGAGGCCCTGAGCGCGGCGGCCGACTGCTCGCCGCCATCCCAGGCCACGACGGCGCGGCGGATCGGCAGGCTGCCGGCGGGTTCATCGGGCAGTGCCAGCACCGGCGCGCGCGCGGTCAGCGCCACTTCGCCCACCATGCCGCTGGACCGCGATACGATCACGAGATCGGCCAGCCGTGCCGCCGCGGCCAGCGCGGGCACCGGATCGTCTTCGCTGCGGACAACCTCGAAAGGCACATCGCCGCGCGAAAGCCGTGCTTCCACCGCTTCGGCGGCGGCATCGTCATCAGCCCGCGCCCGATCCAGCGCCTCGCTGATCACATAGCTGCCGCCCATCGGATCCATGGCGATATAGCGTGAGACCGGAGTGTCGACGAGCACGGTGACATGGCCGCCAAGCTGCCGCGCCAGTTCGATGGCAGTATCGACGCGGGCATCGCTTGCAGGCTTGCGGTCGGCGTTCACGAGTATCGAGCGCATGGCATTCCTCCGTCTATGTCCGGTCCAGCTTAGGCCTATGATATGCCGCCGCCATGACCGAGATCAAAGCCTCAATAGCCCCGGCCGAATTTCCCGCATCCGCCTGAGCTTCTGGCGTTTTTTCAGTCCGGTACCCCATCGATCGAAAGCTGCGCGGCCCGCTCGAACAGGTCGAGCACGACAGCCTCGCGCTCTCGCGATCGGATCGCCGCCTCGAAATGGATGCGTCGCGCCGGCCGGGGCAGGATTTCAACCAGCGTCCCGCGGGCAAGTTCCCCCCGCACCATGGTTTCAGGCAGCACGGCGGCGCCCTGCCCGCAGGAGACGATCTCGATCAGCGTCCGCACATTGTTGCAGGTGTTCAGCGAGCGGGGCGTGGGCCCACCGGCCGCGAATGCCGCCAAAGTCACGGCGTGGAGCGGCGAATGGTCGGGCAGCGACCATACGGGCAGCGGATGCGAGAACCCACCCTCTGCTGCCACCGCAGGGCTCGCCGCCCAGACCAGCTCCACCGCACCGATCGGCGCGGTGCGGATGCCGGGACTGGCCACCGGCCCCGCCAGGAACACGATATCACGGGTACCGGCCAGCAGTTGCTGCAGCAGGCGCGCGGTCAGATCGAGTTCGACCTCCATGGTCACCCCCGGCCTTTCGCGCTCCACTGCGGCGATGAAGCCGGGCAGGCATGTGGCAGCTGCAATCTCCCCCGAGCCGATCCGCACGTTGCCGGTGGCGCCGGCGAAATCGCTGGCCTCCAGCAGAACCTGTTCCAGCCCTTGCCGCAGCGGTTCCGCCGCCTCCACCAGCCGCCGTCCCCGCGCAGTCAGCACCATGCGCCGCCCGTCGCGCTGGAACAACGACACGCCGAGCTGCTCCTCGATCTCCCGCACACGGGCCGAGATCGCGGGTTGGGTGGTATTGAGTCTTTGTGCCGCACCTGCGAACGTGCCGAGCCGATCGATCCACATGAGCGTTTCGAGGTGGAAAAGGGCGATGCGTTTCATAATACCTGATTATCGAATCCGATAAAAAACAATCGCTATTCGTAATGGGATTGGCTGTCTAGGTTCGCTCCAAACGGGAGAACAGCATGAACAAGATCTACCCCAGCGCCTCTGCCGCGCTGGATGGGCTGCTGAAGGATGGCCTGCTGATCGCCGCCGGGGGCTTCGGCCTTTGCGGCATCCCCGAACGGCTGCTGGATGCGGTGCGCGATTCGGGCGTGAAGAACCTGACTTTCGCCTCCAACAACGCCGGCATCGACAACGAAGGCATCGGCAAGCTGCTGCGCACCAAGCAGGTTTCCAAGATGATCTCGTCCTACGTGGGCGAGAACAAGGAGTTCGAACGCCAGTTCCTCTCGGGCGAGCTGGAAGTCGAATTCTGCCCGCAAGGCACGCTGGCGGAGCGGATGCGCGCCGGCGGCGCCGGCATTCCCGGCTTCTACACCAAGACCGGCGTCGGCACCCAGATCGCCGAGGGCAAGGAAGTGAAGGCCTTCCGGGGCGAAGACTATATCCTTGAAGAAGGCATCTTCGCCGATCTGTCGCTGGTGAAGGCGTGGAAGGCCGACGAAAGCGGCAACGTCGTGTTCCGCAAGACCGCGCGCAACTTCAACGTACCGGCCGCGACGTGCGGCAAAGTCTGCGTGGTGGAAGTGGAGGACATCGTCCCCACCGGATCGCTCGATCCCGACGGCATCCATCTCCCCGGCGTCTTCGTCCAGCGCTTGGTACTGGGCGCGCCTTACGACAAGAAGATCGAATTCACGACGACGCGTGAAAGGGAGACCGCCTGATGAGCTGGACTCGTGACGAAATGGCCGCCCGTGCGGCGCAGGAATTGCAGGACGGGTTCTACGTGAACCTCGGTATCGGCATCCCGACCTTGGTGGCGAACCATGTGCCCGCCGGCATGACGGTGACGCTCCAGTCCGAAAACGGGATGCTGGGCATCGGCCCGTTCCCCTATCCCGACGAAGTCGACGCCGATCTGATCAATGCCGGCAAGCAGACCGTCAGCGAACTGCCGCAGTCGGCCTATTTCGACAGCGCCACCAGCTTCGGCATGATCCGCGGCGGCCACATCGACCTGGCCGTGCTGGGCGCGATGGAGATTGCCGAGAACGGCGACATCGCCAACTGGATGATCCCCGGCAAGATGATCAAGGGCATGGGCGGCGCGATGGACCTCGTCGCCGGCGTGAAGAAGATCATCGTCGTGATGGAGCACAATGCCAAGAACGGCGATCCCAAGTTCATCCCGGCCTGCACCCTGCCGCTGACCGGCAAGAACGTGGTCGACATGATCGTCACTGACCTTGCGGTATTCCAGCGCCCCGATCACCAAAGCCCGTTCAAGCTGATCGAACTCGCTCCGGGCGTGACGGCCGACGAAGTCGCCGCTAAGACCACGGCGCATTATTTGACGTGAGAGTCGCGGCACCGGCCCACTCCCCCACCCGACCACCCATCAGGATACACTCGTGGGTGGTCGGGTGGGGGAGTGGGCCGGTGCCGCAAAATCCGCCTGCGGCGGATTTTCAAACAAAGGAGAGTTCCGATGGCATACACATTGATCACCGCCAATCGGAACTACTCCAGCTGGTCGCTCAGGCCCTGGCTGCTGATGAAGGCGCTCGGCATCGATTTTGCCGATCGGATCGAGCCCTTCGCCGCCGCCAACTACGAGGCATTCCGCAGCTTCTCGCCCACCGGCCAGGTTCCCGCGCTGATCGATGGCGAGCGGACGGTGTGGGATTCGCTGGGCATCACGCTCTATCTGGCAGACCGCCACCCCGGCATCTGGCCCATCGACGAAGCCGCGCGCGCTTTCGCGCAGTGCACCGTTGTCGAGATGCATGGCGGCTTCTCCGCCCTGCGCAACGACTGCACGATGAACGTCGGCGTGCGCGTGCGGCCCAAGGCGATGCGTCCGGCGCTGGTGCGCGATGTCGCCCGCCTGCGCGAGATTTTCAGCGAAGGTCTGTCCCGCTTCGGCGGCCCCTGGCTGGCCGGTGAAAGCTTCACCGCACTGGACGCCTTCTTCGCGCCGGTCGCCTTCCGCATCCGCACTTACGGCCTCGACGTCGGGACCTGCCAGTCCTGGGTCGATACCGTGCTCGACCATCCGGCGATGAAGCAATGGGAAGCCGAAGCGCTGGCCGAAACCTGGCGCGAGGAAGGCCACGAGGCGGAACTGGCCGAAGCGGGCGACGTGATCGCTGACTACCGCAACGCAGGCTGACCCGATGCGCGTCCTGCTGACCGGATCGTCCGGCTGGCTCGGACGCCATCTTGCGCCGCTGCTGACGGCGCAAGGGCACGAGGTTATCGGCCTCGACGTCGCACAGGGCGTGCATACGCGCATCGTCGGCTCCGTGGCGGATCGCGATCTGGTGTTCCAAACCGTGGCCCATCATGGCATCGAAGCGGTGATCCACGCCGGTGCGCTGCACAAGCCCGACATCGTTCGCAATCCGCGACAGGCCTTCATAGACACCAATGTCACCGGCACGCTCAACCTGCTGGAGGCCGCGGTCGAGGCGGGACACGCGCGCTTCCTCTTCACCTCCACCACATCGCTGATGGTCCACGCCGATGTGCGGGCCGGCGCGGGTGACGAAGGGGCGTGGTGGATGGACGAGACCTTCGGCCCGCTGGAGCCGCGCAACATCTACGGCGCCACCAAGCTGGCGGCGGAGAACCTGTGCCGCCTGGTCTCGCGCGAAACCGGCATGGCGGTGGCGATCCTGCGCACCGGGCGGTTCTTCCCGGAGGACGACGATACCTATGCGGTGCCGTCCGGCCCCAATCTCAAGGCAAACGAACTGCTGAACCGGCGCCTTACGGTGGAAGACGCCGCCCGCGCCCATCTGGCCGCGCTGGACCGGATTCAGGGCTGCGAGACTTTCGTGCTGTCCGCCCCGCCGCCGTTCACGCGTGAGGAGGCGGTGGAACTGGCCCACGATGCCCGCGCCGTGATCCTTCGCCACTTCCCGGACGCGGCGGAGCTGTACGCCCGGCAGGGCTGGGTTCTGCCCGAACGGATCGAGCGCATCTACGATCCCGCCAAGGCGGAACGCCTGCTGGGCTGGCGGGCGCAGACCGACTTTGCCGGTGTGCTGGACGCGCTTCGCCGGGGCGATCCCCTGCCCTATGCCCATGATCCGGAATGGATATCGCCCGTCTTGGGGCAAGCAATCTGAACGCAGCGTCTTGCCCGCGTCATCGCGCTGGCGCAGTCTTCGGCCCCGAATCCAAGCACGAATCCAAGCCCGAATCCATGGGAGACCCCTGCATGACCGATATCGCCCAGATCCCGCTGACCCGCATCGACGGCAGCGCCGACAGCCTTGCCAATCACGGGGGCAATGTCCTGCTCGTCGTCAACGTAGCCTCCAAGTGCGGGCTGACACCGCAGTACGAAGGGCTGGAAAAGCTCTACGAAGAATACAAGGCCAAGGGCTTTGAGGTGCTGGGCTTCCCGGCCAACGACTTCGGCGCGCAGGAACCCGGCACCGATGAGGAAATCGTCGAGTTCTGCCAGCTCAACTACGGCGTCTCGTTCCCGCTGTTCACCAAGGCCGACGTCACCGGCGATGCCAAGCAGCCGCTCTATGTCGCGCTGACCGACGCCATCCCCACCAAGCAGGGCGATGTCGAGGGCATGAAGGAACGCTTCAAGGGTTACGGCATGACCCCGAACGACGATCCCGAAGTGCTGTGGAACTTCGAAAAGTTCCTGATCGCCCGCGACGGTTCGGTCGCCGGCCGCTTTGCCCCCGGCACCGCGCCGCAGGATCCCCTGCTGGTCGATGCGATCGAGGCGCAGCTCGCCAAGTGAGGCCGCGCGGCGAGGGTTGAGCGTTCAATCCTCGCCGGTTGCCACCGGGCGCGACGGATCGGCAATCCACTCGCTCCACGATCCCGGATAGAGGCGCGGGGCGGCAAGCCCGGCGTGCGCCATGGCAAGGGCATTGTGACACGCCGTAACGCCCGACCCACAAGACAGGATCGCCGCCTTGCCGTCCAGAAGCGCCGTAAAGTCGGCGGCCAGCTGATCCGCCGGGCGGAAACGACCGTCAGGCCCCAGATTGTCGCGGAAGAAGCGGTTGCGTGCGCCCGGAATGTGCCCCGCCACCGGATCGATCGGATTGGGATCGCCGCGAAAGCGGGAAGGATCGCGCGCGTCCAATAGTTGCGCCGCCCCAGCATCGATATTCGCCAGAACGCCATCGGCATCGACGGGAACCGGCACCAGCGGCTCGCCCGCCTGAAAATCTCCGGGACGCACAGGTCCGGCATCGCCGGTCTCCATTGGGAGCCCCGCTGCGGCCCAGGCCTGCTTGCCGCCGTCCAGCACCGCAACCGGGGTGTGGCCCGCCCAGCGCAGCAACCACCACGCCCGCGCCGCCCATGCCCCGCCGCTCGAATCGCAGGCCACCACTTGCTGCCCTTGCCGCAATCCCTGCGCACGCAGCCACGCGGCGAACGCCACGCGCGAGGGCAGCGGATGGCGCCCGTTGGTGCCGTCCGGCGGGGCCGCGAGATCGTCGTCGAGATGGGCATAGCGCGCACCCGGCAGGTGGCCGGCGCGATAGGCGTCACGGCCCTTATCCGGCACGCCCAGCTCGAATTCGCAATCGAGGATCAGCACATCCTCGCCGGCGGCGAGCAGAGCGTGGAGATCGGAAACCGAGATGAGCGTTTCGTAAGCCATGCCAGCGTCTTAGCCGAGCAAGCGAGCGAAAAGGAACTCCTCGTCCCGCTGTTCACCGACCATGAAGTGAATGTCGGCGACTTTTCCGAAGCCATAGCGGGCGTAGAACTTCTGCGCGCCGTCGTTCCCGCTCCAGACCGAAAGCTGCACCTCGTCCGCGCCGTGATCGCGTGCAGTCTCGATCGCCCAGTCCATCAGGCCCGAGCCGATGCCCCGCCCGGTCGTATCGGGATCGGTATAGAGCTGCTTCAGTTCGATCACGCGCTGTCCCCGCGCATGTTCCGGCCAGCCGCAATCCATCACCAGCTTGCAGTAGCCGAGCAGCTTTCCGTCGGCCTCTGCCAGCATCACCCGCATCGCGGGATCGGCGATCTCCTTGGCGATCTTGGCTTCGCTGTGCGATTCGGCCAGAAAATTGGCGAGGTCGACGGCCGTGTACATGTGCCCGAACTTGGCGACGAAGCTGCGCACGCCCAGATCGGCAAGCGCGGCCGCATCCGCAGGCGTCGCGGGGCGCAGATCCATCACAGTTCCTTCGTCATGCAGATCGAGAAATCGTCGGCGACATAGTCACCGAACGGCGGACATTCCAAGAAGCCGGTGGCGCGATAGAGGCCATGGGCCGGGTGGAACGGTTCCGGCTTGCCGGTTTCCAGACTGACCCGCGCATAGCCGCGCGCGCGCGCCTCTTCCAGCAGGCGCAGCAGGATCGCCTTGCCCACACCCTTGCCGCGATATTCGGGATCGGCACGCATCGACTTCAATTCGCCATGCGTCTCGTCGAGATGCTTGATCGCGCCGCATCCGGCCAGTCGATCGCCATCCCACGCCGAAAAGAACGTCACGTCCGGTTGGCGCAGCCGTTCTACAGGCATGGCATGGACGCTTTCGGGCGGCGACCACTTGTGCATCTCATCAAGGTGGAACTGGAGAAGATCGAGCACGGCGCGACCGGAAAGGTCGTCTTCGATAATGGTCAGCGTAAGCGTCAAGAACTGTCCCCGGAATGCTTGTCTGCCTTGCGGCGGCCCATGCGCATGCCCGCTTCCAGCCGGCCGCGCAACTGCGTGTAATAGGCTTCCAGGAAGGCCCGTTCGTCATTCCAGCCATCGTTGCGATCGATCTTGTGCGCGATCGTCTGGTAGACGCTCTCGACCGCCTGCTCCCGATTTTCGCGCAGCACCCGCTCAAGCGCCTGCAGTTCGTATTCGCCGTAGACCGCCAGTTCCGCCTCAGTGAACCGGTAGGCAGGCCCGAAGGTGGAGGTGGAGGTGGAGGCGGAGGTGGAGGTGGTGGTGGTCAGGTCCTCATCCTCGCCCAGCGACGGCGGCGCAGTAACCGACAGCGCCGCCTCCAGCTTGCGGCGCGGCCGCTCCACCACCCACGATCCGGCAATCACGTCGCCCGCGCGCAGGCTGTCGCGGTTGAACAGTGGGAACAGCAGGAAGATCGCGAACCATCCCGCGGCCGAAAGCCAGCCCGCACCACTGCTGGCGCCCGCCGTCATGATGAAGACGATGGGCAGGAACAGCTCGATGTCCCGCAGCAGGTTGCGTGCGATCACCATCTCGGCAGTAAGCCGTCCGCCATCGCGCGCGGCGATGCGGATGCCCGCCAGCCGCTTGCCCGGTGTCGCCCCGCGCGGTCCCAGTTCGAAGAACAGAAAATAGGCGTTGCGAAACAGGAACATCGCCACGACCCACAGGATGAACAGGAATTGCAGGGCATGGCCCGCGGCGCTATTCGCCTCCAGCGCGCGGTCGATCTTGGCCATCCCGCCCGCCACGTAGACCAGCCCCACCGTCGTCGCGACCATCAGCACGATCATCACGATGAAATCGATGACCAGCGCGCCGATCCGCGATCCCCGACTGGCGACCGTGATCGGCAGGCTGATCCCTTCCGGCGTCACCAGCAGGCGATCGCGCGTGGAACTGCGGCGGCCGAGAGCTTTCGTTTTTGCTCTCGCGCTCATGCCCGGCCCATCCGGTTCGCACCGCCGCGAAAGGCGAAGAAGTAGGCGCACCACGCCGCCAGCATGAAGCCGCCGATCACGAAGCGACCGAATGTTTGGTCCACCATCTGGCGGGCGAAACCCTCCAGCAGCGCGGCGATCACCAGCATCAGCACGACGCCGGTCATCACCACCGCCGCGCGCCGCCCGGCCTCCGACGCCGCGCGCAGCACCGAACGATTGCCCGGAAACGCGATCGAGCGCCCGACATGCAGCCCGGCCGCACCTGCCAGCAGGATGGCGAAAAGCTCAGTTGTGCCGTGCACGGCCAGCCAGCCGAGCAGATCGACCAGCAGGCCCTTGCCGTTGTAGAGCCAGAGCAAGGCGCCCAGGCTGGCGGTATTCTGCACCAGCAACAGCAATGTCGGCACCCCCAGCGCGAAGCCGAGCGAGAAGGCCAGGATGGAGACTTGCGCGTTGTTGCTGAACAGCTGCGCCGCAAAGACGCTCATCCCGGATCGCCCGGAATTGCCGAACAGCGATGCGTGCAGGGCTTCGCGCGTCGCCCCGGGCACCCGGTTTCCGGCCATGTCAGGCGACATCAGCGAGAAGTACCACTCGGTATCGTGGGCAACCAGCAGCCAGCCGACCACCGTTCCCGCCACCATGACGGCAAGCGCGATCAGCACATCGACCCAGATCGACCGCACGGCGGCGCTGAGCCCCCCGCCCAAGAAGCCGCGCAGCCAGTCCCACAGCGACGAACGCGGGCCGTAGACGACGAACCACGCGCGCTGCACCAGCGCTTCGAGATAGGCGAGCGTCGCCGCATCGAGCGATGTTTCCCGCGCGATCGACAGGCTGGATGCCACCGTGCGGTAAAGCCCCGGCAAGGCCAGCAAGTCCTCATCGGAAAGGCGGCGATAACGCCCCTTTTCCATCTGCGTGACGATGGCTTCCAGCCGCTGCCAGTCCGCCTCGCGCTCCAGACGGAACCGGTCCGAACGCAGGGCTGCGCGGGCAATCGCCTGACTTTCCGCAGCGGTTGCAGTGGCGGACATCGCGTTCATCCGATCGCTCCCGAACGCTTGATGGCAAGGTAGGCATCGATCAGCCGGGTACCGACGGCACCGTGCGGGGCCTCGACCACCTGGACCCCCAGTTGACGAAGCTGGCGCGTGACCAGGGCACGCTGACGCAGCAAGAGGTCCGCAGAAACCGCCATCGACAGCGTCGGCATGTCATCCGGCGATGCCGAGGAGATTTCCTCAAGTTCCTGATCGGCAATGCTGACGAACAGCACCAGATGGCGCGCAACCAGCCGGCCGATCGATTCGATCATCAGTTGCGCGCTGGTGAGGTCGGTGAATTCGGAAAACACCACGATCAGCGACCGCCGCTCCAACCTTGCGGCAAGGGTAGCCAGCGCCAGGGTAAAGTTGGGTTCTTCGGAACGGTACTCCAGCCCGGCGGCGGCGCGCTGCAATCGGTGGAAATCGCGCGATGCGGCGACGAAAGGCGTCGACACCTCTGGCCGCGAGGCGAAACCGAACAGCGCCACCCGGTCGCCGCCCTTCAGCGCGACATACCCCGTCGCCAGCGCAGCGGAAACGGCGCGATCGAGACGCGGCATACCGTCTACCGGCTCACACATCGACTGGCCGCAATCGAACGCGAAGACGATCTGGTTGTTACGCTCCGCCTCGTACTCCTTGGCATAGAGATGGACGTGGCGGGCAGAGGATTTCCAATCGATCCGGCGGCGGTCCATCCCCGGCTCATATTCGGCCAGCGATTCGAATTGCGTCCCCTCGCCGCGGATACGCCGGGCCAGCACGCCGAATTGCGCATTCTTGAGCAGGATCTGCAAGGCCGGGGAACGCACTGCCGAAATATTCGGCCAAACCCTTACGCTCTCGTCCAGATCGCCGGCAATCTGCCGTGCACCCAGGCCCAGCGGCCCGGTCCAGCGCAGCCATGTACCGCTGACCTTGCCGGTGCCTCGCCGCGAAGGGCGGAATGGCGATTGCCCCTGCCACCCAGCCTCAGCGCCTGCCCCGCCGCCTGTGTCTGCCTTTTCCAGCGCGAACGTCGCCCGCCCATCGGCGACGAGACGCGGATCGCAGGCGAGCGCCACTTCGACGCGTGACGCCCGGCCGCCGCGCAAGTTCACACCGGCCTGCAGCATCGCCTCGGCCCCTACTTCGACATCGCCCGGCACGGTCACGCGAAAGTCGTCCAGTCGCCCGGCCAGCAAGGCATCGATGAAGACCAGCAGCAGCACCACCAGCCCGGCGACCGGCGCGGCAATCCACGCCTCAGGCCGGGTGGCGCCGATGACCAGCGCCACCGGCGCCGCCAGCGCCAGCAGCGCCGCCGCACGCACCGTGGGAACCAGGGGGGCGAAGCGCAGGCTCATCGGTTCAGCGCGGTGCCTCGGTCTGATCGACCAATTGGGCAACCAGTGCCGACACCTGCTTGCCCTCGATCTCCGCCGCCGGGCTGAGCAGCAGGCGGTGGCGCAGCACGCTGGGGGCCAGCGCCTTCACATCGTCCGGCACGACGTAGTCACGGCCGTCCAGCGCGGCGCGGGCGCGGGCAGCGCCGGCCAGCAGCACCGCCGCGCGGGGCGAAGCACCACTGGCAAGATCCGGGCTTTCGCGCGTGGCGCGCACCAGCCGCACCACGTAATCGATCACGCTTTCCGCCAGCTTTACCTGCGACACGGCGAGAGTGGCGGCCTCCAGCATATCGCGGCCGACGACCGGGGTGACACCGCATTCGGCCGGAGTGGGAGCGCCGCGATTCTCCCCGAAGCGGGAGACGATACGCAATTCCTCGTCATGGCTGGGATAGGCGACATCCAGCTTGAACAGGAAACGATCCAGCTGCGCTTCCGGCAGCGGGTAGACGCCCTGGTTCTCGATCGGGTTCTGGGTGGCGACGACCATGAAGTGGTCGGGCAATTGGTGCGCGGTGCCGTCCAGCGTGACCCGGCGCTCCTGCATCGCTTCCAGCAGCGCCGCCTGGGTCTTGGGCGGGGTGCGGTTGATCTCGTCCGCCAGCAGCAGGTCGCAGAAGATCGGCCCGCGCGTCAGCGTGAACTGGCTGGTCTGGAAGTTGAACAAGTTGGAGCCCAGGATATCGCCCGGCATCAGGTCCGGCGTGAACTGGATGCGGCCGAAATCCAGCCCCAACGATGCCGCAAAGCACTGCGCCAGGAACGTCTTGGCCGTACCCGGCGGGCCTTCCAGCAGCACGTGACCGCGCGCCATCAGCGCGATCAGCATGTGCTCCACGGTCTCGGCCTGGCCGACTACCGCCTTGGCGATCTGCGCGCGAATGTCGGCCGCGATCGCGGCGACTTGCGCAAGGTCGCTGCCGTATTCGGCAGTCTGGGCATCGGTCATCGGGTCAACATCCTTTCGAGCGCATGGAGATCGCGCGCTGCCTTGACGAGGTCTTGCGGGCGCCGCGCCTGCCGAAGGCGGGCGGCGATCACGGAAAAGGGTTCGGCGGACGGGTCACGCGAATGCAGCGCCCGATCGATGGCGGCATCGGCCTCCGCGCCGTCCAGCGTGCGCGGCAGCGCCAGTGCGCGGACCAGCCGTTCCCGCGCATGATCGGCGTAAGGCCGCGCGATCAGATGCACGCGGCCGGTGCGGCGCACTAATCCAGCGGCATTGGCCACCAGCGCGCGCTTGCCGAAAGCGATCGCTCGGCCGCTCGTCTGCGCCGGCCCGAACCGCAGGAACGCCCGCCAGCCCAGCACCAGCGCCGCCAGTAGCAGACACAGCGTGGCCGCGAGGAAGGGCGGCGTGAAGGCCAGTGTCAGCAAGTTCTGCGAGCGCCCGAAGCCGTTGAACGTCAGGTCGAACGTGATCGTGTCGCCCGGCCGCAGATCCCCGGCGGCAACCAGCGCATCGATCAGCCGCGCCGCGCGCACGTCCGCCATGCCCCAGTTGTCGACCAGATCCGGCTCGAACACCAGGATGATGGGATAGAGGCCCTCGTCGGGCTCCTCTATCGACGACGACACGCCGGAGGCCTGTTCAAGCTTGGGATAGAGCCCCTCGTCGGCGATGAAGCCGGCCAGGATGTGCCCGGCCCCGTCCCGCACCAGCGGTGCCACATCGTCTCCGCCGCCCCAGCTGATGGTGCGGCCGGGAAGCGTGCCGGCCAGGTCCAACCCGGCCCAGCCCGGCTTGCCCTGACCCTTGACCGGGAACTGGCCGACGGTGACGTCGTCCAGAAAGCCCTTCCATTCCGCCAGTTGCGTGCCGCCCAGATTGACCCAGCCCTTTTTCGCGCCCTTTTCCAGCTGCGCGCGTGTGGCGGGATAGGCATACCACTTCGGCGTGATGATGAGCGTGGGCCCGATACGGCGGCGCAGCGAGACGATCTTCTGGAGATCCTTGCCGCTGGCATAGGCGGGCGGCGTCAACACCAGCAGGCCCGGCTTGTCCAGCGCGCCGACATTGCGCGACTTGCGCACGGCATAGCCGCGCCGCTCCAGAAAATTCGCCATCGCCGCATAGCCATTGAGCCCGCGCCCTTCGGCGTGGGCTCCGCCATCGTTGGTCTCGCTGAAGCCCGTACCGGTGCCAATCATCCACAGCAGCGCGAAGAACAACGCGCAGCCGAGCAGGACGATCGCCAGAACCGACCAGCGGGAGAACGGATTGGCGCCCACGGCAACCGTCTCGATATGCGGATCGCTGCCGTTCATGCGGAAAACCGGACTTGCGCGAATTCGGCATAAGCAGCGCGTGCCGCCGCCCAGTCCTGCGCATCCAGTTCACGCAGCGCGAACCGGCTGCGCTCCACCCGCTGGGCAATGGTCGCGAAAGCATGGCGCCCTTGTTCGGGGAGCGCCGGCAGCATGGCGATTTCGCGCGCGGTGCTGGCCGGGTGAAGCCATTGCGGCCGGCTGGCGCGAATCTGCTGCACGCTGCGGCGGAGCAGAAGGTGCGTCGCTTCGGCGAAACGCCCCTCCGCCGCAAGGCGGTCGGCATCGGACAGCAGGGCGCTGGCCTCCGCCTGATCGGGCACCCATGCCGCCACGGCTTCGTCCTCCGGCTTTGCCACGCGGTCGAACAGCATCGGGCCGAACAGGCGCCAGAGCACGAACAGCACGAGGAGGACGGCCAGCCCGAGGAGGATGTATTGAAACACCGGCCAGGACATTCCGAGCATCTTGCCGATCGGCCCAAACACCGCTTCCAGCCATTCGCCCAACGTGCGCAGCCATTCCGGCGTTTTCGGTATCGGCGTGCGAACCGCCTTTATCGGGGCATATTGGATATCCGCCGTGCCGCGCACGGCCGCCCAATCGGCCGCAGCGTCGCTTGCCATACCCCGGCCTGCGGTCGCACCCGCCACTTGACCCCCACCGATTGCCACGGCCGGGGTGATTGGCACGGCCTGCCGCCCCAGACAAGCCGCCCCGCGTTAACAATCTGTCCGTGCAGCGATTTTCCGCCGCCCAAACGAAGCCGCAGCCGGATCGTTCAGCCGCGCGGACGTGCCTGACGGTAAGTGCCGAGTGGACGCACGTACTTGCAGTGGAAGGCCAGCTCCTGCAGTGCCGAATCGACACGCGGATCGCCCGGCGCGCCTTCGATATCCGCATAGAACGTCGTCGCCGCGAAGCTGGCGCCGATCTGATAGCTTTCCAGCTTCGTCATGTTGACGCCGTTGGTGGCGAAACCGCCCAGCGCCTTGTAGAGCGCGGCGGGGATGTTCTTCACCTCGAAGATGAAGGTCGTCATCGCCTTTTCGCCCTTCAGCGCGAAGGGATCGAGCGGTTCGCGCGCCAGCACCACGAAGCGCGTGGTGTTGTCGGCCGCGTCCTCGACATTGTCCTCGACTATCTTGAGGTCGTACAGCTCGGCCGCCAGCTTCGGCGCGATGGCGCAGGCAGAAGGATCGCCCAGTTCGCGCACCAGCGCGGCGGCGCCGGCAGTATCGGCATAGGCCATCGGCACGATCCCACGCTCGCGCAAGTAGTGGCGCGACTGGCCCAGGCCCTGCGGGTGGCTGTAGGCGGCGGAGAACGGTCCATCGCCAAGCGCCATTAGCGCATGGTGGATCGACATGAAATGCTCGCCCACGATCGACAACCCGCTTTCGGGCAGCAGGAAGTGAATGTCCGCCACGCGGCCGTGCTGCGAATTCTCGATCGGGATGATCGCCCGCTCGGCCCGGCCTTCCTTCACCGCATCCAGCGCGTCCTCGAACGAAAAGCACGGCAGCGGCAGGCTCTGGGAATCGTACTCCAGCGCGGCGCGGTGCGAATTGCATCCGGGCGCACCCTGAAGCGCCATCGCCCGGGCGGGATCGGCAGCGGCAGCCTCCACCATGCGGGAGACAAGGTCGAGCGCGGGTTTGGGATAGGAATTCATGACGATGGCGCGCTTAAGCGGCATTGCGTCCAACCGCAATGGCTCTTGCGCTAACTTGCGGGCAACATTAGGACCTCGAAGCCAAGAGGATCAACATAACAATACCCGGGGCAGTCAGGACATGGACGATCGTTTCAACACCATTGCCGGGTGGACTCTGTTCGCCGGTATCGTGGGTCTAGGTCTTACCAGCATCAGCTCGCATTACTTTCGCGCAGACAAGCACAACCGTCCCGAAACGATGGGCTACGCGATTGAGGGCGTTGAGGAGACGTCCGAGGGTGGCGCCGCCGAACCGCCGATCGAGGCGCTTCTCGCCACGGCAGACGCGGCCAAGGGCCAGGCCACCTTCGCCAAGTGCCAGTCCTGCCACACGATCAACGCAGGCGGCGCCAACGGCATCGGCCCCAACCTTCACGGCGTTGTCGGTGAGAATATCGGCCAGGGCGTGGGCGGCTTCGCCTTCTCCGACGCGCTGAAGGGCGTGGGCGGCAAGTGGGACTTCGACAAGCTGAACCAATGGCTCAAAAGCCCCAAGGCCTTCGCCCCCGGCACCAAGATGACGTTCGCCGGCCTTCCCAAGCCGGAAGATCGCGCCAACGTGATCGTCTACCTCAATTCGCAGGGATCGAACCTGCCGCTTCCGGCCGCGCCTGCTGCCGGCGCTGCGGCCGCTCCGGCGAAGGGTGATGCTCCGGCAGCCGATGCCTCCGCCGCGCCCAGCGGGGAAGCGAGCGCCGCCGCGCACTGATCATCCCGTAAAGAAATCCGGCTTCGGTCGGCAGAAAGCGGTCCGCAAGGCTTCACCGAGTCGCCTTGCGGGCCGCTTTCGTCATTAGGGAACCGGTCCGCTCAGGCGCCCAGTTCGACGAGCGCGCGGGCGAAGCAATCGAGTTGATCGCGGCCCCAGCGCCAGTCTCCCAGCCCGCTGGCGGCATTGATATGGCCCAGCGGGCCTGCCTCGACGAACGTGCAGCCCCATTGCGCGGCGCGCAGACGGGCGTGATCGACGGGACCATAGGGATCGTCGCTGCTGGCAACGACCACCCCCGGAAACCGCAGCCGCGATGTCGGTAGATCGGCGAAACTCGCCGCCTCCGCCGGGAACGCCGGCCCCGCAGGATCGGGCAGTGCCACCAGGAAAGCACCGCGCACCGGCAGGTCCGATCGCGCGCTCCAATGGGCGACGAGCAGGCAGGCCAGACTGTGCGCGACCAGAACCGGCGGCTCGCCGCTCGCTTGCGTGGCTTGCGTCACGGCGCGATCGAGCGCGGCGATCCAGTCGTCCAGCGCGGGTTCGTCCCAGCTTTCCGGGGCGAACCGCTGCATCTGCGGATCGGCCTGTTCCCATAGCGTCTGCCAATGGGCCGGACCGGAACCGCCGATCCCGGGCAGGACGACGTAGCGGCTCACGCCTCCTCAGGCCCCTTGAAGCCCTTGGCAATCACATACCACTCGGACGAATCCTTGCGGCTGGCCGGCGGCTTGGCGTGCTTGACGCTGGTAAAGCGGCGCTTGAGCACGCCCAGCAGTTCGGTATCGGTACCGCCCGCGAAGACCTTGGCTACGAACGTGCCGCCCGGTGCCAGCGTCTGGATCGCAAAGTCCGCCGCCGTTTCCACCAGACCCATCGTGCGCAAGTGGTCGGTCTGCTTGTGGCCCACCGTATTGGCGGCCATGTCCGACAGCACCAGATCCGGCGCGCCGTCCAGCGCGCCTTCCAGCGCGGCAGGCGCCTCGTCGGCCATGAAGTCCATCTGGAAGATGGTCACGCCCTCGATCGGATCGGTGGGCAGCAGGTCTATGCCCACGATCTTGGCCTGCGGCCGTTTCAGGCGTAGCACCTGGCTCCAGCCACCCGGCGCAATGCCCAGATCGACGGCGCGTTCCACGCCCTTGAACAGGTCGAACTTCTCATCCAGCTCGATCAGCTTGTAGGCCGCGCGGCTGCGATAGCCGTCCGCCTTGGCCTTCTTCACGTAAGGGTCGTTGAGCTGACGGGTCAGCCAGCGCGCCGAACTGGTCGTGCGCTTCTTGGCGGTGCGAAGCCGCTCGTTGGGATCGCGTCCGGATCGGCTCACGGCCGGGCCTCCAATGCTTGTGCGCCCGCCGCGGCGAGCATGGACTTGTTCGATGTGTGCGAGGCGATGAGACTGCGCAGGATGCCTTCGCGAATGCCGCGATCGGCCACGCCCAGCCGCGCGGAGGGCCAAAGGTCGAGAATCGCCTCCAGAATCGCGCAACCGGCGACGACCAGATCCGCGCGCTCGCGGCCGATGCAGTTCAGCTCGCGTCGCTCCTCGATCGACATCGAGGAGAGCCGCGCACTGATGCCGCGCATCGATTCGGCCGGGACGATCAGCCCGTCTACCATGCGGCGGTCATACTGCGGCAGTTCCAGATGCAGGCTAGCCAAAGTGGTCACGGTGCCGCTGGTGCCCAACAGGCGCAGCGGACCGGTCTGCGCCGCGCTCTCGCGCGCCGGGGCGACGCGATCCGCGAAGCCGGCGAAGCTATCCGCCACGAGGCCGTGCATGTGCTTGTAGCGCGTCAGCCGTTCTTCCAGCGTCGAACCTTCGGGCGGGCAGCTTTCGGTGAGCGAGACGACGCCCCAAGGCACCGATTGCCAATCGAGAATGCGCGGCACGGTGCCGGTGCTCTCGATCAGCACAAGCTCGGTGGAGCCACCGCCGATGTCGAAGATCATCGCCGGGCCCAGCCCCGATTCGAGCAGGACATGACAGCCGAGCACGGCCAGCCGCGCCTCTTCGCGCGCGCTGATGATATCCAGCGCGATGCCGGTTTCCTGACGCACACGTTCGATGAATTCCGGCCCGTTGACCGCACGGCGACAGGCCTCCGTCGCCACCGATCGGGCGAGGTAGACGTTCCGCCGCATCAGCTTGTCCGCACACACGCGCAGGGCGCCCAGGGTGCGCTCCATCGCCGCGTCGGACAGGCGGCCGGACTGCGCCAGCCCCTCACCCAGACGGACGACACGGCTGAAGGCGTCGATCACCGTGAAGTTCTCGCCAGAGGGACGCGCGATCAGCAGGCGGCAATTGTTCGTGCCCAGATCGATCGCCGCATAGGACTGGCGCGGGTGCTGGCGGGGCAGCATCGCGTCTCTTGCGGTAACGAGACCGGGGCCACTGCGCAGTTCAACCGTGCGCGCTTCTGCGCTGCGCACTTCGGCAACTGTCGGTTCGGCGCGACCCGCCTCTGCGGGACGCGATTGCGCCGCCACTTTCTTGCCGGGCTTGCGTGACTTGCCGGATTTCCGGGCCGTGCGCGACTTCGCACGGCGCGGTGGTGCCGGCGCTCCGTTCACTGATTCTTCGCGCGGCGCTCCGCCTGCCGCGACGGCGCCGGCATCCTTTGCCTGCACCTTCGCCTTGGCCGTGCCGGGACCGGACGGGCGCGATTTGCCCCTCCTCGCCTTGCGCCGCCTGCTGGGGCGGCCTGACACGTCGACTCTTGCTGCCGGCGGATCGTGCTCCGCCATGATTACTAATCTCTTCAAAAAATCTGCCGCCATGCGGGCGGGTACATGCGGCGATGCTAACGCCCCGACGAGAAAGGAGCAAGGGCCGGCAAAAAAGGGTGTTGACCCGAATCACGACCGCTACTAGAGGGGCGCCTCCCGATGCCCCGTCGTCTAATGGTAAGACTACGGATTCTGATTCCGTCTATCGAGGTTCGAATCCTCGCGGGGCATCCAATTTTCCCTAAATCGCTGAAATCGCGGGATAGTTCCCGAATCTCGCGAAGCCTTCCACGGCACGCGCAGTCGTTGTCGCCCGCGCGGCGCGTGGTGCTGGCCAGATGGGGCACGGACCCGACGAATCACAAATAGCTTCACGCCGAGGCGGAGCGTTCCGCCCCTCGTCCCGGCGTTAGTCGCGCCCCATTTGCGGCAGACCGATTCGCTGCCGAGGCCTTCCCGTCACGACCCGTCGGTAATCAGCGTTCCGCCATCGACGACCAGATTGTGCCCGGTAACGAAAGCGCCGGCGTCCGATGCCAGAAATACGGCGGCGCCTGCCACCTCCTGCGGCGTGCCGGGGCGACGCAGCGGCGTCATCGCCATGCGGCGGGCCATGAAGGCCTCGTCCGCCAGCAGCGGCGCCGACAGTTCGGTTGCGATGAAGCCGGGCGAGATCGCGTTGATCCGCACCCCGTGCGGCCCCCACTCCACCGCCAGATTGCGCGCGAGTTGCGCGACACCCGCCTTGGCGAGCGCATAGGCATTGATTCGCCCGTTGCCCCTCAGGCCCGAGAGGCTGGACACCAGCACCGCTGCCCCGCCCCCGCGCGCCGCGATTTTCGGCAGGGCCAGATTGCAGAGCGCGACCTGGCTGGTGAGGTTGATCGCCATGACACGGGCATAGTCGGTCATGTCGAGATCGGCGAAAGGCCCTGCCCTGCCGGTAATCCCGGCATTGCAGACCAGCACGTCCAGCCCACCGAATTCGGCCACCGCGCGATCCACCAAGGCGGCCAACGCCGCATCGTCGGTCACGTCGCAGGGCTGCCCCGGCATCCCGAGTTCGGCAGCGACGCGCGCGGTGTCCTCCGCATCCTCGCTGGAGATCACCACGCGCGCGCCTTGGGCGATCAGCCCCTCGGCAATCGCACGTCCGATCCCGCGCGTGGAGCCGGTGACGATGGCGCTTTTGCCGGAGAGGTCGAACATCAGGCCTTTCCTGCCGCCTCGTTGTAGACGGGATCGACCTGCTCGGGCTTGGCCTCGTCCAACGGCACGCCGTTGTGAAGGTAAGCGGGTGCCTCGATCAGGATGAAGGCGATCCGGCAGACCGCATCGCTGGTGTTGCGCCAGAGGTGGTTGGTGCCGCGCTGGACGATGATACCGCCCTCGCGCACGGTGGTCTTGCGACCGTCCTCCAGTTCCAGTTCGATCTCGCCCTTCATCACCACGCCGTAGTCGATCGAGTTGGTGCGATGCATCGGGCTCTGCTTGCCCGGCAGCATGTCCACCACGCGGATCACCGATCCGCCTTCGAGCGTGGTGCCGGTGGGGCGTTCGCGCCCTTCGGTCTCGTCGTTGTTGTCGGCGGGGACGGTGGCGGTGGTCCAGATCGTCAGGAACGAGGCATCGCCCGAGGGGATCATTGTCGTGGGCGTCACGTCTTCGGAGCGGAACACCGCGCGGCCGTCCGCATCATGCCCGGTGACGACGCGCTGGATCGGCGGCAGGCCGGAATCGGAAAGAACTTCATTCATGCCTTAACGACCTTCTGTTCGATGACACCGAACGGCGCGCGGCCATCGGCAAGAGTTCCCTGCATCCGCACCGTGTCGCCAAAGCGCATGAATCCGGTGCGGGGCCCTCCGAAATCGACCAGTTCGATCCCGCGCCGCTCGGCGATGCAGGAGGAGCCGATCTCGCGGTAATTTGCGTTGGAGACGGTGCCCGAACCGATCACCGTGCCCGCCACCAGATCGCGCGTGGCGCAGGCGTGGGCGACCAGTTCGTGGAAGCCATGGCCCATCGGCTCGCCATTAGCGGCACCGAAGCGCTTTCCGTTCCAGTCCACCAGCAGGTCCATGCAGACGCGGCCACCCCGCCACTGGTCGCCCAGTTCCTCCGGCGTGACAGCGAAGGGCGCCATCGAACACGGCGGCTTGGCCTGAACCCAGCCGAAGCCGGTCTTCATCTCCGGCCCGGCCAGCTTGCGTAGCGACCAGTCGTTGATCTGCACGATCAGCCGGATGTACTTCATGCAGTCCTCGGCCGAAGTCCCCATCGGCACGGCATCGACGATCACGCCGAACTCGCCTTCGAAATCGATGCCGTTCTCTTCGGTGAGGAAGCGCACATCCTCGGCGGGGCCATAGAACTTGTCGGAAGTGCCCTGATACATCAGCGGCTTGCCAGTCTTCACCGGCACTACGCCGAGCGCCTTGTCCATCAGTTCGCCGTGGCAGGCAAAAGCCGAGCCATCGAGCCACTGCCAAGCACGCGGCAGCGGCGCACGCAGCAGCGCGGCATCCAGCGCTTCGGGAAATTCCGAAATCTCGGCCAGCACCGGCGCGACGAAGGCCCAGCTTTCCATCGCCTGTTGCAGCGTATCCACCGGCGCGGGCGCGTAACGATCGCCTTCGGGCGAAACGACGACGAGGCGCCCGTCGGGGGTGCCGTCATCGAGAGTGGCAAGGCGCATTGTTCGTTGTTCTCCCAGAATGCTGGCGGATGCTTTGTCCTTGAGAACCGGGCTAGCGAAGCCCTCCTGCGGCAACAACGGCATAGGATCGATAGCAAGCCATCGATAACATGCGATGGTCCCCGCTCGCTCCCCGGCGCTAGGTCCGATGAAAATCACGTCACACCGGATCGGGAGAATATCATGGCCACCTGGCTGAAGCGCGGCGCCACTGCCGAGGCGAAGGCAGACGCGGACCGCAAGGTTCGCGACATCGTCGAGGCGGCGCTTGCCGATATCGAGAAGCGCGGCGACGAAGCGGTGCGCGAGATGTCCATCAAGTTCGACGGCTGGGACCGTGACGACTATCGCCTGTCGCAGGCCGAAATCGACGCCTGCGTCGACAGCCTGACCCCGCAGGAACGCAAGGACATCGAATTCGCACAGGCGCAAGTGAAGAACTTCGCCCAGATCCAGCGCGATTCGATGAAAGATGTCGAGGTCGAGACGCTGCCCGGCGTCGTGCTCGGCCACAAGAACATTCCGCTGGGTTCGGCCGGTTGCTACGTGCCCGGCGGCAAGTATCCGCTGCTCGCTTCCGCGCACATGTCGGTGATCACCGCCAAGGTCGCGGGGGTGAAGCGCGTCGTGACTTGCGCGCCGCCGTTTCAGGGCCAGCCCGCGCGCGCCATCGTCGCCGCGCAGGCCATGGCCGGAGCCGATGCGATCTATGCGCTGGGCGGCATTCAGGCCGTCGGCGCCATGGCGATCGGCACGCAGAGCATCGATCCGGTCGATATCCTTGTCGGCCCCGGCAATGCATTCGTCGCCGAAGCCAAACGCCAGCTTTTCGGCCGTGTCGGCATCGACCTCTTCGCCGGGCCGACCGAAACGCTGATCATTGCCGACGAAATCGGCTGCGACCCCGAAATCGCCGCCACCGACATCCTCGGGCAAGTCGAGCACGGCCCAGACAGCCCTGGCGTGCTGCTGACCGATTCCGAGAAGTTCGCCCTCGCCACGATGGCCGAGATCGAACGCCTGCTGCAGATCCTCCCCACCGCCGACCATGCCCGCAAGGCCTGGGAAAACTTCGGCGAAGTGATCGTGGCCGACAGCTACGAGGAGATGGTCAAGGTCGCCAACGAGATCGCCAGCGAGCATGTGCAGGTGATGACCGCCGATCCGGACTATTTCCTCACCCACATGACCAACTACGGCGCGCTGTTCCTTGGGAGCCGCACCAATGTCAGCTTCGGCGACAAGGTGATCGGCACCAACCACACGCTGCCCACCAAGAAGTCGGCGCGCTATACGGGCGGCCTGTGGGTCGGCAAGTTCCTGAAGACCTGCACCTACCAGCGCGTCACCACCGATGAGGCGTCCGCACTGATCGGCGAATATTGCTCGCGCCTCTGCGCGCTGGAGGGCTTCGCGGGGCACGGCGAGCAGGCCAATATCCGCGTGCGTCGCTTTGGCGGGCGCAACGTGCCCTATGCCGGTCAGGCCGAACCGACGCCCGAAACGGCGGCCTGAGCATGGCGATCCCACAGACGCCGAGCCTGCGCCTTGACGGGCGGAGGGCTCTGGTGACCGGAGCGGGCCGGGGCATAGGCCTTGGCGCCGCCGCCGCGCTGGCGGCAGCGGGCGCAGAGGTCACGCTCGTCGCCCGCACCTCGGCAGAGATCGACGCGGCTGCCGCTGAAATCGGGAATGGTGCCCGCGCCGCTACGCTCGACGTTTCGGATCTCGGCGCCGTTGCCGCATTCTTCGCGGACCGCGCCCCATTCCACGTGCTCGTCAACAATGCCGGCACCAACCGCCCCAAGCCGATGTGGGAGGTGAGCGAGGACGATTACGACGCCGTGCTCGACCTCAATCTAAAGTCCGCTTTCTTCGTGGCGCAGGCCTGCGTGAAGCGGATGATCGATACCGGCACGCAAGGCAGCCTGATCCACATGGGTAGCCAGATGGGGCACGTGGGTGGGCCAAACCGCTCGCTCTACTGCGCCAGCAAGTGGGCGCTGGAAGGCATGAACAAGGCCATGGCGCTGGACCTTGCCCCCCACGGCATCCGCTCCAACACGATCGCGCCCACTTTCATCGAAACCCCGCTGACCAAGCCGTTCTTCGAGGACGAAGCCTTCAAGGCCAGCGTGCTTTCCAAGATCAAGCTCGGCCGCATCGGTCAGGTGGAGGATCTGATGGGCGCGGTGCTGTTCCTCGCCTCCGAGGCTTCCGCGCTGATGACCGGCACCAGCCTTGTCGTCGATGGCGGCTGGACTGCCGAATAGCTCTCTTACATCGCAGGATAGAACATGTTCGAACCGTTCCCCGGAAACTACGTCTGGAACCTCGCCACCAATCTCGCGCTCGCCTGCGGCGGCAATTATGGCGAGATCGACGAGGCCAACCGCCCGATCATGGAAGCGAGCAAGGCCGGCGCCGACGCCGGCTCCGCGCAGATGTTCGATAGCTGGATCGCCGTCGCCGATCAGGTCACGGCCAATGCGGAAGGCGACGAAGCCGCCGGCTACCTGCTCTCCGCCGGCACCAAATACTTGCGCGCCTCCGGCTACTACCTCGCTGCCGAGCGGATGCAGAGCCGTGACTATGCCCCGCGCTGGGCGGCCTACGACAAGGGTCTGGAACTGTTCCACAAGGGCGCCAGTCTGCGCGGGCTGCATGTCGACAAAGTGGAGATTCCTTACGAGAACGGCGCCTATACCGCCATTTTCGTCCACGACGGTTCGGGCACGCCGCGCCCCACGCTGGTCTCGGTCAACGGGCTCGATTCGATGAAGGAGCAGGTCTGCATGGCGGGCCATGGTCAGTCGAATCTGGAGCGCGGGATGAACACCCTGTTCGTCGACCAGCCCGGCACCGGCGAGGCGATCCGCAAGCGCGGCCTTCCCGCCGTGTTCGACGCCGAACGCTGGGGCACCCCGGCGCTGGACTACCTGCTGACGCGCAGCGATGTGATCCATGACCGGATCGGCATTTTCGGCCTCTCCTTCGGCGGCTATCACGCGCCGCGCATCGCCGCCAACGAGCCGCGCTATGCACTCTGCGCGGTGATGGGCGCCAACCACGTCTGGGGCCGCCGCCAGCGCGAACGCCTGGCCAACGAGGGCGAGAACCCGGTGCCGCACTATTGGGACCACGTCATGTGGGTCTTCGGCATCGAAGACCGCGACGCGTTCCTGACTTATGCCGACCAGATCACGCTCGACGGGCAGGTGGAAAAGATCCAGGTGCCCTTCCTCATCACCCACGGCGAAAACGACCGCCAGATCCCCGCCTTCAATGCGCAGCTCAGCTACGATCAGGCGGTGAACAGCCCCAAGCGTACGCTCCGCATCTTCACCAAGAAGGATTTCGAGGTGGAACACTGCGGCGCCGACAACGGCACCGGAATGCGCGACTATATCGCCGACTGGTGCGCGGAGACATTTGCAGAGATGGGCTGATCCATCACCTGAACAACAATGATGGCCGGGGAGAGGCCGCGAATGGAACGATATCTGCGCAATTGCTGGTACATGGCCGGCTGGTCCGACGAAGTGGGCGCGGCGGGCCTGTCCCGCCGCATCCTCGATCGGCCGGTCTATCTTTACCGGCTGGAGGACGGCTCGCTTGCTGCCCTGCTCGATCGCTGCCCGCACCGCTTCGCGCCGCTGTCCAAGGGCTCACGCGATGGCGACGCGGTGGTCTGCGGCTACCACGGCCTGGCCTTCGCGCCGGACGGGCACTGCGTGCGCAATCCCTTTGCCGATCGCATCCCGGCGGGATCGACGATACCGGCCTTTGCCGTTGCCGAGCGCGATGGCATCGTCTGGCTCTGGGGCGGCGCGCAGGACCAGGCCGACCCCGCGCTGATCCCCGACTTTTCCTTCGTGCCGGATACACCGCATAGCCGCACCGTGCGCGGCTACACGCTGATGCAGGCGAATTACGAGTACGGCACCGACAACCTGCTGGACCTCTCGCACATCGAGTTCGTCCACAAGGGCACGTTTGCCGGGCAGGGCGTGATCTTCGCGGGCAAGCATGCGGTGGAGGTTGAGGATCGCACGCTGCACTCCAACTGGTGGATGCCGGATATCCCGCCGCCCATGGTCGCCCGGCCGCATTTCCCGGCCGACGCCAAAGTCGATCACTGGCTGGACATGCGCTGGAATGCGCCCGCCGCGATGCGCCTGACCGTCGGCGTCTGCCCGCATGACGCAGGGCGTGAAAGCGGCTTCGAAGTGCCGCAGGCGCATATTCTGACACCTGCCAGCGAGCATGAGACCCACTATTTCTGGTCCTCCACCCGCTACGACGATCTCGATTCCGAAGAGACGGACACCGCGCTCAGGGCCCTGTTTGGCGAAGCTTTCGACTTGGAGGACAAACCGATGATCGAAGCCGCCTATGCCAATGTGAAAGGCCACGATTTCTGGGGCGAAAAACCTCTGTCACTCGGCATCGACCAGGGCGGCACACGCGCGCGGCGTCTGCTGGAGCGGTTCATTTCCCAAGAGCGGGACATTTCACGAGAGCAGAACCATGGCTGAATTCACCTTCCACCACGGCGGCGTCTCCGTCCCCAGCCTTGACGAGGCGATCGACTGGTACGGCCGCGTGCTGGGCTTCGAGGTCGAGAAGAAGTTCTATATCGAGGCTGCCAAATCCCACACCGCCATGGTTCGCAAAGGACCGCTGCGGTTCGAGATCTTCGAGGTGGAAGGCGCCGCCGCCCTCCCCGAAGACCGCCGCTTCCCGCCGCGCGATCTCAAGACCCACGGCAACAAGCACGTCGCCTTCCGGGTGGAAGACCTCGAAGCCTTCCTGACGGAGATGGAGGAGAAGCAGGCGGACGTGGCCTTCGTCGTGCGCGAGGCGTTCGGCAAGGGCTGCTTCATCCGCGACTGCGCGGGCAATCTGATCGAATTCGTCGAGGAGCCCAACCTGTGATCCACGAAGTGGCCACGCTCACCATAGACCCGGCGCGCGCCGCCACCTTCGAGACCGCAGTCGCACAGGCCCGCCCTCATTTCGAGGCGGCCAACGGCTTCATCTCTTTCGCGCTGCATCGCTCAGTGGAGAACCCCGAACGCTATCACCTCGTCGTCGGCTGGGAGAGCGTGGAGGCCCACATGGTCGATTTCCGCGAGTCCGAGGGCTTTCAGGCCTGGCGCACGCTGGCGAGCCCGTTCTTCGTGGAAACCCCATCAGTCGAGCATTTTACGTTGATTTAATTGGCTTGCGGGGCTCGTTACCTTCCCATGCCGATCCTACATGGCATGCGGAGGTCGCCCCCATTGCCAGATCGAAATCGTTACTATGCCGGTCCCGTCACCGATCACTTTGACGGCACGCGCTTTCTCAATCCTGCGGGCGAGCCGGAAACCGACCGCTCCCTGCGCGATATCCTGAGGTGGCGGCGCACCGCCCCGTCCACGCAGTGGCCCAAAGCCGTGCCCGTTACCCCGGTCGTTCCCGAAGACCGGGTGGAGGGGCTGCGCGTCACCATGGTCGGCCATGCCACGCTGCTCATCCAGGTGGGCGGGCTGAACATTCTTACCGATCCAGTCTGGTCCACCCGGGCCAGCCCGCTGCAATTCGCCGGCCCGAAGCGCGTGACGGCGCCCGGCATCCGGATCGAGGACCTGCCGCCGATTGATGCGATCCTGCTCTCTCACAACCATTACGACCATCTCGACGTCGCGACGCTCAAGGCGCTCCATGCGCGGCACGCACCGCTGATCGTCACGCCGCTGGGTAATGACCGGATCCTCCAGCGCCATATTCCCAAGGCCCGGGTCGTGGCAGGCGATTGGGGCAACGCCTTCGAGATCGCGCCCGGAACGCGGGCGCACATCGTCCCGGCCCTGCACTGGTCTTCTCGCGGGCCGGGCGACCGCCGCATGGCGCTATGGGGTGGCTTCATGCTGCGCGCAGGCGAACGGCTGATCTACTTCGCGGGTGATACCGGATATGGCACCGGAAACATCTTCCGCCGCCTGCGCGAAGAGTTCGGGTCGCCCGATCTCGCCCTGCTGCCGATCGGTGCCTATGATCCGCGTTGGTTCATGGCCGCGCAGCATACCGATCCGGAAGAGGCGATCCAGATCATGCAGGATCTTGGCGCCCGTGCCGCCGTGGGCATGCACTGGGGCACCTTCAAGCTGACCGACGAACCAAGGGAAGACCCGGCCCTGCGCTTGCGCGCGGGACTCGCGGAACGCGGGATCGATCCGGCCGCGTTCGTCCCGCTGCTACCGGGCGAACGGGCCGATTTCGCTTAGAGTGGCCTAGACCTCTCCCCGCGCGTGGAGGCGCATGAGCGCGAAGAAATCCCCGAAGGTCAACCGCGCGTCGAGCGTGCGGAACACGCGCAGGGTCCGTCCCGCGATCTCCTCGCCATAGGTGCAATCGGGTTTGATGCGCCGGGCGTTCAGATCGACATGCGTGCTGCTCTCCTGCGAAATCGCGCTGAGCAGCACGGTCGGGCTGTCGCCCAGCGGCCAGCTTCCACCCACATCGACGAAAGCGGGCGGTGTCGTGAAGCGGTCGTAGAGCCATTCGCCGAAGGGCGAGATCGGGCGCAACTGCTCGGCCAGTTCGGCGACCGAGAACTGCATCTGGCGATAGGCATCCTGCGGTATCTGCCAGAGCGGCACTTTCGACTGCTCGATGACGATCTGCGCGGCAGGAATATCGGCGGAAAGATTGTATTCCCAGCCGCCCGCCGGATAGGCGCCGCCGCCGATCCAGATCACCGTCATGCGCCCGGCGATCTTCGGTTCCAGCCGCAGCGCCGCCGCCAGATTGGTCAGCGGACCGCCGCAGGTGAAATAGAGCGGCAGCGGATCGTCGCGCATCGCCTCGGCCACGATGGCGCGGGCTGCCTCGCTCGCTTCGGGCCGGGCCGCGCCCAGCACTTCCGATCCCGCCTTCACCGGGGGTATCGAGGCGATCCCGGCGCGGCGGATCAGTTCCTCCGCCGTCGCGCGCCCGGCTGCCGCCGTGGTTCCGGCCGGCACATTGCCCAGCAGCTTGGGATCAAGCGCGGAGGAGGTGACCAGCACGGTCCGCGTCTTCGGGGTCAGCAATTGATGGGCCAGCGCCACCAGTCCATCCGGATCGCCCGCGAAGTCATTGTCGATAATGACCCGCGCCGATGGCCGCTGCGGAATCTGCCGATAGGCCGCCGCGCGCGCCACGCCCGGAAGCATGGCACTGCCCAGAACCGCCCCGCAGGACGCCACGAAATTCCGGCGTGAATGCACCAGCCCCTCCATTCAAGAATTATTATTCTAATTTATACGACTGCGGCCGACGTGCAAGTCGCACGCCGGCCGCATCCTTTGGTTTTTTCGAGCCACTTTCGTCAGATCGCGTGCTCGTCATCCTCGGTCAGTTCGTTCAGCTTGCCCTCGGCTGGCTGCTTGCCAGGCTTCTGCTTGCGATGCGGCGCGAAGCTGGCGCGATCGGCATCGAAGGTCATGTCCCAAGGGATGTTATCGCCCCGGAAGATCGGCGGGGCATTGTTCGACCAGAGCAGAGAGCCGAAGCGGAAATCCCAGGCGCGCGGTACCCAGTTGTCGTCCAGATAGTCGGTATCGGCGTGATATTCCGCCTCGCCCGCATGGCCCGGCATGTCGCAGTAGTAATAGATCGCGCTGGAAATGCGGTGGCGGGAAATGCCGCCCGAACTGTTCATGCTCTCGTTCTTCCAGCCCCGCGCCTCCATGATGTTCGCGCCCAGCATCACTTCGTCGATATCGTCCATGCCGAAGGCGATGTGCATGAACTTGAAGTGGTCCGGCGCGATGGGAAGGTCGCAGTTCACCCAAAAGATCGAGTGATGCTCGAACGTCCCGCCCGCGCGCGCGAAGATGCCCACGCCCTTCGAGTGATCGATATAGCGGAAGCCGAAATGGCGTTCGTAGAATTCGAAGCTGCCGACATAGTCGGGCGAAAAGAACACCACGTGGTTGATCGTCTTGGGCACCGCCTTGCGCCGCCAGATGCGGTGCTGGTTGAAGCGGGGATAGCTGCTGGGCGTGTTGACCGGGCTCGCTTCCGAATGGAACGCCCGCTTGTTCCACACGCGCAGCGCGACCGGCTGGCCATCGGGGCAGACCGCATGAACGGTGCCATCCCCATCGCGCGTCACGGGGACTTCGCCGGCAAGGCTGGCTGCGATCTTTTCCAGATTCTCTGCGGTATCGACGCCCCAGACGGTTTCCTTCAGCCCATCACCGGGGAACGGATCGGGGCTCGGCAGGCGCGCGTCGCCATGGCGCAGCACGATCACCCGGCTGCCCGAGGCGAGGCGGAACACCGCCTCATCCTCTCCCACGCTTTCCACCGGCAGGCCGAAGTCGGTCCAGAACCGCGTATGCTCGGCCACATCGGCCACGCCGAACAGGACGCTCTCAACTCCCAGAATGCTCATGCTTGTCTCTATCCTGACTAGTCCCAGAGCTCGGTTATGACCGGTGCCCGGAGCCAGGAAAAACGCATGGAATCGGATCGCAGCTATCGAGCGCGCCGAATTGGGAGCCGATGATTACCCCGCGAAGGACGCCTCGGTATGGCGCGGCACCCACAGCAGGCCGACAAGGCTGAGCACCGCGGCGACCGAGATGTAGAGGCCGACGAACAGCACCCCGCCCTTGTCCACCAACCCCTGCGCCACTGCCGGTGCGAAACCGCCGCCAAGGATGCCGCCGACGTTGAAGGCGATCGACGATCCCGTATAGCGCACTCGCGCGTCGAACAGTTGCGGGAGCAGCGATGCGAGCGGGCCGTAGACGAAGCCCATCGTGAACAGGCCGAGCGAAAGAAACGCCGCGATGGCCGTCAGCGATCCCGCCGCGAACATCGGCCCCATCAGCAGGCCGACGATGATGGCGCCCGCGCTACCCGCGATCAGCACCCCGCGCGAGGTCCAGCGATCCGCCGCGTAGCCGGCCAGCACGATGCCCACCGCCATGAACAGGATCGCGAAAAGCTGCACGCCGAGAAAAGCCTGACGGTCGTAGCCCAGTTCCTTGGTGCCATAGCCCAGCGCGAAAGCGGTGGTCAGGTAATAGATCGCGAAGCAGGCGACGACCGCGAACGTGCCCGCCAGGGTCTGGCGCAGATGCGTGCGGAACAGTTCGACGATCGGGATCGATTTCGGATGCTCGCCATGCATGGCCGCGAAGGACGGCGTCTCGGTCAGGCGGAAGCGGATCCACAGGCCAAGGCCAACCAGCACCGAACTCAGCAGGAACGGAATGCGCCAGCCCCAGTGCACGAAATCGCTTTCGGACAGCGTCATGCTGAGGACCAGGAACAGGCCGTTCGCCGCGATGAAGCCCACCGGGGCGCCCAATTGCGGGAACATGCCGAAGCGCGCGCGCCAGCCGGGCGGGGCGTTCTCCACCGCCAGCAGCGCCGCGCCGCCCCACTCACCGCCCAGGCCAAGGCCCTGTGCGAAGCGCATCAGGCAGAGCAGGAACGGCGCGATCCAGCCCACGCTCTCGTATGTCGGCAGCAGACCGATGGCGACCGTCGCGCCGCCCATCAGCAGCAGGGAGGCGACCAGCGTGGACTTGCGGCCGATCCGGTCCCCGAAATGGCCGAACAGTGTCGCGCCTACAGGGCGGGCAACGAAGGCCACGCCGAAACTGGCATAGGCGGCAAGCTGCTGGATCGATGCCGAGTGCGAGGGGAAGAACAGAGGCCCGAACACCAGCGCGGCGGCGGTAGCGTAGACGTAGAAGTCGTAGAATTCGACCGCGGTGCCGACGAGGCTAGCCGTCAGGATGCGCGCATTGCGACGGTATTCGTTCACCGGCCCGCGCTCCTGCCTGCGCGAGTACCCTGATCTGCCGTCACTTGCCCTGCCCTTTTCGAAAATTGCGACTCGGCGAGGACTTAAGGCAATTGATCCTTGAGTACACCCGCCGAATGCGCATTTTTCGGAGGAATGGAGCCTTATCCCGCCGCGCGCAGGCGCTTCAGCGCGGCATCGCGACCGATCAACGGCAGCAGTGCGCCCATGTCCGGCCCGTGCTCCATCGCCGTCAGTGCCAGACGCAGCGGCAGGAACAGCGCCTTGCCCTTGCGCCCGGTCGCATCCTTCAGCGCGCCGGTCAGCGTTTTCCAGACACCCGAATCCCATTCGATGCCGGCCAGCACTTCGGCCGCCTGCGCCAGATAGGCGCGGTCTTCATCGCCAAGCGCTGGCACCGCGACCGGCCCTGTGACAACGCTCCACCAATCCGCCGCCTCGTGAACATGGGCGAGATTGGGGCGTACGGCCTCCCAACCCGCTGCATCCATGCCCGCAGGCAGACGCGCGGCCACGGCATCGAACGGCAGCGCATGAACCACGGCAGCGTTGACGCGCTCCAGTTCCGCCTCGTCAAAACGGGCAGGCGCGCGGCCGAAGTGCGAAAGATCGAAGGCTTCCGCCAAGGTCGCAGCGTCCAGCGCAGGATCGACCGGATCGCTCGTCCCCAAGCGGCCGAGCAGCGCGACGACCGCCTGCGGCTCGATGCCCACCTCGCGGAAATGCGCGACACCCAGCGAGCCGAGACGCTTGGACAGTTTGCCCTCGGTGCCCACCAGCAACGCCTCATGCGCGAAAGCCGGCACCGGAGCGCCCAGGGCGGTGAACATCTGGACTTGTGCGGCGGTATTGGAAACATGGTCTTCGCCGCGCAGGATCTGGGTGACACCCATGTCCACATCGTCGATGGCCGAGGGCAGCATATAGAGCCACGAACCGTCGGCCCGGCGGATCACCGGATCGCTGATCTGCGCCGGATCAAACTTCTGCGGCCCGCGAATGCCGTCTTCCCACATGATCGGCTCGTCATGGTCGAGCAGGAAGCGCCAGTGCGGCAGTTCGCCAGCGGCGATCTTCGCGGCCTTCTCTTCGTCGGTCAGCTTCAACGCACCGCGATCGTAGATCGGCGGCAGCCCGCGCCCCAGCAGCACCTTGCGCTTCAGTTCCAGTTCCTGCGGCGTCTCCCAGCAGGGATAGACGCGCCCGGCCGCCTTCAGCCGTTCGAACTCACGCTCATAAAGCGCAAAGCGGGCCGACTGGCGCTCCTCGCCCGCCCACTCGATGCCGAGCCAGGACAGATCGGCGCGGATACCATCGACATATTCCTCTTTCGAGCGTGCGGCGTCGGTATCGTCGATCCGCAGCAGGAACTTGCCGCCCGCCTGCTTGGCCAGCAGCCAGTTGTGCAGCGCCGTGCGGATATTGCCGACGTGAAGGTGCCCGGTGGGCGAAGGAGCGAAGCGCGTGACGGTCATGCCCGCGCGATTACGGCGCGCGTGGCGAGAGGTCAATTTCCAGGCAACGAGCGACGAAAATCGCTGTCAGAAATGTATAACATATCCCCTTGCCCGACAGCCCTGATGCATTACCAATGCGCCCCGGTTCGCACTCACTGAAAACAAAGGAATGTCCATGCGGCTCCCCGCAAAGCTGGCTTTCGCCTCCCTCCTCTCACTGGCGCTTTCACAGCCCGTGATCGCTGCCGAGAAGACCGATGAGCCCAGCGCCGAAAAGCAGCACGCCGCGAAGGCTGCCGAAGCCGTCGCCAACGGCTGGGCCAGCGCCCCGGTCGAGGAAGCGGCCAAGACCTCCAGCGGTTCGGTCACGGTCGATGGCAAGTCGATTTCCTACACCGCCACTGCCGGCACGCTGACCATCCGCGATGCGCAGGGCAAGCCGACCGCCAGCCTGTTCTACACGGCCTATACCGCGCCGGGTAAGCACCGCCCGCTGACGTTCTTCTACAATGGCGGCCCGGGATCGGCGAGCCTGTGGCTGCGCATGGGCAGCTTCGGACCGGAGCGCGTACGCACCACCGATCCCACAGCCGTTGCCCCCGCGCCATACGATGTCGGCCCCAATCCGGACAGCCTGATCGGCAGCACCGACATGGTGTTTATCGATGCCGTCGGCGCCGGTTACTCGCGGCCGCTGGGCGATGCCAAGCCGGCCGATTTCTACGGCGTCGATCAGGACGTCGATGCCTTTGCCAAGGCGATCTTCCGCTACGTTTCGAAGAACGGCCGCTGGGGCGATCCCAAGTACATCTTCGGCGAAAGCTATGGCACCACCCGCTCCGGCGCGTTGGCCTATCAGCTGGAAGATCGCGGCATGGCGCTGAACGGCGTGGTCCTGCTGTCCTCGATCATGAACTACGGCGTGCGTCAGTCGGGCTTCGACAATGTCTATGTCGGCTACTTGCCGACTTATGCCGCCGTCGCCTGGTATCACAACCGCGTCGCCGACCGCCCCGCCACGGTGGAGGAATTCGTCGCACAGGCCCGCCAGTTCGCCAACGGCGCCTATGCCAGCGCGCTGGCCAAGGGGCAGGACATTCCGCCCGCCGAGCTTGATGCGGTGGCTCAGCAGCTCAGCCGCTTCACCGGCATCTCGGTGGATTACATCAAGCAGGCCAACCTGCGGATCGACCTCAATCGCTTCCGCAAGGAACTGCTGCGCGGTGAACGGGAGACGGTGGGCCGCTTCGACGGCCGCTACCTCGGCGTCGATGCCGATTCGGCAGGCGAAGGGCCGGAGTTCGATGCATCCGACACGGCGATCAGCGGCCTCTACATCGGCAGCTTCCTCGACATGCTGGGCAACAAGCTGGGCTACAAGACCGACCTCGACTATCGCCTGAGCGCCAGCGAGGGCGGCACGTTCAAGTGGGACTGGTCGCACGAAAGCCCCGCTTCGGGCTATGGCCGCCACCAGAACGTCGCCGACGTGACGGTGGACCTGTCGAGCGCGATGCGCACCAATCCGCATCTGCGCGTGCTGTCGCTCAACGGCTACTACGACATGGCGACGCCGTTCTTCTCCACCGAGCGGGACCTGAAGCACATGATGCTGCCGGCATCGCTGCAGCAGAACCTGCAGTTCCATTACTATCCGGCCGGCCACATGGTCTATCTGAACCCCGAGGCGCTCCACCAGATGCGGCTCGACATGCAGCGCTTCTACGCGGACGGCGCGCGCTGAAAACGAAGGGGCGGCGTAGCGAATGCGCCGCCCCATTCGTTATCCGCTACGGAACGCGTGCGAGATCGGATAACGGCGATCGCGCCCGAAGTTGCGCGCCGTCAGCTTGACCCCGGGAGACGCTTGCCGCCGCTTGTATTCGGCAAGATGCAGCAGCCGCTCCACCTGCCGGACGGTAGCGCGATCGAACCCCTCGTGGACCAACTGCGCCACGCTCTTGTCGTTCTCGACAAGCCCCAGCAGGATGGGATCCAACACATCGTAGGGCGGCAGGCTGTCCGAATCGCGTTGGTCGGCGCGCAATTCCGCGCTGGGTTCGCGTGAGAGGGTCGAATCGGGAATCACGACCCCCTCCGGCCCCAGTCCGATTCGCGGAACATGGCGATTGCGCCAGCCGGCAATCGCGAAGACGGTCGACTTGTAGGCATCTTTGAGCGGATTGTAGCCGCCCGCCATGTCGCCATAGATCGTCGCATAGCCGACGCTCATCTCGCTCTTGTTGCCGGTGGTCATCAGCATCGGCCCGAACTTGTTGGACAGCGCCATCAAGGCGGTGCCGCGAATGCGGGACTGGAGATTTTCCTCGGCAATGTCGCGGTTGGTGCCCTCGAAACTTTCGCCCAGCATCGAATCGAAGCCGGCGATCGCCTCACCGATCGGCAGGACCGAATAGCGGATGCCCAGCGCATCGGCACAGCCGGCAGCGTCGTCCAGGCTCTGCCGGCTGGTGAAGCGGGAGGGCATCATTACCCCCCAGACCCTTTTCGGCCCCAGCGCATCGACGGCGATCGCCGCGCATGTCGCCGAATCGATTCCGCCCGACAGGCCCAGCACGACGCCGGGAAAGCCGTTGCGATTCACGTAATCGCGCAGCGCCAGCACCATGGCGCAATAGATATCCTCCGGATGCGTCGCCAAGGTCTCCAGCTTGCCGCGATCGCAGCGCCAGCCCTGCGCAGTACGGGTCCAGCGCGTCTCGACGACCTGCTCCTCCCAGTCCGCAAGCTGCACCGCCAGCGCGCCATCGCCGTTCACCACGAAGCTGGCACCGTCGAACACCAGTTCGTCCTGCCCGCCCACGCGGTTGAGATAGGCCAGCGGCAATCCGGTATCGACCGCGCGGCGCTTGGCCACGCCTTCGATGCGCAGCGCGTCCTTGTTGATCTCATAGGGACTGCCGTTGATGCAGATGAACATCTCGGCGCCGAAGTCGGCCAGATGGCGGCAGACCTCGGGGCGCCAGATATCCTCGCAGATCGGCACGCCGATCAGGGTGCCGCGCAGAATCACCGGCTCTGGCAGCGGGCCGGGCTGGAACAGCCGCATCTCGTCGAATGTGCCGTAATTGGGCAATTCGTGCTTGAGCCGCACCGCCATGACTCGCCCCTGATCGAGCAGGGCCACACCGTTGTGCAGTGCACCATCGAGCACGAACGCGGAGCCGACCAGCATTGCCGGGCCGTCCGCAGCGGTGGCTTCGGCCAGCGTCTGCAGACGGGCCGCCGCGCGTTCGATCAGCGCGGGCTTGAGGATCAAATCTTCCGGTGGATAACCCACCAGATGCAGCTCGGGGAAGACCACGAGGTCCGCGTCCCGGGCTTTCGCACGGGCCGCCAGAACGCCTTCGGCGTTACCGTCGAGATCGCCGACGGACTGGTTGAGCTGCGCCAGCGTGATCTTGAGCGTATCCGGCATCAAGGGCTTGATGCGCCTGCGCCGGCGCTTCGGCAACAGGGGATGCCTGTATTGCAGGCAATAAAAAACCCTCCCATCGGGGAGGGCTTTTTCCGTCTTACAACGGACTTTCCATTTATCCTTCGGTTGCTTGCAACCTCGGGCGGAAAGCAACTGGGGGCCGGCGCCTCGCCAGAAATGGCGATTGCCGAGCCCCCGGCCGGATTACTCGGCAGCCGCGGTAGCAGCGTCGGTCGCACCGTCGGTGGTAGCGGCCATGGTTTCTTCAGGAACGGTTTCAACCGATTCCGAAGTCGCATCAGCGGCGGGCTTGGTGCCACCGCAAGCAGCGAGCGACAGAGCGGCAGCCGACGCGAACGCGGCAAAAGCAATCTTCTTCATGCGAATCCCCTTGCATTGTTTGGCGCACAGGCCAACGCTTGCAGGCAAGCCTGCGGGGCATTCTTTAGACGAGACGATTGTGCAACGCAAATAGGAAGTAAGGGGTCCAAAACCGGCGGAATTCCTCAGGCTTGCACACATATAAAGATATCTTTATATGATCCTCCATGCAAATCGACCCGCTTCTGAGGGCCCTTTCGGAGCCGACGCGCCTGCGCATGATGCGCCTGCTGGCGCATATGGAACTGGCTGTCGGTGAATTGGCGCAAGTGCTGGGGCAGAGCCAGCCGCGCGTATCCCGCCATATTCGAATCCTGTGCGAAGCGGGCCTTGCGGCGCGCCGCAAGGAAGGCAGCTGGGTATTCCTGCGCAGCGCGGTCAAGGAAAGCGGCGAACCGCCCATGGGCGCCGCCGCTGCCCGCCTGCTGGCCGTTGCCGAGCGGGACGATCCCGCCTTCGCCGCCCGCTGCGCAGAAGATCGCCGCCAGCTGGCCGCCATCCGCGACGCGCGCGAGGCGAATGCACAGGCCTACTTCGCCCGCCACGCCGAAGAGTGGGACACGCTGCGCCAGCTGATCGGCGCCGACGGCCCGGTGGAAGCCGCGCTGCAGGCCGCGCTGGGCCGCAACAAGCTGGGCGCGCTGCTGGATGTCGGTACCGGCACGGGGCGCATCGCCGAGCTGCTGGCAGGCAAATCAAGCCATGTCACCGCGCTGGACAAGAGCCCGGAAATGTTGCGGATCGCGCGTGCGCGCTTGCAATCTTTGCCACCGGAACGGCTCTCTCTGGTCCAGGGCGACTTCACCGCGCTGCCTTTCGCGGAAGGCGCGTTCGACACCGTGATGTTCCATCAGGTGCTGCACTATGCACAGGAACCCGCCACCGTGCTGGCCGAAGCCGCGCGCGTCACCCGCAAGGACGGGCGAATCGCCGTGGTCGATCTTGCCGCGCACGAGCGTGAGGACTTGCGTGAGCGCCACGCCCACGCGCGCCTCGGTTTCGCCGACGAACAGATGGCGTCACTGCTGGAAGATGCGGGCTTCGCGCCCGATGCTCCGGTCACGCTGCCGGGCGATCCGCTGACAGTTAAAATTTGGACAGCGCGCCGGATCGACGCTCATCCGCCCGCAAACGACACCGAATCCAACGACAGAAAGACCGCGACCTCATGACGTCTGCTCAACGACCGGAACAGGGCCCCGCATTCGGGTGCCTGCCGGGCGACATTTCCGTCTCCTTCGAATTCTTCCCGCCCAAGACGGAGAAGATGGAAGAACAGCTGTGGGATGCGATCACCCAGTTGGCCCCGCTGGCCCCTTCGTTCGTCTCGGTGACGTACGGTGCCGGCGGCTCCACGCGTGAGCGTACGCATTCGACTGTTGCCCGCCTCGTGCGCGAAACGAATCTCGTCCCCGCCGCGCATCTGACCTGCGTTGGCGCCAGCAAGGGTGAGATCGACGAGATCGTCGACCAGTACTGGGAAGCCGGCGTGCGCCATATCGTCGCGCTGCGCGGCGATCCGCCGCCGAGCCAGGGCGGCGTCTTCACTCCGCATCCGGAAGGCTATGCCAGCGCCGCCGAATTGGTGGCCGGCCTGAAAGCCCGGCACGATTTCGACATTTCGGTGGCCGCCTATCCCGAAGTCCATCCCGAAGCGGTCAGCGCTCAGCACGATCTGGACAACCTGAAACGCAAGATCGATGCCGGCGCCAACCGCGCGATCACGCAATTCTTCTTTTCGGCCGATGCCTATTTCCGCTTTCTCGACAAGGCGCAGGCCGCCGGCATCACCGCGCCGATCCTGCCCGGCATCATGCCGGTGACCAGCTTCGCCGCGATCCGCCGCATGTCCGGCAACACCGAGATTCCGGTCTGGCTGGAAGCCATGTTCGAAGGCCTTGACGAGCGCCCCGGTCCGCGCGCACTGGTCGCCGCGGTTGCCGCCGCCGACTTGTGCCGCAAGCTGTACGAGGGCGGCGTCCGCGATTTTCATTTCTACACTCTCAACCGCGCGGAGCAGGCCTATGCGATCTGCCAGCTCCTGGGGTTGCGGCCGAAGGAGAGCGCATGATGAGCGCGCGTGAGAAATTTCTGACAGAGGCGGCCAAGCGCATCCTCATCACCGATGGCGCCTTCGGTACCGAGATCCAGAACTGGAAGCTCTCCGAAGCCGACTATGCCGGCGATCTCGGCCTCAGCCACGATCAGAAGGGCAATAACGACATCCTCGCGCTGACCAAGCCCGAGGTGCCGGAATCGATCCACCGCGCCTATTTCGAGGCCGGCGCCGATATTGCCGAAACCAACACTTTCTCGGCCAACCGCATCAGCCAGGCCGATTACGGCGCCGAGCATCTGGTGCGCGAGATCAACGTCGAATCGGCGAAGCTCGCCCGCCGTCTGGCCGACGAGTTCGTAGCCAAGGACGGGCGCCCGCGCTTCGTCGCCGGCGCCATCGGGCCGACCAACAAGACGCTTTCGCTCAGCCCCGACGTCAACGATCCCGGCTACCGCGAGATCGACTGGGACACGCTGGTCGATGTCTACAAGGAACAGGCCGCTGCCCTCGTCGAAGGCGGCGCGGACTTCATCCTGATCGAGACGGTGTTCGACACGCTGAACGCCAAGGCCGGGATCATGGCCGTGCGCCAGCTTGAGGCGGACCTCGGCCGAGAAGTGCCGATCATGCTGTCGATGACGCTGACCGACCTTTCGGGCCGCAACCTCTCGGGCCACACGGTCGAGGCGTTCTGGTATGCGGTACGCCATGCCAAGCCGGTGACGATCGGGCTCAACTGCTCGTTCGGCGCCACCCAACTGCGCCCGCATGTGAAGACGCTGTCGGAAATCGCCGACACCCTGATCATGATCTACCCCAACGCCGGCCTGCCCAACGAACTGGGCGCCTATGACGAGATGCCCGAGACGACTGCGGGCTTCGTCGGCGAATGGGCCGTGGCGGGTCAGGTCAATGTGCTGGGCGGCTGCTGCGGCTCCACCCCCGCGCATATCGGCGCCATCGCACAGAAGGTTGCCGGCATGGCCCCGCGTCACGTTCCGGACCTGAAGCCCGAGACCAAGCTTGCCGGTCTGGAACCCTTCGCGGTTCCGGCGGACTGACCCGGATCATGAACGACATTCCCCTCTGGCGCATCCGCCAAGCCGGCCCCGACGATGCCGAGGCGCTGGCGCTGATCGGCGCGGCAACCTTCCTCGAAGCCTTTGCCGGTTCGGTCGACGGCGGCGGCATTATCGAGCATTGCCGCACCGCCCATTCGGCCGAGACCTACCGCGCCTATTTCGCCAAAGGCGCGAAGGCGTGGCTGGCCGAAGTGAAGCCGGGCGATGCGCCGGTGGGCTATGCGATGATCTGTGCGCCCGAACTCGAACAGGCCGAAGATGGCGATATTGAGTTGAAGCGCATCTATATCCTCTCGCGCTTTCAGGGCTCGCTGATGGCGGGCACCATGATGCGCACCGTGGTGGAAGCTGCGGAAGGGCAGTCGCGCATGCTGCTGGGCGTCAAGGACGACAATCTGCGCGCCCTTGCCTTCTACGCCAAGCATGGCTTCGAACAGATCGGCACCCGCCAGTTCGACGTCGGCGGCAAGACTTATGACGACCTCGTGCTGGCGCGCTCGCTCGTGCCTGCTGCCCAGTAAATCTGGCCCCATAATCAGAGAACCAGACCCATGACCTCGACTGCTTCCGGCGCCCGTTTCGTCAATATCGGTGAGCGCACCAACGTTACCGGCTCGGCCAAGTTCAAGAAGCTGATCATGGCCGGCGACTATCCCGCCGCCATCGAAGTGGCCCGCCAGCAGGTGGAAAACGGCGCGCAAGTGATCGACGTCAACATGGACGAAGGCCTGCTGGACGCGGTCGAGGCCATGACCACCTACCTCAACCTGATCGCGGCCGAGCCCGACATCGCCCGCGTGCCGGTGATGGTCGACAGCTCCAAGTGGGACGTGATCGAGGCCGGCCTCAAGTGCGTGTCGGGCAAGCCGATCGTCAATTCGATCTCGATGAAGGAAGGCGTGGAGCCGTTCCTGGAGCAGGCGCGCAAGTGCATGAACTACGGCGCCGCCGTGGTTGTCATGGCTTTCGACGAAACCGGCCAGGCGGACACCAAGGAGCGCAAGGTCGAGATCTGCAAGCGCGCCTATGACCTGCTGACCGGCATCGGCTTCCCGCCCGAGGATATCATCTTCGACGCGAACGTCTTCGCCGTCGCCACCGGCATCGAGGAACATGACCGCTACGGCCTGGACTTCATCGAGGCGGTGGCCGAGATCAAGGCCGCCTGCCCGCACGTGCACTTCTCCGGCGGCCTCTCCAACCTCTCGTTCTCGTTCCGCGGCAACGAGACGGTGCGCCGGGCGATGCACTCGGTGTTCCTCTACCACGCAATCCCCGCCGGTCTCGACATGTCGATCGTCAACGCCGGTCAGCTCGACGTCTACGACCAGATCGACCCCGCCCTGCGCGAGGCTTGCGAAGACGTCATCATGATGCGCCGCCCCGGCGTGGGTGAGGACGGCAAGACTTCGACCGAGCGCCTGATCGACCTGGCCGAAAGCTACAAGGGCAAGGACACCGTCGCCGAAAAGGCCGCCGAGGAATGGCGCGGCTGGGACGTGGTCAAGCGTATCGAGCACGCGCTGGTGCGCGGCATCGACGCCTATGTGGTGGAAGATACCGAGGAAGCCCGCGCCGCGATCGCCGCGCGCGGCGGCCGGCCGATCGAGGTGATCGAAGGCCCGCTGATGGGCGGCATGAACGTGGTGGGCGATCTGTTCGGTTCGGGCAAGATGTTCCTGCCGCAGGTCGTGAAGTCCGCCCGCGTCATGAAGAAGGCGGTCGCCCACCTGATCCCCTTCATCGAAGCGGAGAAGGACGCCGGCACCAAGGCCAAGGGCCGCATCATCATGGCCACCGTCAAGGGGGACGTGCATGACATCGGCAAGAACATCGTCGGCGTCGTGCTGCAGTGCAACGGCTACGAAGTGATCGACCTTGGCGTCATGGTGCCGTGGAGCAAGATCCTTGAATCCGCGAACGAGAACGATGCCGACATCATCGGCCTTTCCGGCCTGATCACTCCCTCGCTGGACGAGATGGTGACCGTGGCCGAGGAAATGCAGCGTGCGGAGATGAACATCCCGCTGCTGATCGGCGGCGCCACGACCTCCAAGGTCCACACCGCGCTGCGCATCGATCCGGCTTACAAGGGCCCGGTGGTTCACGTGCTCGACGCCAGCCGCGCGGTCGGCGTCGCCTCGCAGCTGCTTTCGGACACGCAGGCGGATCCGTTCGTGGCCTCGGTCGCCGACGAGTACGAGAAGGTGCGCATTGCCCGTGAAGGCAAGGGCCAGAGCGACCTGCTGCCCATCGCCGATGCGCGCGCGAATGCCTTCAAGCCGGACTTCACGCAGAAGCCCGCCGCGCCGGTGCAGCCGGGGCTTCATGTGTTCGAGGAATGGGACCTTGCCGATCTGGCCGCGACGTTCGACTGGACGCCGTTCTTCCGCGCCTGGGAACTGGCAGGCAATTATCCCGCGATCCTGAACGACGAAGTTGTGGGCGAAAGCGCCCGCAACCTCTTCGCCGATGCGCAAGCGATGCTGGCCAAGATCATCGACGAGAAGTGGCTGACCGCCAAGGGCGTCTGCGCCTTTTGGCCCGCCCACCGCGACGGTGACGATGTGCTGCTCGATGACGGCACTCGCCTTCCGATGCTGCGCCAGCAGGTGAAGAAGTCGCGTGACCGCGCCAATTACTGCCTCGCCGACTTCATCGACACGCAGGATGACTGGTTGGGCGGCTTCGCCGTCGGCATCCACGGCATCGAGCCGCATCTGGAACGCTTCCAGGCCGGGCACGACGACTATTCGGACATTCTGCTGAAGGCGCTGGCGGACCGTTTCGCGGAAGCCTTTGCCGAACGTCTGCACCAGCACGTGCGCACCAAGCTCTGGGGCTATGCGCCCGACGAACAGTTCACCAACGAGGCGCTGATCCGCGAGGAATATCGCGGCATCCGCCCCGCCCCCGGCTACCCGGCCTGCCCCGACCATTCGCTGAAGCCGATCCTGTTCGATCTGCTCAAGGCATCGGACAATGCCGGGATCGTGCTGACCGAAAGCCAGGCCATGCTGCCGACGGCGGCGGTTTCGGGCTTCTACTTCGCCCACCCGGAATCGTCGTACTTCGGCGTCGCCCGCATCGGCCGCGATCAGCTGGAAGACTATGCCGGCCGTCGCGGCGTGGACATGCCCACCGCCGAACGCTGGCTGCGCCCCAACCTCGATTGAGAGTCCGTTTGAAAATGCCCTGAAGGGCATTTTAGCGCGGCACCGGCCCTCTCCACCACCCGACCACCCGACGATAGTACCCTATGGGTGGTCGGGTGGGGGAGAGGGCCGGTGCCGCGAAATTCGCGTTTCGCGAATTTTCAAACAAATACTCACGCCGGTCAGTGCGCCTTTTCGCGCGCTGACCGGCCACCTAGCCAATAGGCGCGGTGCCGCCGATAGGCCTCGCTCACGCCGGAGCCCTGCCCGGCCGACAGTTCGCCCAGTGCCGCTTCCAGCCCATGCCGGGCCAGCCGCTCGATCACGACGCGCTCGTCATGCCCCATCTCGCGCGCCAGCGTCTTGAGGACGCGGGCGGTATCGGCGAATTCCAATTCGCTCAGCATCGCCGCGCGGCATTCGTTGGGGCTGACGCCCAGCGTGGCTTCCAGGCTGGCAGGCGCATCGTGCAAGTAACGTCCCATATCAGGCACTCCCTTAGGTAGGGCGGAACTGAAATCGTTTGTATCCGCCGTCGCGCCTCAGATAGCCGCAGCTATGCCGTCCACCGGGCTAAGCACTTTCTGTGTAAAAGTGCGCATGGTCCAAGCACCTGGGATGAACGGAATTTCTCCGCCGCCGCGCAGTGCATTGAAAAGACTTCCACAAGTCCCGCAGCGCGCGCCCTTGGGCGCCATTGCGAAAGCATCGCCTCCACGTCATGCATTGGCCCAAAGTACAACCCAAAGTACAAGGGGGATGAGGGGCACAATGGGCCTGACTGAAATCTATCTGATCGCGCTGACCGTGATTCTCGGCGTGCCCTATCTGGTCTGGCGCCTGCTCCGCACCGAACATTGGGCGCCGCTGGTGGTCGTCCAGATCATCGGCGGCATCCTGCTGGGGCCGGGCGTGCTGGGGCACATCGCGCCGGACTTCCACACTTTCGTCTTCAACCCGCAAGTCATGACCGCGCTCAACGGCGTGGCCTGGTGGGCGGTGATGATGTTCGTCTTCGTCGCCGGCGTGGAACTGGACCTGTCGGACGCCTGGAAGCATCGCGGCGAAACCAGCCTGACCGCCGCCTGCGCGCTGCTGACGCCGCTGCTGTTCGGTGCGGTTGCCGCCGCGCTGCTGCTCAAGACGCCCGGGTGGATTGGGCCGGAAGGCAGCTATCCGCAAGCCGTGCTGGGCATAGGCATGGCCTGCGCCGTCACCGCGCTGCCGATCCTGGTGCTGCTGATGGAAAAGCTCGGCATCTTCCGCGCGCCACTAGGCCAGCGCCTGCTGCGCTATGCCAGCCTTGACGATATCGCCATCTGGGGCGTGCTGGCGCTGATCCTGGTCGACTGGGAGCGCGTGGGACGGCAGGGCCTGTTCCTCATCGGTTTCGCGGTAGCCTCGCTGATCGTCCGTGCGCTGTTCAAGCGCATCAATGAGCAGGACCGCTGGTACGCCTCGCTGATCTGGCTCGCCATGGTCGGCTTCGCTGCCGACTGGTCGGGCCTGCACTTCATGGTGGGCGCGTTCCTCGCCGGCGTCGTGCTCGATGCCCACTGGTTCACGCGCGAGAAGCTCGACGGTTTCCGCGAATTCCTGCTGCTGACGGTGATGCCGGTGTTCTTCCTCAGCACCGGCCTGCGCACCAACTGGGGGATGGGCGGCGCCATGGTCTTCGGCGCGGCGCTGCTGTTCCTCGTCGCCTCGGTCGGCGGCAAGCTGGCGGGGGTTCACCTTGCCGGAAAGCTGCTCGGCTGGAAGAAGGGCGATGCCTCGATCATCGGCTGGATGCTCCAGACCAAGGCGCTGATCATGATCATCTTCGTCAACGTACTGCTCGACAAGAAGATCATCACCGCAGAAACCTTCACCGCGCTGCTGCTGATGGCGGTGATGAGCACGATGCTCACCGTGCCCATCGTCAAGCCGCGCCTTGCACGGCTCGGCACGAACGAAAGTTGATAGAGAAAAGGCCGGGATCATCATCCCGGCCTTTTTCATTTTCAGACGCCGGATCGGCCGGCCAGCTTCTCCGCCGCCGCCCAGAACGCCTCCACGAAGGCGGCATCCTCCACCAGTGGATTCGGTTTGCGCGCGGCCCGCTCGTACCAATAGCCGCCGCTCGACCGGCCCGGTTCCTCCGCCGAAGCGAGCCAGATCACCGTATCCGCCCCTTGCTCCGGCGAGAGCTTGGGCGCATCGCCATAGGCCGCCTGCACGCTGTCCGGCGTGTGCGAGAAGAAGTTGCTGCCCACCGTGCCCGGATGGACCGAATGCGCGACGATGCCGTCGTCCTCCACGCGCGAGGCCAAGGCACGGGCATGGAGCACATTGGCCAGCTTGCCGCTGCAATAGGCCGCGCCGGGGCTCCAATTGTTCAGGTTCTGCAGATCGCCCAGATTGATGCCGGGGATCATCTCGCTGCCGTCCGAGGCGGTGTTGACGATCCGCACGCTACCTTCAGGCGCATCCGCCGCTGCCTTGCGCAACAGCGGCAAGAGCCGCGCCGTCAGCGCGAAAGGCGCCAGGAAATTGCCGACGTAATTCGCCTCGAAGCCTTCCGCCGTCATTTCCTGCTCGCGCGCCATGCCGCCGGCATTGTTCACCAGCACGTCGACCCGGTCGACCTTGCCGGCAATCTCGTCCGCCAGCCGGTCGGCCTCGGCCAGCAGCGAAAGATCGCCGCGCAGCATCTCCACACCGCTGCCCAGATCGGCCTGCGCCGCCGCGCAGCGCCCGGCATCGCGGCCCACGCCGAACACGCGGAAACCTTGCGCCGCCAGGGCCCGCGCCGTTTCCAGCCCGATGCCCGAACTCGCCCCCGTCACCACCGCTACGCGCTGCGTCATGCCCATCTCTCCACTATGTCGTTCCGGCAGTCCAACTTGCCGTTTTGTAACTCGAACTCGACTACCCCTCTGGCAAAACCGCAAGCGGAAGGGGCGGAATCGGAGGAAATCATCGGCCAAGCGGTTTTCAGCGCCCCCCTGCCTCTGCCATAAGCCCGGCCGTGCCCGATGCCGATCTTCTGCCTGATGCTCTCGAAGCGCTCCATGCGACCTTCGGGTTCTCCGCCTTTCGCGGCGTGCAGGAGGATGTCGTCACCCGCGTGCTGGAGGGGCGCTCCACCCTTGCGGTGATGCCCACCGGCGCCGGCAAGTCACTGACCTATCAGCTGCCCGCCGTCATGCTGGAGGGGACCTGCGTGGTCGTCTCCCCGCTGATCGCGCTGATGCACGACCAGTTGCGCTCGGCCACCGCCAACGGCATCCGCGCCGCCACGCTGACCAGCGCCGATGCCGATCGCGGCCAGACGATGGACCGCTTCCGCGCGGGCGAGCTGGACTTGCTCTACATCGCCCCCGAACGCGCCAGCCAGCCCTACTTCCGCGAACTGCTGGAACAGTCGCGCGTCGCCCTTTTCGCCATCGACGAGGCACACTGCGTTTCCGAATGGGGCCACGATTTCCGGCCCGATTACCGGCTGCTGAAGCCGCTGCTCGATGCCTTCCCCACCGTCCCGCGTCTCGCGCTGACGGCAACGGCAGACCATCACACCCGTTCGGACATCCTCGCCCAGCTCGGCATTCCAGACGAAGGCCTGATCGTCGCCGGGTTCGACCGGCCGAACATCCGCTATGCCATCCGCCCGCGCGAGAATGCGATGCGGCAGCTTAAAGCCGTGATGGACGAAAACCCCGGCCCCGGCATCGTCTACGCCCCCACCCGCGCCCGCGTGGAGCAACTGGCCGAAACGCTCGCCTCCGCCACCGGCCGCCGCGTGCTGCCCTATCACGCCGGGCTCGACCCCGAAGTGCGCGCGCGCAATCAGGCCGCCTTCGTCGCCTCCGAAGACATGGTGATGGTGGCCACGGTCGCCTTCGGCATGGGCATCGACAAGCCCGACGTGCGCTTCGTCGCCCATGCCGGCATCCCCAAGTCGATCGAGGCCTATTATCAGGAAACCGGCCGCGCGGGGCGCGACGGTGACCCTTCGGTGGCGGTGATGTTCTGGGGTGCGGACGACTTCGCCCGCGCCCGCCAGCGCCTTTCCGAAGTCGATCCCAGCCGCCAGCAGAGCGAACGCCAGCGCCTCGATTCGCTGGCCGCACTCGTCGAAACCGCCGAATGTCGGCGCGCCGTGCTCCTGCGCCACTTCGGCGAAACGCCCGCGCAGACTTGCGGCAATTGCGACAACTGCCTCAACCCCGCCGGCGTGGTCGATGTCACCGAACTGGCGCGCAAGCTGCTCTCGGCCGTCTACCGCACCGGGCAAAGCTACGGGCTCGGCCATCTCGAAAAGGTGCTCTGCGGGATCACCGACGACCGCGTGCTGCAACGCGGGCATGACCAGCTTTCGGTTTTCGGCATTCTGACCGAGGACGAGAAGCCGCTACTGAAATCGCTCGCCCGCGCGCTTCAGGCGCGCGGCAGCCTGTTGCCGACCGAACATGGCGGGTTGTCGCTGGGCGGCGATGCCCGCGCGATCCTCAAGGGTGAGGCCGCCGTCGCCATCGTCGTGCCGCCCAAGCGTGAGCGCAAAAGGCGCGGCGGCAGCAGCGACAGCGGCGCCAATCCGGTCGGCCATCCGCTGTTCGAAGCGCTGCGCGCGCTGCGCCGCGATCTGGCCCAGCAGGCCGGGGTGCCGCCCTACGTCATCTTCCACGATGCCACCTTGCGCGAAATGGCCAATGCCCGTCCGTCAACGCTCACCGAAATGGGCGCGATCGGCGGCATCGGTGCGCGCAAGCTGGAAGCCTATGGCGAGGAATTCCTGGCGGTGATCCGCCAGCACTGATCCTTCGCAGGGGATGGCCGATGAGCAATGAACGCGATCTTCAAGCCTATCTGCACCGCCAGATCCCCCTGTCGGCTGCGATGCAAGTGGCGGTCGTCTCCGCCGAGCCGGGCGCGGTGGTGCTCACGGCGCCGCTGGAACCCAACATCAATCACAAGCACACCGTGTTCGGCGGCAGCGCATCCGCGCTGGGCATCCTTGCCGCCTGGTCGGTGGTCCATACGCGGCTCGTGGCGGAAGGGCTGAGCGCCGAAGTCGTGATCCAGTCCAACCGGATTGACTACGATCTGCCAATCGACGGCGCTTTCGAAGCTCGGGGATTTCTGCAAGTCCCCGCCACATGGCCGGGCTTCGTGAAGACGCTGCTGCGGATGAAACGCGCCCGGATCGAGGTGCAGTCCGAATTGACCCGAGACGGCAAGACCGTCGGCCGGCTGAGTGGCCGTTTTGTGGCGTTTCTTCGCTGAACCTTCAGGAATCGCCCGCCGCGGCTTCCACGAAAACGGCGTGCTGGGCGGCAAAGGCGCGCTGGAACGCCGGCCGCGCCTCACCCCGCGCGACATAGCCCAGCACGGTTTCGTTCGCGGCCAGCACATCCGATCCACCGAGCCGGCGCAAGACCTGCACCATCATCAGATCGCCAGCGCTGAATGCTCCATCGAGCCATTCCGCCGTGCCGAGACGGGCCGACAGTTCCGCCAGCCGCGCGCCGATGCGTTCCTCTATCGATTGCAGGCGCGTTTCGTACCAGGGCCGTTCCCGCTCGAACAGCAACACTTCTGACCGCTGCATGATCACCGGCTCCACCGAACTGAGCGCGGCGAACATCCACATGACCGCCCGCGCCCGCGCATCGCCATCCAGCGGCAGCAGCCCGGCATGGGTCTGCGCGATGTGCAGCACGATGGCCCCGGATTCGAACAGCGCGAGATCGCCCTGCTCATAAGTCGGGATCTGGCCGAACGGATGACGCGAGCGATGCGCCGGCTGCTTCATCTCCTCGAACGAAACGAGGCGCACGGTGTAGGGCTGCCCCACTTCCTCCAGCGCCCAGCGGACCGCCATGTCTCGGGCAAGTCCCCGGCCGCGATCCGGCGAGCGAGCGAAAGCGGTGATCGTAGGCTGCGGCATGGCGGCTCTCCGGTTCGGCGGCATGATGCGCCGGGACCGCAAATTCGGCAACCATGTTCGCCATTTGCGTGGCATGGGCTATGACGCTGCCATGATCCGCATATTGATCGACGCCGACGCCTGCCCCGTGAAGGACGAAACTTACCGCGTTGCCGAGCGCTACAAGGTGCCGGTGGTCGTCGTCAGCAACAGCCCGATCCGGGTGCCGCAGTCGCCGCTCATCTCCCGCAAGGTGGTGAGCGATTCCTTCGACGCTGCCGACGACTGGATCGTGGAGAACACCGCGCCCGGCACTGTGGTCATCACCGCCGACATCCTGCTGGCCGACCGCTGCCTGAAACTGGGCGCGGAAGTTCTGGCGCCGAACGGCAAGCCCTTCACCATGTCCTCGATCGGCGGTGCCATCGCCACGCGCGCGATCATGGCCGACTTGCGCGCCGGTGGCGACGTGATCGGGGGACCGCCGCCGTTCAGCAAGGCAGACCGCTCGCGGTTCCTGTCGAGCCTCGACCAGATGCTGGTGAAATTGCTGCGCCGGGTCTAACCGCTCTAGCCCAGTCGATAGGGCGTGGGATCGCCCCGCTCGCGGATCAGCATCTGGCGCGCGTCCTTGCGCAGGCGCAGGCAGACGGCATCGCGCGTCTCCTCGCCCAGCATTTCGGGAAAGCCGTGTAGCGCGGCATCGAAACCATGGTCGATCAGGGCGTCCAGCACGGCCGCCTCATCGGCATCGAACGCCTGCGCCATCAGCTTGAGCGTGCGAACGGTTTCGCGAAACTCGAAATCGGTGAGGCGCCCCGATTCAAACTCTTCCTTGCGGAGCAGGGCACGCCGCAAATCCCAGACCATCGTCGTACTCCCACCGCTGGCCCACCGCTGGGTATACGACGGCTTAGCTTTCCCGCGGCTCGAAGGAAACCGGCACGGCCAGCCGGAACGGCAGATCGGGCGAGGCGATGCGCGATTCGGTGCCGTTGTCGTGGATCAGCACTGCGCGGCCGACGCCGGGGGTGGCGACCACGGCAACCACGCTATCCACCCATTCGTGCAGCAACGCCTTGGCACGGGCCAATTCAGCCTCGGCGCGGGTGGTGGTGCCAGAGGCCTCCAGTTCGGCTTCGAGTTCGACGATCCGCGCGGTCGCCTCGCCGATGCGGTCGGTGTTCTCGCTCATGATCGGGTTTCCTCGGCAAACATCGTCCGCCTAGGTGGCCACCCGCGCTGCCCGAGGCAAGGCCAGAGTCCCGCCAATCGCCCGCGCGTTGAGTCTTGGCTTGGTGCGCCATTCGCATCCGCGAATGGCTTGCGGCACCAGCCCTCTCCCCCACCCGACCACCCATAGGGTACTGTCGTCGGGTGGTCGGGTGGGGGAGAGGGCTGGTGCCGCCAAAATCCGCTGGCAGCGGATTTTCAAACCTTAAAGCGGGTTATCCAGCTTGATGACTTCTTCCTCGCTCGCGCGCTGGGTCGTCTTCAGCTGACGCGGGGCGTTGAAGCTGTCGAGCACCGGCTTGTCGCGGCCGTAGAGGTCGTTGAACGCCGTCAGCTGGCCATCGATCGCGCGCGCGAAAGTGAAGTAAGAGACGTAGACCGGGAAGGTGCGCGTCATTTCCACCTTGGTGTACTGGCCGGAGCGTGAGATGTCGGCCGCTTCGGTCGCAGTCTTCTGCGCCCCCAGGATCGCCATCGTCATACCCAGTTCCACCGCGCGCTCGGTGCGGATGCAGCCGTGGCTGAACGCGCGCACGTCGGCGTTGAAATACTGCTTCGAAGGGGTGTCGTGCAGATAGATGGCATGCGGGTTGGGCATGTCGATCTTCATCAGGCCCAGCGAGTTGCCCGGCCCCGGCTGCTGGACGACGGTGATCACGCCGTCCGCGCTCTTGGTCGCCTTGTATCCGGCCGACTTCGCCCAACCGGGATTGTTCAGCACTTTCGCGCCAAGGCCTTCACCCTTCACGATCGACTGCGGCACTGTCCAGGTGGGATTGAACACCACCGCCGTCACCGTTTCGGCCAGCTGCGGCGTCGCGGTGCGGCCCGGCTTGCCGACCACGGTCTTGTACGTGCGGATGATCTTGTTCTTCACTACGAGGCGAAGCTGGAATTCCGGCACGTTGGTCATCAGGTAAACGTCGCCCAGATCGCGGGCGAGCCAGCGCCAGCGGTCCATGTTCGCCTGAATCAGCGCGCGCTTGGCCTTGTCCGTCACCGGCGTGGCATTGTACGCGGCCTTCAGCGCGGCATAGTCCGGGTTGGTCGGCGCCAGCTGGTCGACCACGCTGGCAACGTCATGGTTCGACAGCGCCTGCGCCATGATCTGCGCCGTGGGCATCACGTCCTGATCGGGATCGACCGCGAACCACTGCACGCGCGCCGTCATCGGCGTGCGGCCGTCGCGAAGATCCTCGATCAGCCAGCCGAACACGCGACTGGCCAGCTGGTCCAGCTCGTCGCCTTCGCCTTTTGCAATGGCCGCCTTGAGCGCGGCAGGCTGGTAGTCGGCCGGAACCAGACCTTCCTTGCCGATATAGCCGATGGTCTGCAGCAGCGCCTTGGCATCCGCCAGCGACCACGACATCACCGGCTCCGCCAGCAACGCATCGTGCTGACCGGGTTGGCCGGGCGCGGGGATGGTAACCGGCACCACCGGCGGCACGCCGCTGGGGGCAGAGGCCGGCCCCGTAGTCGGCGCAGTCGTCGGAACCGAAGAGGGCGTTCCCTTCGTCGTCTTGGGCTGCGATGTCGCGGCGGGCTGCGGCGTCGCCTGCGCGGCGGGCAGGATCGAGGTCGGCGTCGAAAGCTTCTTGGCCTTCGGGGCCGTAGTGCTGTCCGTTTTCTGGGCCACCACGGGCTGCGCCACAAGGCCCGTTGCCGCGACAACCGCCAGCACGCTGCAACCGAACCGCTTCAAACTCGCCATCTTGTCCTGAACCTGTCTGTCATAGAGCCCACGTCGTCATGCATGGGGGAACCGCAGCCGCGAAAAGCGCCGCTGCCGGATAAAACCGCTTTGCCCCCATATAGTGCCCAATTCAAGGATTTCGCCTGACCCTGCGATGAATTGCTTGCGTGCGCGCTTGCAGGGGGCGACAGGCGAACTGCCATGCACGCGCCCGCGCCTTCCTCACCCGCCCACCGCTCGCAAACGCTGCTTGCACGATTTGGGCCCGTGCTCGCGGTGGCAGCCGGTATCGCCACGTTCAGCACGATGGACGCGACGATCAAGGGCGCCTCGCTGGCGGTGGGGGTCTACACCGCGCTGCTGCTGCGCAACCTGTTCGGCACGCTGATGACCGTTCCGCTGTGGCTGGCGGCGGGCAGGCCTACCCCTTCGCGCGCGGTTCTGTCGGTCCATGCCCTGCGCGCAGCGATCACTTCGGCGATGGCTGCGCTCTTTTTCTATGGCCTTGCACGAATTCCTATGGCCGAAGGAATGGCCCTGTCTTTCCTCTCGCCGATCATCGCGCTCTATTTCGCGGCACTGATTCTGGGCGAAAAGATCCGACCGCAGGCCATCCTTGCCTCCCTGCTGGGGGTCGTCGGGGTCGTCGTCATTCTGGCCGGAAAGCTGGGCGGCGGGGAATATTCCGAGCAGGCGGTGCAGGGCACCGCCGCCGTCCTCGTCTCCTCGGTCTTCTATGCGGTGAATCTCGTACTCCAGCGCAAGCAGGCCCTGCTGGCCAAGCCAGTGGAGGTCGCGATGTTCCAGAACCTTGGCGTAACCTTGATTTTCCTTGTTTTTTCGCCGTGGCTGGCGGTCGTTCCCGATCCCCGCAGCCTGGGCCTCATCCTCGCCGGGGCAGCCCTGGCGACCAGCGCATTGCTGTTTCTTTCATGGGGTTACGCCCGCGCCGAGACGCAAGTGCTGCTGCCGATCGAATATACCGGCTTCCTCTGGGCCGCACTGCTGGGCTGGCTGATGTTCGATGAGCGGCTGGGCATTGCCACTGTTGCGGGCACGTTGCTGATCGTTGGCGGCTGCTGGATCGGTGCAAGAAACGCAAGTCACACATCGTAAGTCAGCGGCCAGCCCCCCTTGACCTTAAGGCCCGGAACGCGCATCGGCGGGGCCGCAGACTCCGCTTTGTCGCGATGCAGCACGGCGATCCTTTTCGGGACCTGGCCAGTTCGGTTCCGTGAAGGGGGCCGCGCTATTGGCGACAGGCTCCATACAGAAGGGGATAAGACCCAAATGACCCAGGTCGGACAGGATACGCTCGGTACCCGCAGCACCATGACCGTCGGCGGCAAGGACGTCGCTTACTACTCGCTCAAGAAAGCCTCCGAGAAGCTGGGCGACATCAGCCGCCTGCCGTTCTCGATGAAGGTGCTGCTGGAAAACCTGCTGCGCTTCGAAGACGGCGGCTTCACCGTCTCGACCGATCACGTTCAGGCGGTGGTCGATTGGCAGAAGAACCCCACCACCGGTGAAGAGATCCAGTACCGCCCGGCGCGCGTTCTGCTGCAGGACTTCACCGGCGTGCCCTGCGTGGTGGATCTTGCCGCGATGCGCGACGCGATCGCCAAGCTCGGCGGTGACACCAGCAAGATCAACCCGCTGGTCCCCGTGAACCTCGTGATCGACCACTCGGTCATGGTCGACGAATTCGGTCACCCCAAGGCGTTCGAAGAGAACGTTGAGATCGAATACCAGCGCAACATGGAGCGTTACGACTTCCTCAAGTGGGGCTCCAAGTCGCTCGCCAACTTCTACGCGGTTCCCCCGGGCACCGGCATCTGCCACCAGGTGAACCTGGAAAACATCGCCAAGTCGGTGTGGACCAGCGAAGACCAGAACGGTGAAACCGTTGCCTATCCCGACACTTGCGTCGGCACCGACAGCCACACCACCATGGTCAACGGCCTGGGCGTGCTGGGCTGGGGCGTCGGCGGCATCGAGGCGGAAGCCGCGATGCTCGGGCAGCCGGTCTCGATGCTCATCCCCGAAGTCGTCGGCTTCAAGTTCACCGGCGAGCTGAAGGAAGGCGTCACCGCTACCGACCTCGTGCTCACCTGCACCTCGATGCTGCGCAAGCACGGCGTGGTCGGCCGCTTCGTCGAATACTTCGGCCCCGGCCTTGCCTCGCTGTCGCTGGCCGACCGTGCGACGCTCGCCAACATGGCTCCGGAATACGGCGCCACCTGCGGCTTCTTCGGCATCGACGACAAGACGCTCGACTACCTGCGCCTCACCGGCCGTGAAGAAGAGCAGATCGCCCTCGTCGAAGCCTATGCCAAGGAACAGGGCTTCTGGATGGAAGCCGGCGCTGCCGATCCGATCTTCTCGTCGACCCTCGAACTCGACATCTCGACCGTCGTGCCTTCGCTCGCCGGCCCGAAGCGTCCGCAGGACTGGGTTGCCCTTCCCGACGTCGACGACGTGTTCAACAAGGACATGGCCGAGACCTACAAGAAGTCGGCACAGCGCGTCCCCGTCGAAGGCAAGGACTTCGACATCGGTGACGGCGACGTCATGATCGCCGCCATCACCAGCTGCACCAACACCTCGAACCCGAGCGTGCTGGTCGCCGCCGGTCTCGTCGCCAAGAAGGCCGACGAGCTGGGCCTGAAGCCCAAGCCCTGGGTGAAGACCTCGCTCGCCCCCGGTTCGCAGGTCGTCACCGACTACCTGAACAAGGCCGGCCTGCAGTCGCACCTCGACAACATCGGCTTCAACCTCGTCGGTTACGGCTGCACCACCTGCATCGGCAACTCGGGCCCGCTCGCGGAACCGATCTCGAAGGCGATCAACGAGAACGGCCTGGTCGCCAGCGCCGTCATCTCGGGCAACCGCAACTTCGAAGGCCGCGTCTCGCCGGACGTGCGCGCGAACTTCCTGGCCTCGCCGCCGCTGGTCGTTGCCTACGCTCTGAAGGGCACCGTGGTGGAAGACTTCACCACCACCCCGATCGGCGTCAGCAAGGACGGCACCGACGTGTTCCTCAAGGACATCTGGCCGACCAACAACGAAGTGGCTGAAACCATGGCCACTTGCATGGACCGCCCGATGTTCCAGGCCCGCTATGCCGACGTCTACAAGGGCGACAAGCACTGGCAGGCGATCAACGTCACCGGTTCGGAAACCTACTCGTGGCGCGCCGGTTCGACGTATGTCGCCAACCCGCCGTACTTCGAAGGCCTGGAAATGACCCCGGCGCCGGTGAACGACATCATCGAGGCGAAACCCCTCCTGATCCTCGGCGATTCGATCACCACCGACCACATCTCGCCGGCCGGTTCGATCAAGGCCGACAGCCCGGCGGGCCAGTGGCTGATGGAGCACCAGGTCGCCAAGGCGGACTTCAACTCCTACGGTTCGCGCCGTGGTCACCACGAAGTCATGATGCGCGGCACGTTCGCCAACATCCGCATCCGCAACGAAATGGTCCCCGGCATCGAAGGCGGCATGAGCCGCTTCGGTGAAGAGGTTCTGCCGGTCTACGACGTCGCGCAGAAGTACAAGGAGCAGGGCACGCCGATGGTGGTCGTGGCCGGCAAGGAGTACGGCACCGGTTCGTCGCGCGACTGGGCGGCCAAGGGCACCAACCTGCTCGGCGTCCGCGCCGTGATCGTCGAGAGCTTCGAGCGTATCCACCGTTCGAACCTGGTCGGCATGGGCGTGCTGCCGCTGCAGTTCAAGGATGGCGACACCCGCCAGACCCTGGGCCTGACCGGCGACGACGCCTTCACGATCAAGGGCGTTGCCAGCCTCAAGCCGCGCCAGGACGTGGAAGTCGAAGTGACCCGTCCGGACGGTTCGACCTTCACCTTCACCGCGCTGTGCCGCATCGATACCGCCAACGAAGTGGAATACTTCAACAACGGCGGCATCCTGCAGTACGTGCTGCGCAAGCTGGCCGCCTAAGCGACCAGCCGCCTACCGGCTCAAGAAGGAAGCCCCGTCCCGCCTCGTGCGGGGCGGGGTTTTTCTTTGCTGTGAAAATCCGCTGAAGGCGGATTTTGCGGCACCGGCCCACTCCCCCACCCGACCACCCACGAGTGTATCCTGATGGGTGGTCGGGTGGGGGAGTGGGCCGGTGCCGCATGGAAATGCCGCAGGCATTTCCAACAAACCAAAGAAAAAGGGGCGAGCGCCCCCCGACGCTCACCCCTTTCTCCAGACCGGCCGCCTTGGGTCGGCTCGGCCCGGACCCGCGCCCTCAGGCGGATCCCTTCTTTGCCAACCGCTGACGGCCGATCACGGCAGCAGCGGCGGCGCCGAACAGGATCAGCATCGGCGGCGCGGGGACGTCGTGTGGCGGCGGCGGTGGTGGCGGACCGCCAGACCCACCCGACGTAGAGGAACTGGTGCTGGACGAAGTCGACGAGGAGGTCGAACTCGAAGTGGAGGACGACGTCGACGAAGACGTGGAAGACGAACTCGACGTGCTGGAACTGGTCGAGACATTGCCCGAACTGGACGTGCTGGTCGAAACATCGCCCGAAGTCGAACTGGTCGAGGTGATCCCGCCCGTGGTCGTCGTCGAGGTAATCCCACCCGTCGACGTGGTCGAGGTGACGCCGCCTGTCGATGTCGTTGAAGTCAGGCCACCGGTCGACGAAGAGGACGACGTCGATCCGCCGCTGCTGCTGGAACTGGAACCGCCCGAAGATGTCGAGGTCGATCCGGTCGACGTCGAGGTGGAACTGATGACGACATTGCCGCCGCTCGATCCACCGCCACCGCCGCCGAAGAAACCACCGAAGAAGCCGCCACCGAAGCCACCGCTCGATCCGCCACCGCCGATCACCACAGGTGCCATGCCGCCGCCGGTGGCGACAGGTGCCGACACGGGCGCAGGCGGAATATAGGCCGGCGGCGCTGCCGCGAAGACCGGTTCGATCGGGCTTGGACGCGGAATGTCGCGGCGGGCATGGGCCGGGGCACGCGGAGGAATGACGCGGCGGGCCGGTTTCCTGGTGACTTTCGCCACCTTGGCCTGCTTCAGCTTGTGGTATTCCACGCCGCTCGCCTGCGTTTCCGCAACGTGAACCGCGCCGCCGCCGATGATCGCGCACCCTGCCGCACAGGCAGACAGTTTCGCCAAAGCCATTCGAACCGACATACCGTTTCTCTCTTCGCTCCCTCGGACCTCCCGACAGCGACCAGCGCCGCATCAGACCGACATGCCACTACAAAGCGCAGAGAGGGGTTAAGGGAACAATGCCGTTAACCGGGTTTCAGGACCAGGAAAGCGTTAAATCGCACCCGATTTGACGATCAGATTCAAGACTGTACCGAAGCGGGACTACCGTAAGCCCGGTTTGTAAACAGACCCGACAGTTTTGGCCCCGCTCACGGTGCTGTGCGCGCTCGCGTCAGTCCGCCTGCGAATCGAACAGTCCGCCCTGCCCCGGTTGCTGCGGGGGTGTCATGCCCAGATGCGTCCAGCCCCGATCGTTCAGGCACCGTCCCCGCGCCGTACGGGCAATGAGGCCAAGCTGGATCAGGTAAGGCTCGATCACTTCCTCGATCGTATCGCGCGGTTCGGAAAGCCCCGCCGCCAGCGTCTCCACGCCGACCGGGCCGCCCTTGTAGATATCCGCGATCATCCGGAGATAGCGACGGTCCTGCGCATCGAGCCCGATCGAATCGACTTCCAGCCGCGTCAGCGCATCGTCGGCGATGGCGTGGGTGATCACGTCCGAACCGGCGACATGGGCAAAGTCCCGCACGCGGCGCATCAGACGCCCCGCCACGCGCGGCGTGCCCCGCGAACGGCGCGCGATCTCGGTCGCGCCGCCCTTGTCCATGCCGATGCCCAGCAGGCCCGCGCCGCGGGTAACGACCTTTTCCAGCTCCTCCACAGTGTAGAACTGCAGCCGAACGGGAATGCCGAAACGATCGCGCAGCGGCGTCTGCAGCAGGCCCTGCCGCGTCGTCGCGCCGACTAGCGTGAAGGGAGGCAGGTCGATCCGCACCGAACGCGCAGACGGCCCTTCACCGATGATCAGATCGAGCGCGCGGTCCTCCATCGCCGGATAGAGCACTTCCTCCACCACCGGATTGAGACGGTGGATCTCGTCAATGAACAGCACGTCGCCATGTTCGAGATTGGTCAGCAGCGCCGCCAGATCCCCCGCCTTGGCAATCACCGGCCCGCTGGTGGCGCGAAAGCCCACACCCAGTTCGCGCGCGACGATCTGCGCCAGCGTGGTCTTGCCAAGGCCGGGCGGGCCGAAGAACAGCGTATGATCCATCGCCTCGCGCCGCGACTTGGCGCTTTCGATGAACACGCGAAGGTTGTCCTTCGCCGCCGCCTGCCCGACGAATTCGGCCAAAGTCTTCGGCCGCAACGCCGCATCGGCGTCCTCCGGCTGGCGGGTGGAAGTGAGGATGGGGTTATCGGTCATGAGTTGCCTGTTATCGGAAGTCGCCGGTCCAGCCATTTAATCCATGGGAACGCTATTCCACCGCAGACAACCCCGCCCAGAATCAGAATGCAGAACCATGCCGCGATTTCGTAAAACCAATCGCAAATGGCTGCGGCGAACATGATCGCTATCCCCGCCAAGAATCCGGCGGTGCCTCCAACTGCCATGCAGTTAATAAAAGTGAGTTCTATACGTCTACGCGCGCTGAACGCCGCCGGGATGCCTACCACGATGCAAAACGGCAAAGCCAAGCCAGCAAAACCAAGAGCGAACGGCCATGATATGATGATCAGTCCGATCGTAATGGAGATCGGGCTGGCCAACACGCCAAGGCACATTGCCAATCGTCGCGGCGGTTCGATGGGACCGGCATAACGATCGACGTACATTATCCTGAGGCCCTCTTCAGCGCCACGCGGACAAGGTCGTTGAGCCCGGCATCCTCGCCCAGTTCCTCCACCGCCTTGCCGACCGCCATGCTGGCGACCGCAGGCTTGAAGCCGAGGTTCTGGAGCGCGGAGACGGCATCGGCACTGGAAAATCCGACCGGTGCCGCCACCGCCGCAAGCCCGGGCGCGCCGGGAACCGTGGGCATGCCGCCGGCCTTGTCCTTCAGCTCGTTGACGATACGGCTGGCGAGCTTCGGCCCAACGCCGTTGGCGCGCGCGACCATGGCGCTATCGCCCCCGGCGCAGGCGCGCTGCAATTCCTCGGTGGTCAGCGCCGAAAGGATCGCCAGCGCCACTTTGGAACCCACGCCCTGCACCGCCCTCAGCAGGCGGAACCAGTTACGCTCCGCCCCGCTGGTGAAGCCGATCAGGCGCTGGTCGGTCTCGCTGACCTGCATCTCCGTATGGACCACCACTTTGTCGCCTCGGATGCCGAGGTGATCGAGCGTGCGCGCCGAACAATGGACGAGATAACCGACGCCGTTCACGTCGATAATGGCCCAGTCCGGGCCGGTGTCGTCGAGCAGACCCGAGAGCTTGGCGATCATGGTTTGTTCCCCATGTCATTCCTATGCACGCCGCCCTCTCCCCATGCAAGTGACAAGCCTTGCAAATCCCCTTAAGACGCAGGGCATGGGGGAAACTACGGAGCAGACCGCCGCCGCGCGCCTTTCCGCAGGCTGGATCGCCGCCATCGCGGTGGTCACCGCGGCAGGACTGTTTCTGCGGATACGCGGCTTTTCGCTGTTCGACATCGGCTACTCCGACGAGGTGATGCAGTACCTCGAACAGGCCAATCGCATGGTTACCGGCGCGGGCCTGATCCCCTGGGAAAACCGGGTGGGCCTGCGCAGCGCACTGGTCCCGGAATTGCTGGTTGCACCGGTGGCGCTGGGTCACTGGCTGGCGCCGGGATCGCTCCTTCATCTGGGGCTGGCCCGCGCGTTCTTCATGATCCTGACGCTGATAGCCTTGCCGGCAGCCTGGAAGCTGGGCGCGCTTCATTCGCGCGCGGCGGCGCTGGTGGCTCTGACGGTGGCCGCGCTCTGGTGGGAGAGCGTGTTGTTCAGCGAGTTCATGCTTACCGAAAGCCTGGGCGCCGGGCCGATGCTGCTGGGGGCGGCATTGCTGCTGGCCCCCGGAACGAACCGGCGCACGCTGTTCATCGCCGGGTTGCTGCTAGGCCTTGCCGTGTTCATCCGCCTCCAGCACGTGGCGTTTGCGGCGACGCTGGCGATCCTGACCTTGCGGCTGGATCGGGAACGCTGGCTTCCCGTCATCGCCGGCGGACTGCTGGCCGCGTTGATCGGCGGCATCAGCGATCTGGCCGCCGGGCACATACCCTTTTTCTGGGTCTGGACGACCTACTACCAGAATCTGGGCAACGGGCTGCAGGAGCAGTTCGGCACGCTGCCGCCCACCGCCTATGTCGCGATGCTCTATTCCCACCTGGCTCCCGTAGCGCCGGCGGTGGTTCTGCTTTCGCTGTTCGTGCCGGCGCGATTGCGGCCCCTGCTATGGGCCGCGCTGGTCAATCTCCTTGTCTTCAGCCTGATCGGCCACAAGGAATACCGCTACGTGTGGATGACGCCGCTGACACTGCTGGTGCTGGCCGCCATCGGCTCCACCCGGCTGGCAGAGCGTTACCTTGGGCAAGGTCGGCCGTCGTCCGACGGCGAAAGCCGGTTGAGCCCGCAGGTGATCGGCCTGCTCTGTCTGAGTTGGGCCCTGTGCTCGCTATGGTCCGCGCATGTCACTGGTGGGGCCGGCGCCTTTCGTGGCGGCGGCGACATGGCCGCCTTGGTAGAATCGGCACCAGACCGGAACGCGATCTGCGGCATCGCCCTGCCCTACGAATACAAGAGCCACCTCGTTCCTTCGATGATGGCTCGCCCCCGGCCCTTGACGCTTATTCCCGAAGGCTGGATCGCCGGTCGTGACCCGCTGCCCGCTGCGATCATCGCAAGTTCCAACGCGCTGTTTCTCGCCAAGGACGCACAGATACCCCGCGGCTATCGCAGAATGGCCTGCAAGCCGGGGCCGGACGGATTCCCCTGCCTCTACCAGCGCGCGGGTCGCTGCACCCCGGCTGGCTATTACAGCTATCAGGCGACACTGATCCGGCACCGACTTTAGACCCACGGGGCACAATGCGGATCAGCGGAAAGACGGCCTAATCAGCGGAACGGCGGCCTAGTCATTGGCCTGCTCCGCCTCAGGCACCCGATCCCAAGGGCGATAGTATAGTGCCGCGCAGTTCTCCCGCAGAACGCCGCCCGTCAGAGTCAGATCGTCCTTCCAGGCATCCGCCACGAAATCGAGCGTGGAGAGGTGCCGCGCCTCGAAATACATCGGATGCACATCGTCCCTGCCGGCACCGTAGACGATGCGGTTCACCCCCGCCCAGATCGCCGCCATCGTGCACATGCCGCAGGGCTGGAGCGTGGAGTAGAGCGTCGCCCCCTCTATCCGCATCGACCCGAGCGCCCTGCCCGCCGCGCGGAACGCCTCGATCTCGGCATGGGCGGTGGCGTCGCAGCATTCCTCGGTGCGATTGACACCCGAGGCAATCAGGTGGCCATCCAGCACCACCAGCGCGGCGATGGGGGTATGGGCGGGATCGGCGCCCTTTTCGCTCACGGCGAGGCGGATCGCCTCGGCCATCCAGTGTTCGTCGTCGCGCAGGTCCATGCGCGAACAACGCGCCGCCCTAGCGGTGGCTCCCCAGCATGTTGGCATGGGTGATGGCGACGGCGAGCGCGTCGGAGGCGTCCTCGCCCGCCAGCTTCACGCCGGGCAGCAGCACTTTCAGCATGTGCTGGATCTGCTTCTTGTCGGCCCCGCCGGTGCCGACCAGCGCCTTCTTGATGACCTTGGTGGAATATTCCGCTACCGGCAGCCCCGCGCGGGCGATCGACAGCATCGCCACGCCGCGCGCCTGCCCCAGCTTCAGCGTGGACTGCGGGTTCACGTTGACGAAGACTTCCTCCACCGCGCCCGCATCGGGGCGATGATGCAGGATCACGTCGGTCAGCGCCGCGTCCAGCTCGACCAGACGCTCCGCCATGCCGGCCTTGGCGTCGGTGCGGATCTGCCCGTTGGCGACATGGCTGAGGCGGCTGCCGCTCTTGGCGACGATGCCCCAGCCGGTGCAGGTGAGCCCCGGATCGAGGCCGATGATGATCATGGCGTCAGTACCACATGTCGAAGGGGCCGTTCTCTTCCTCGGCCCCGGCGCGTTCCTGGATCAGACGGGTGTCGAGATCGTGCGCCGAGCGGCCAGGGCAGGTCAGCGTCGCCACGGCACGCTCGCCCTGGGGCCCTTCCAGCACGGCGATGCCCGAATAAGTGCGGCCGGGATTGTCGGTGAGATTGCCGTCCATCCCTTCGAACACGACGTAATGGAAGCGGCCGTTGGTCAGGCGAACATGGCGTTGATAGCCGTTGCCCTGCCCGCGCACGTCACCCTGATGGACGTTCGACCAATCCGGCCGGCTGGCAAGGTCGATCTGCGCCTTGCCGCGCGGACCGTACCGGTAATGCAGCGATGTAGCGTCAGCGCAGAGCGATCCCACCCCGCGCGGGAACGTGCAGGAATAAAGCACCCGCTCGCCCGCCGCGCAGTGATTGGCGACAACCTGCTTGGCAAGCGGCGCAGCGTTCTGCGCAATCGCCGGCCCGGTCGGCGCGAATGCCAGCCAGGCCGTTCCCAGCGCCGCAATGGCCAGCGCCGGGGAAACGATCGCTACACGAAAGCTGGTCAGCCCAGCTTCTCCATGACTTCGTCGGAGATTTCGTAGTTGCCCCAGACGGTCTGGACGTCGTCGTCGTCCTCAAGGGTGTCGACCAGCTTCATCAGCGTGCCGGCGGTGTCGGCATCGACGTCGACGGTCAGGTTGGGCTTCCACGCCAGCTTCACGCCTTCGGCCTCGCCCAGAACCTTTTCCAGTTCGCGGGCGACTTCGTGCAGCGAATCGACCGAAACCCAGATCTGGTGGCTGCCGGGGTTCTCGTCGCCATCGCCCATATCGCTTTCGACATCGTCGGCACCGGCTTCGATCGCGGCTTCGAGGACCTTGTCCTCGTCACCCACGCTGGCGGGGTACTCGATCAGGCCGAGGCGTTCGAAACCGTGCGAAACCGCGCCCGAGGCACCAAGGTTGCCGCCGTTCTTGGAGAACGCGGTGCGCACGTTGGTGGCGGTGCGGTTGCGGTTGTCGGTCAGCGCCTCGACGATGAGGGCAACGCCGCCCGGGCCGTAGCCTTCGTAGCGCACTTCTTCATAGTTCTCGGCATCGCCCTTGCTCGCCTTGTCGATGGCGCGCTGGATGTTGTCCTTGGGCATAGACTGCGCCTTGGCCGCGTTGACGGCGGCGCGCAGGCGGGGGTTCATGTCCGGATCGGGCATGCCCATCTTGGCCGCGACGGTGATTTCGCGGCTGAGCTTGCTGAACTGCGCCGAGCGCTTCTTATCCTGCGCGCCCTTGCGGTGCATGATGTTCTTGAATTTGGAATGGCCTGCCATGGGTTGCGCTCTTGCTTCGCTCGTCTGCCTGCCTGCGGACGAGTCCGCACGGGCCGGAGAATGAGGTCCGGTGAATGATGTGGGGGGCGCCTTACAACAGGCCGGCACCCAAGGGCAACCGGCCCGTTCCGGTGCCGCACAGTGCCAGGTTCCACACGGGACGGGCGCGACGCGCAGGCCCAAAGGATTTTGCAAGGAACATGGGTTAGCACATCGGCCATGGCCACACGGATCGACATCGCCGCCCCTGACCGCCCTCTGCCTCGCGCACTCGACGTGGTGCGGGAGCTTCCCGCGTTCCTGAAGCGCCCGGCCGTGCTTTCGCCTATCGGCTTGCGCTCCCGCTCGGGATGGGCGGCGCTGGGCATAATGGAAGTGCTGCACATCGCCGGGCTATTCCTGGTGGTGCTGCCGCTGATCGGCCTGTGGCAGCAGGCCATGCACCTGCCGGCGCCCGATGCCTTCGACAAGCTGCCCTCTGGCTGGCTGCTGCCGTTCACGGTGCTGATCGCGCCACTGGCGGAAGAGATGGTGTTTCGCGGCTGGCAGACGGGCCGCCCCCGCGCGCTGTGGTTGCTCGGCTGCGCGGGGCTGTTCGCGATTCTTGTGGTGGCCACCAAGGCGATTGCGCCGCTCGTTCTGGCGGCTTCACTGCTGGCGCTGGTGATTGCGGCGCTGACGGGATGGATCGTCCTGCGCAAGCGGGAGACGCCGGCCCGTTATCGCGCAGCCTATCCTGTCGTGTTCTGGATCGTGGCGCTGCTGTTCGCGGGTGTGCACCTGACGAACTATCCCAGCATCTCGGCATGGACGCTGCCGCTGGTGCTGCCGCAGCTGTGGGCCGCGCTGATGCTGGGCTTCACGCGCCAGCGCATCGGCCTGCCCGCCGCGATGCTCCAGCACGCAGGCGCCAATGCGGCGACCATGCTGCTGGTGCATCTTGGGGGGTAAGAATTTACGGCACCGGCCTTCTCCCCCGCCCGACCTCCCCTACCGGGTAGAATTGGGGAGGTCGGGTGGGGGAGAGGGCCGGTGCCGCTTCCGGCCGTGAGGCCGGACAGAATCAGTCGATGCCGAGCGCGGTCTTGTAGGTATCGAGCAGCATGTCCATTTCGCGGCGGTCATCCGGCTTCATCTTACGGATGCGGACGATCTGGCGCATGATCTTGACGTCGTAGCCGACAGCCTTGGCTTCGTTGTAAACGTCGCGGATATCGTCGCCGATGCCCTTCTTTTCTTCTTCGAGGCGCTCGACGCGCTCGATCAGGAGGCGCAGGCGATCGTCGGTGGTTTCGGCCATCGGGTAAAGCTCCGGAATATATCGTGATGAATCTGAGTTGGCGGGCGCTGATAGCGGCTCCCGGGGATTCGGGCAAAGCCGGGGGCTGTGGAAATCCTGTGCGTATCGCGGGATAAGTCCACCGGTCGCCGCCATCGGTTGCCTTGCCCGCCCCCGCCGCCTATCTGGCCCTTGCGGCGACCACGTTCCCGCCTCCCCCCTTCCGGATCGAAGAGCGGAGCTTCAAGACCGGGACGGCCCGGCAACCACGCTTAGGAGGTTGCCCGCAGTCGTGTCCTGGATCGTTCTTGTCATCGCCGGCCTGTTCGAGGTCGTCTGGGCCTCGGCCATGAAGCATTCGGAAGGCTTCACCCGCCTTTGGCCGAGCGTGATCACGATCACCGCGATGTTCGCCAGCTTCGCGCTGCTGGCCTGGGCGATGAAGCGCCTGCCCCTGGGCACGGCCTATATGGTGTGGACCGGCATCGGTGCGCTGGGCGCCTTTGCCGTGGGCATCGCCTTCATGGGCGAATCGGCCAGCCCCCTGCGCCTTGCCGCTGCCGGACTGATCCTGGCAGGGCTGGTCTTGATGAAGCTGGCCAGTTCCTGAGAGTCTGTTTGAAAAATGCCCTGAGAGGGCCGGTGCCGCAAAATTCGCCTTCAGCGAATTTTCAAACAGACTCCGGGCAGCATCAATTGTCGGAGTGAAGACCCGGCCTAGACTCAGTGCCCGCCGCCATTCTTCTTCAGGCTCTCTTCCATCCGCGCCAATTGCTCGGGCGTCGCCTCGCTCTGGAACTTCGCTTTCCATTCATCGAACGGCATGCCGTGGATCACTTCGCGCGCGGCGGCCTTGTCGCCTTCGAAACCGGCATCGCGGATCCAGTCCGCCAGGCAATTGCGGCAGAATCCGGCCAATCCCATCAGATCGATGTTCTCGGCATCGTGGCGCGTCTGCAAATGTTTGACGAGCCGGCGGAAGGCCGATGCCGCAACCGCGTCATCAAGAGCGTCTATAGAGTTGTTTTCGTGCATGGCGCGTCGCTTGGTCCTTGGTTTGTCCGACAGCCTTTGCCATAGGTCGCACCGATACAGGAAGAGGCACACTGACCTTGGCAACCACTCCCCCATTCCGCCGTTCGCCCCACCATCGCGGCATCAAGCGCCAGCGCAAGGTCAAGATCCTTGCCACGCTGGGCCCGGCGAGCCGTGACAAGGAAACCATCGAGAAGCTGCTGAAAGCCGGCGCCGATGCGTTCCGCGTCAACATGAGCCACGGCGATCACGACACGCACCGCGAAACCATCGCCAATATCCGCGCGGTGGAAAAGGATTCGATGCGCCCCATCGCCATCCTGTGCGACCTCCAGGGCCCGAAGCTGCGCGTCGGCACTTTTGCCGAAGGCAAGGTCTTCGTCCGCCACGGCGCCCACTTCACGCTGGACCGCGATCCGACGCCGGGCGACGAAAACCGCGTCTGCCTGCCGCATCCCGAACTGTTCGGCATCCTTGAAAAGGGCCAGCGCCTGCTGATCGACGACGGCAAGCTGCGCTTCGTGGTCATCAAGGCCGATGCCGACAGCATCCTGTGCACCGCCGAAGTGGGCGGCACGATTTCGGACCGCAAGGGCGTGAACGTGCCCGACGCGATCGTCCCCGTCCCGGCGCTGACCGACAAGGACCGCCGCGACCTTTCGTTCGCCGTGGAGCAGGGCGCCGACTGGATCGGCCTCTCCTTCGTGCAGCGCCCCGAGGACGTGGCAGAGGCCCGCCGCCTGATCGGCGGTGCCTGCGCGCTGATGTCGAAGATCGAAAAGCCGGCCGCCGTGCAGTCGATCGACGGCATCATCGAACTGTCGGACGGCATCATGGTCGCGCGCGGCGACCTTGGCGTGGAACTGCTGCCCGAACAGGTGCCGCCGATCCAGAAGCACATCGTCGCCAAGACGCGCGCCAGCGGCAAGCCGGTGGTCGTGGCCACGCAGATGCTGGAATCGATGATCACCAGCCCCTCGCCCACCCGCGCCGAAGTGTCCGACGTTGCCAATGCCGTTTACGACGGTGCCGACGCGGTGATGCTCTCGGCCGAAACCGCCGCCGGCCAGTGGCCGGTGGAAGCGGTGACGATCATGGATCGCATTGCCGTCTCGGTCGAAACCGATTCGACCTATCGCGAGCGTATTCACCTCACCCAGACCCCGCCCGACGCGACGACCGCCGACGCGCTTTCGGCCTCCTGCGCGACGATTGCCGATACCCTGCCGATCGAAGGCATCATCGTCTTCACCGGTTCGGGCGGCTCGGCCCGCCGCGTGGCGCGCGAGCGCCCCGCGGCGCCGATGCTGGTGCTCACCCCGGCCGAAAAGACCGCGCGCCGCCTCGCCCTGCTGTGGGGCGCGCATACGGTGACCACGCGGGACATCGGCAGCTTCGAGGAGATGATCGCCAAGGGCAAGCGCATGGCGCTGCGCCACGGCTTCGGTGCCGCCGGCACCCGCCTTGTGGCCCTGGCCGGCGTGCCGTTCGGCGTGCCGGGTTCGACCAACCTGCTCCACGTCGTGACCCTGACCGGCAACGAACTGGACTGAGGACCCGATGGCGCTTCACACCCTCTGGATCTACGCCGTCGCGGTCTTCCTGCTGAGCGCGACGCCGGGCCCCAACATGCTCCACGTGCTGTCCCGCAGCGTGGAACTGGGCGTGAAGCGCACTCTGGCCACCATGGCGGGCTGCCTGCTGGGTCTCGTCACCCTGCTGGCCGCCTCCGCCGTGGGCCTTGGCGCGCTGCTGCATGCCCTGCCGGGGACTTTCACCGCGCTGCGTATCGCCGGTGCCGGTTATCTGCTGTTCCTTGCGGTCAAGGCATGGCGCGCGCCGGTTTCCGAAGATGACGACATCGCGCAGACGGTGCGGCCCGAAATCTCGTGGCTGGCGCTGCTGCGTGGCGGCTATGCGATCTCGATCAGCAATCCCAAGGCCATCGTTTTTGCGGCGGCCTTCCTGCCGCAGTTCATCGACCCGGCCCGCCCGCAAGCAAGCCAGTTCGCCATTCTGGTGGCGGTCTTCGCGGTGATCGAGGCGTTCTGGTACTCGGTCTACGCGTTCAGCGGCCGAGCGCTCTCGCGCCATCTTGGCAAGGCCGGGGTGAAGCGGGTGTTCAACCGGCTAACCGGCGGGCTGTTCGCCGGTTTCGGCCTGTCGCTGCTGGCGTTTCGGGCGGCCTAAGGCAAAAGATCCTCCCCCACCGGGGGAGGGGGACCACCCGCAGGGTGGTGGAGGGCGCAAGCGCAACGCTGCCGAACCCCCCTCCGTCAGCGCTTCGCGCTGCCACCTCCCCCGAGGGGGGAGGAGCTTAGGTCCCGTCAGACTGCAGGCCGCGCCCCGAACAGCGCACTACCCACGCGCACATGCGTCGCGCCGAGCATGATCGCCGTCTCGAAATCCTCGCTCATGCCCATCGACAGGCCCGACACACCATTGTCCGCCGCGATCTTGGCGAGCAGCGCGAAGAACGGCGCCGCCTCGATCCCCGCCGGCGGCACGCACATCAGGCCGGCCAGCGGAATATCCGCCGCGCGGACTTCGGCCAGCAGCGCGGGCCCTTCGGCAATCGGGCAGCCGCCCTTCTGCTCTTCCGCGCCGATGTTCACCTGCACGAAGCACGGCACCCGGCGGCCCAGCTTGTCCATCGCCTTGGCCAGCGCCGCAACCAGCGAGGGCCGATCGAGCGAGTGGATGCAGTCGAACAGCGCGACGGCTTCCTCGGCCTTGTTGGACTGAAGCTGGCCGACGAGATGCAGCACCACATCAGGATGCGCCTCACGCAGCGCGGGCCACTTGGCCTCGGCTTCCTGCACGCGGTTTTCGCCGAACACGCGCTGGCCCTCGGCGATCAGCGGCAGAATGGCTTCGGCCGGATGGGTCTTGGAAATGGCGACGAGTTCGATCGCCCCGGCCTCACGCCCGGCAATGCTGGCGGCGTGGGCGATGCGGGCGCGAACGGCCTGAAGAGGAGAAGCTGGCTGATCCATGGCGCGCTGCTATAGCGTCCCCGTGCCGAACCGCCAGCCACCTCTTCCTGACATCTGGCTCGTGAGCGACGCACGCAACGACGCCGCGCTCGAAACCGCGCTGGCCCGGCTGCCGCGCGGATCGGGGCTGGTGCTGCGCCATTACCACCTGCCGCCCGCCGAGCGCCGCGCCCGTTTCGCGGTTTTGAAGCGTGTGGCCCGCCGTTTCGGCCACGCCATTGTCTTATCCGGTAGCGCTCACGAGGCCCGGCGATGGGGCGCCGACGGAGCCTACGGCGCGGCAGAAAAACTCACCCGAGGCCCCGCGATCTTGCGCCTCGTCACCGTCCATTCACTGCGCGAACTCGCAAAAGCCCACCGCGCCCGCGCCGATCTGGTGCTGCTCTCGCCGGTCTTCGCCACCCGCTCGCACCCCGGCGCGGCGACCCTCGGCCCGACGCGGTTTCGCCTCATGGCGGCACGCTCGCGAATGCCGGTGATCGCGCTGGGCGGCATGACGCCGCATCGCGCCCGCACTCTGCCCGTCCGCAAATGGGCGGCGATTCAGGCATTTACGTAACCGTTCACAGCCTTGTTCCCGATCCATTCTTGACGACGACTCCCCCGCCGACGCAATATAACGGGCCGAAATCAAGGGAATTTCCAATGGCGACACGGCCCCTCGCACCCGGACGGCGAATCGCCAAGCCGGACTGGCGCGCAGTGCTCAAGCGGTCCTTGCGCCGCGCGGGCGAACTGGGCGGCGCCCTGCTGCTCTTCGCGGCGATGGCCTTCCTCACCCTCGCGCTGCTGAGCTACCACCAGACCGACCCCTCCGCCTCCACCGCTGCCGGCGGCCCGGCGGAGAACTGGATGGGCCCGGTCGGCGCCTGGGTGGCGGAGCGCGTGCTGCTGCTGTTTGGCCCGGTTTCAGCGCTGTTCGTGCCGCTGCTCTACGTTTTCGCCCGCAAGCTCTGGCTGCTGGTGGAGGAAGAGGACAGCGAGATCGAGCATTCGAACCAGCGCTGGTGGCGCCCGGTCTTCGTGCTGGCCCTCGCGATGGTGCTGATCGCCACGGTGCTGAGCCTCGCCTTCCCGCAGGCCGGTGCGACCAGCACCCTGCTCGGCCTCACCTACGTCCAGCCCGGCGGCACCTTGCCCGCATCGATGGGCGGCATTTCCGGCCTGCTCGGCGCCTGGGTGATCGAAACGCTGACCGGCTTCCTGCCCGGAGTCTTCGCCACCTGGGCCGCTTTCGTCATTGCCGTGGTCTGCCTTGGTGGCGGGCTGCTGCTGGCCGGCAGCGTGTTTGCGTGGGACTGGGGCCGGTTGCTGACCCTGCCCGGCCGCATCGGCCGCCTGCCCGCGCGGGACGAGGTATCGCCCCGCACCGCCGAGAAGGAAAAGACGCGCGAGAAGGCACCGAAAGCCCAATCCGCGCCGTTCATGGACGACGATTTCGACGGCGAACCGGCAGCCGCAACCGCTCGCGAGCCCGCCGCCAAGCCGCGCAAGGCGCCCGAAATCAGCGATCCCAAGGCCGCTGCCACCCCCGCGCAGCTCAATATCGGCAATCGTCAGAAGGACATGTTCGACAAGTTCGCGCTGCCGGGCCTCGAACTGCTGAAAGACCCGCCGCCGAACTCGCAGCCGAAGATCGACAAGCTCAGCCTGGAGCGCAATGCGCGCCTGCTGGAAACCGTGCTGGACGACTTCAACGTGAAGGGCGAGATTACCGCCGTGCGCACCGGCCCGGTCGTCACTATGTACGAACTGGAACCGGCGCCGGGCATCAAGTCCAGCCGCGTGATCGGCCTGGCCGACGATATCGCCCGCAATATGTCCGCGATCTCGGCCCGCGTCTCCTCGATCCCCGGCCGCACCGTCATGGGCATCGAACTGCCCAACGCGGACCGCCAGATGGTCTCGTTCAAGGAGATGGTCGCCTCCGAAGCTTTCGCCGAACACAAGGGCATGCTGCCGATCATCCTCGGCAAGGACATCGCCGGCGAGCCGGTGGTGGCGGACCTTGCGACGATGCCGCACTTGCTGGTCGCCGGTACGACGGGCTCCGGTAAGTCGGTGGGTCTCAACACCATCCTGCTCTCGCTGCTCTACCGCCTGACGCCGGCGCAGTGCCGCCTGATCCTGGTCGATCCCAAGGTGCTGGAACTCAAGAGCTACGACGATATTCCGCACTTGCTCTCGCCCGTCGTCACCGAACCGCCCAAGGCCGTGCGCGCGCTGAAGTGGGCGGTGGAGGAAATGGAGCGCCGCTATCGCCAAATGAGCGAGATTTCGGTCCGCAACCTCGCCAGCTTCAACGAGAAAGTCCGCGCCGCCGCCGCCAAGGGCAAGCCGCTGGGCCGCCGCATCCAGATCGGTTTCGACCCGGAGACGGGCGAGGAACTCTACGAAGACCGCCAGCTCGATTACGAGACGCTGCCGCAGATCGTCCTCATCGTCGACGAATTGGCCGACCTTATGGTCACCGTCGGCAAGGAAATCGAAGTGCTGATCCAGCGCCTCTCGCAAAAGAGCCGCGCGGCGGGCATCCACCTGATCATGGCGACGCAGCGCCCCTCGGTCGACGTCATCACCGGCGTCATCAAGGCCAACCTGCCGACCCGCGTGTCCTTCGCCGTCACCAGCCGCATCGACAGCCGCACCATTCTGGGCGAACAGGGTGCCGAGCAGCTGCTCGGCAAGGGCGACATGCTCTACAAGCCCAGCTCCGACCCGGTGAAGCGCGTCCACGGCCCCTTCGTCTCGGACGAGGAAGTCGAACACGTTGCCGATCACTGGCGCGCGCAGGGCAAGCCCGACTATGTCGATGCGGTTACCAACGAGCCGGAAGAAGGCTCGTTCGGCTTCGACGACCTCGACGCCACCGCCTCCGACCAGCCGGAAGAGCGCAAGTACCGTCAGGTGTGCCAGCTGGTGTTCGAGAACCAGAAGGTCTCGGTATCCTGGCTGCAGCGCCAGATGGGCGTGGGCTACAACACCGCTGCCAAGTGGGTCGAGCGCATGGAACAGGACGGCTACGTCGGCCCGGCGAACCATGTCGGCCGGCGCGATATCTACCGCGATGAGAACGGGGCGCCGCTTTAAGGGGGAAAGGATAAGCAGGGGAGCATAGCCCCCTGCACTCCCAATACCGTTTCGGCGGGTGCTGCCGATAGACGGCGCGCCTGTGAGGCAACCTTGCACTACCTAGCTCCTCCCCCACCGGGGGAGGGGGACCGCCCGAAGGGTGGTGGAGGGGGAAAGCACAACGCTGCCGAAAGCCCCCTCCGTCAGCGCTGCGCGCTGCCACCTCCCCCGAGGGGGGAGGATCTTGCCTTTCCTTTACTTCTCGTCCGGGTCCTGCACCTTGAACGGATCGGACTTGCCCGGCTTCAACGGCAACGGCGGACGCGGCAATTCTACATCCGAATTGGCCGCCTGCCACAGCATCCCCGCCATGATCGTCGCCGCCTGACGGATATCGTCCACCTTCATGTGATCGACGGTATCGATGCTCGAATGGTGCACGCGGCTGCCATAATCGAGCGGGTCCTGCACGAACTGGTACGCCGGCAAGCCCACCGCCTGCATGTACTGGTGATCGGTACCGCCGGTCCTGCCGGCCACCACCTCGGTCGCCCCCATCGAGGCGAAGGGCTTCAGCCACTTCTCCAGCGTCGGGATCGCCGCAATGTTGCCCTCGCCATAGATGCCGCGGATCTTGCCGGAACCGTTGTCGAGGTTGAAATAGGCCTTCATGTCCGCATAGCCCGGCTTGGTGGTGATCGGCCATGCCAAGGGCCAGCGCACCATCCGGTCGAGGCCAGAGACGTTCGGATCGAGCCCGCGCGTCGCCATGTGCTGTTCGATATAGGCGATCGATCCCAGCAGGCCCTGTTCCTCGCCCGACCACAGAGCAAAGCGGATCGTGCGGCGGGGCTTGGGCATCTTGGAGAGGATGCGCGCGGCTTCCATCACCACCACACTGCCCGCGCCGTTATCGCTGGCGCCATCACCGGCGATCCAACTGTCGAAGTGGCCGCCCGCCATCACATAGCCCGCCTTGGGATCGCGGCCCGGAATGTCGGCAATGACGTTGGCGTCGTCGAGGTTGCTGCGATCGAACCGCGCGGCGATCGCCATTTCCATCGCCGGTACTTTGCCGGTCACTTCCAGCCGGGCGAGACGGCGATAGTCCTCGGCCGCCAGTTCCATGAACGGCAGCACCAATTGCTGATCCGGCGCAAGATTGTAACCTTCGCCATGCACCAATCCAGCGTCGCGGTAACTGATCCGGACCATGCCCACCGCGCCTTCGGACTTCAGGAATTCCGACAGCTCTTTGACAAACAACATCCGCTGCACGAAATGAATATCGCGGTCGTTTTCGTCCGCCGGCAGGTCAAAATGATCGTCCTTTGAAATCTCCGCCGCATCCAGACGGCGGAACGCCGCCTTGTCGGGCTCGCTGCCGGTGCCGGGCAGGCTGACCATGACGATCTTGCCCGCCAGCTTGCCGCGCCACGCGTCGAAATGCTCCTTCTTGCTCATCGGCGCCAGGATCACCGGCGCGCGCAAGGTGCCCGAAGTCGCCGGCGACCACGCCACCGGGATCGAACGCATCACCAGCCCGCGCGGCGAGACCATAGAGGCCGACCACGAATCGAGGTTCCAGGCCATGCCGAAGCGGAACGGCTCCTTGTGAACGTTCGTCAGGCCATAGCCGCTGAACTTGGCCATGGCCCAGGCCTGCGCCTTCTCCAGATTTTCGGAGTGCGAAAGGCGCGGGCCGATGCCGTCCATCAGCTCGGAGGCATTGGCCATCGCCTCGCTGTGGCTGAGCCCTTCGGCAATCACCTTGTCGATCTGGGCATCGGTGGACTGCGCCCCCGCCATCGACAGCGGGACCGTCACCAGAGCCGCAGCCCCGGCCAGAAGAAACGCACGCATTGGATTACCCCCTTGAAATTACGCAATTATGGGGCTCTGACAGGCCCCCGCTGGCCGAAAGGAAGCGGGATTGACGGGCAAGGTCAAGCCATCCCAACGCCAGCCTTACAATTGCCCGCCAATACCCCTACCCTGTCGCCCTAACGGCAACCCAAGTTCCCGCCCCCCGAAAGGACCCGATGCAAGATCACTCCCAGGCATTCCTGCTGCGCGACGGCTTCCTGCTGCTCGGCACCGCGCTTGCCTTCGTCCTGCTGTTCCGCCGCCTGGGGCTGGGTGCCACGCTGGGGTATTTGCTGGCGGGCGCGATCCTTGGGCCGTTCATCCTGAACCTTGTCGGCGATCCCGAAAACAAGCTGGGCATCGCCGAACTCGGCATCACCTTCCTGCTGTTCATCGTCGGGCTGGAACTGGCGCCCCGGCGGCTATGGCGGATGCGCAGCGAGATTTTCGGGCTGGGCCTGCTGCAAGTCACGCTCTGCGGCCTGGCGATCACGGCGGTGATCTATTACTCCACCGGCTTCAGCATTGCCGCATCGCTGGCACTGGGTCTGCCGCTGGGCCTGTCCTCTACCGCGCAGGTCTTGCCGCTGCTGCAAAGCGAAGGCCGCCTGCATACGCCATTTGGCGAGCGATCCTTCGCGATCCTGCTGTTTCAGGATCTGTCGATTATCCCGCTGATCACGATCATCGCCGCGATGAACCGCAATCCGCACCTGCCCGCAGGCCCTCCGGGCTGGATTCTGGTGCTGGAGACGCTGGCCGCGATTGTCGGCCTGATCCTGGCCGGCCGCTTCGTGATCCGCCCGCTGTTCCGCCTGATCGGCAACTTGGGCGAGCGCGAGATGTTCGTCTTCGCCGCGCTGTTCACGGTGATCGCGTCAGCCGCGCTGATGCAGTCGCTGGGCCTCTCCACCGCGCTGGGCGCTTTCATCGCCGGCGTCATGCTGGCCGATACGCCCTATCGCCATGAACTGGAAGCGGACGTGGAGCCGTTCCGCACGCTGCTGCTAGGCCTGTTCTTCATGTCCGTGGGCATGATGCTGGACCTTTCCGCCATTGCCGAGCGGCCGCTGTTCGTCGCCACCATGGCCCTCGCGCTGATCGCGGTGAAGAGCGGGGTGATCTTCCTGATCGGCCTGGCCTTCCGCATGAACTGGCGCAGCGCGCTGGCGCTGGGCCTGTTGTTGAGCCAGGGCGGCGAATTCGGCTTCGTGCTGTTCGCGCAGGCACGGGACGCCTGGCTGATCGACCCCAGCGCCGCCAGCCTGTTCAGCGCCATCGTCACGCTGTCGATGGTCACCACCCCGTTCCTGATGATGGCCACCGCCCGCGTCCGCGAGATGCCCACGAGCAAGGAAACCCGCGAGGGCCCGCGCAAGGACGGCGCCCGCGCGCTGGTGGTCGGTTATGGCCGCTTCGGCCAGACCGTGGCGCAAGTGCTGATCGCCGCCGAGATCGAAGTGACGCTGATCGACACCGATATCGAGATGATCGACGTCGCCGGTGGCTTCGGCGCGAAAGTGTGGTTCGGCGACGGCACCCGGATCGACCTGCTGCGGCAGGCGGGCGCGGGTGAGGCGAAGATGATCGTCTTCTGCATCGATGGCGACCAGCTTTCCGAAAGCTTCCTCCACGGCGTGCACGAGGCTTTCCCCGAAGCCCGCATCATGGCCCGCGTCTTCGACCGGCGCACGATGATCCGGCTGATGGACGCGCCGGTCACGTTCATGGTGCGCGAAGTGATGGAATCCGCCGTCTCCATGGCGCGCGAGGCGCTGGAGGACTTGGGCCTCTCGGGCGAGCAGATCGACAATGCCGAAAGCATGTACCGCGCCAGCGACAAGGAGCGCCTGTCGATCCAGTACGAAACCGGCGACATCCGCGCCGCGCGGGATCGCATCATCACACAGGACCTGCGCGACGCGCATTGAGGTTGTCCTCCCCGGCACGGGGAGGGGGACCGCCCGAAGGGTGGTGGAGGGGACTCGCGGTTTACGCAAACTTCGCATGAGAACGCGCCTCCCCTCCGTCAGTCGCTTCGCGACTGCCACCTCCCCGTGCCGGGGAGGACATACGCGGCCTTCTCCCATGATCCTCTAATCGCGATGAAATCCCGTCCTGCCGGTGTATTCCATCGCGCACGAGAATCTTTTGCGGAGTCGAAACGATGCGCATCGGAACCGTCCGGGAAATCAAGAACCACGAATATCGCGTCGGCCTGACGCCGGAGAGCGTGTGCGAACTCGTAGCCCACGGGCATGAGGTCTGGGTCGAGAAAGGCGCCGGCCTCGGCATCGGCGCCAGCGACGATGCCTATGCGAAGCAGGGCGCGACGCTGGTCGACACCGCCGCCGAAATCTTCGCGGGCTGCGAGATGATCGTGAAGGTGAAGGAGCCGCAACCCGCTGAGCGCGCGATGCTGCGCGAGGGGCAGATCCTGTTCACCTACCTCCACCTCGCGCCCGATCCGGAGCAGACGGCGGATTTGGTGAAGTCGGGCGTGACCGCCATCGCCTATGAGACGGTGACCGGCCCGGGCGGCCAGCTGCCGCTGCTGAAGCCGATGAGCCAGGTGGCCGGCCGCATGTCGATACAGGCGGGGGCGACGGCGCTGGAGAAGGCGCATGGCGGGCGGGGCGTGCTGCTGGGCGGCGTGCCCGGCGTGATGCCGGGCAAAGTCGCGGTGATCGGCGGCGGCGTGGTGGGCTTCAACGCCGCGCAGATGGCCGTGGGCCTGGGCGCCGACGTGACCATTCTCGACCGTAATCCGGACGTGCTGGAACGGCTGGGCATCCACTTCGAAGCCCGCGCCAAGACGCGTTTTTCCAGCAACGCCAACCTGGCCGAGAGCGTTGCCGAGGCGGACCTCGTCATCGGCGCGGTGCTGATCCCCGGCGCCGCCGCGCCAAAGCTGGTCAGCCGCGCAATGCTGAAGACGATGAAAACCGGCGCGGTGCTGGTGGACGTCGCCATCGATCAGGGCGGCTGCTTCGAAACCAGCCACCCCACCACCCACGCCGATCCAACTTTCGTGGTGGAGGGCGTGGTGCATTACTGCGTCGCCAACATGCCCGGCGCCGTCGCTCGCACCAGCACTTACGCGCTGAACAACGTGACGCTGCCGCATGCTCTCGCCATCGCGAACCTCGGCTGGAAGGCCGCCCTCAAGGCCGATCCTCACTTGGCGGCGGGCCTCAACGTCCACGCCGGCCACGTAACTTTCGAAGCCGTGGCGACCGAACTGGGCTACGTGCACATATCTACAGATAGTCTGCTGCGGTAATTTTTGCCTAGCTGTTAACCATATCTTGAGTGCCGTGCTATCAAGGGAGCAATGATGTTTCCCGGGGCACGGCACTTTCTGATATCGATTGCAGGGGCAGTCGCGGCACTTTTTGCCGTGCCGGCCGCTGCAGGCGCTTTTGCGCCGGGTTCGATCTGCACCGCCCTCGCCCCCGAAAGCGAATCGGCAGCCGATCTCGCGCGCGACTCGGCTCGCTGGGATTGCGGCAGGGTGCGTTGGCCGGTGGATGGCGAATTGGCCAGCTTCGTCCGCATCGACATGAGCGGCCGTGCGACAACGTCGGGCGATGTGCTGACCACGCGGCTGACGCGTTACCGGGAATTGTCGATCACCGCACTGGCGGCAGACGGCACCAGCGCCACTCTGGATGTGCCCACCGACGCCCTGCAATTTGCGGAAACCTCCTGGACGATGCGCATGGCGTTGCCGCATCTGGCGGGCGATGCCCCGGTTGCCGCCTATGTCGTCAAAGTCACCGGAGCGCGCCACAAGGGGCTGCTTTCGGATATCGCCATCGGTCCCGCTCCCGACGAATCGCGGGTGGGCGATCACGAACTGATCCTCGCCGCGCTCTGCGGGCTGATGCTGATGCCGCTGGTGCTTAACTTCGCGATCTTCCGCGTGCTGCGCCAGCCCTTTCCCCTGTGGCATTCGCTGGGCGTCTTCGCGATGCTGGTGCAGACCGTGGTGACCAGCGGCCTGATCAACCGCTTCCTCTCACTCTCGATCCTGCAACTCAGCCTGCTGTCATCGATAAGCTGGGCGCTGATCATCATCGCCGCGTCGCGGTTCTTCATCCACCTGCTCGAACCCGGAATGCTCGACAGGCGGCATCGCCGGCTGCTGAACGCGATGGGGCCGTGGACGATCGCCAGTTCCCTCTACTACGTCTTTGCCGGCGGCGTCCTGCTGCCCAGCGTGGCGAACGTCTACTACGCCGCGTTCCTGCCCTGCATCGGCCTGCTCGCATGGACCATGGGCACCGCCGCCTCGCGCGGGAGCCGCACGGTGTGGTTCCAGATCGTCGGCTGGGCGCCGCTGATGACCATGGGCGTGGTGCGCATCGCCTCGATGCTGGGGATGACCGGGGTGCCGCTGGGGCTGATGGCCGAACAGCACCTGTCGATCGCTTTCGAAGTGCTGGTGACCACGCTGGGCGCGGCGGACCGCTTCATGGCGATCAAGGACCAGCGCGACCGCGCGCTGACGCAAGCGCGCGTGCTGGAAAGCCTGGCCGAGCGCGATCCACTGACCGGCCTCTACAACCGCCGCGGGTTCGAGGATCGCTATACCCGCCTCGTTCTCGACGGGTTCGATACGATGGCGGTGCTCGATCTCGATCACTTCAAGTCGATCAACGACACGCGCGGCCACGCCACTGGCGATGCCGTGCTGCGCGCCGTCGCAATTGCGCTGATGCCGGACGAGGATACCGTCGTCGTGCGCATCGGCGGCGAGGAATTCCTGCTGCTGCTGCGCGGCAAGAACGGGGCCGAGCGCGCGGAACGCCGTCGTCAGGCCATCCCCGCGCGCATCGCCGCCGAAGTGGCATTGCTCGACCGGCCGGTGACCGCCAGCATGGGCCTTGTCACCGGCGCGCCGCCGATGCGCTTCAACGACCTCTACCGCAAGTGCGACCGCCTGCTCTACGAAGCCAAGGCGGCCGGGCGCAACCGCACCGAGAGCAAGTCCTTCTCAGCCGTATCGCAAAGCCCGTCCATGCCCGAACAGAACGTCGTCAGCCTGCACTGAACCGTTCGGAAACTTCCGGCGGCACGCGCATGATGCGGCTGGTTTGCTTGTCGATCATGGCCCAAGTCGTCTTGGCGGAGACGATGACCTTGCCCGCCTGATTGCGGAACTCCACACGCCGGTCGAACCGCGCGCCGGTGGGCCCTTCGGGAATGAAGGTATCCGCCGTCACGCTCTCGCCCTCGGCGATATTGCCGCGATAGTCGATCTCATGCCGGGTCACGACCCAGACGTACTTCTCGACCTGCTCGGGCGTGGCATCAGCCTCCCAGTGCGAGGTCGCGATCGCCTCCATCCACTGCACCCACACGGCATTGTTGACGTGGCCCATGACGTCGATGTCATGGGCCGTCGCCGTAAAGGTCATGGAAAAGCGGTCGCTCAAGTTTCCACACCAAGCTGCCAGAGGATGAAGGCGAATTCTTCCGCCGTTTCCTTGAGGCTTTCGAACCGGCCCGATTTGCCGCCGTGGCCCGCGCCCATGTTGGTCTTGAGGATCAGCTCGTTGCCATCCGTCTTCACCTCGCGCAGCTTGGCGACCCACTTGGCGGGCTCCCAATAGGTCACACGCGGGTCGTTGAGGCCGGCGGTCACCATCAGCGGCGGATAGCTCTGCGCCGAAACCTGATCGTAAGGCGAATAGCTGAGGATCAGTTCGAAAGCGGCCTTGTCCTCGATGGGGTTGCCCCATTCCGGCCATTCGCCCGGCGTCAGCGGCAGGCTGTCATCGAGCATGGTGTTCAGCACGTCCACGAAGGGCACGTGCGCCACCACCGCGCCGAACAGCTCGGGATCGGAGTTGATCACCGCGCCCATCAGTTCGCCGCCCGCCGATCCGCCCGAGATCGAGATCTTGCCCGCCTCGGTAAAGCCGCGCGCGATCAGCCCGCGCGCGCAATCGACGAAATCGTTGAAGGTATTGGTGCGCTTTTCCAGCTTGCCTGCCTTGTACCAGGCACGGCCGAGATCGTCGCCACCCCGGATATGCGCAATGGCATAAGCGAAACCGCGATCGACAAGGCTGAGCCGCGCGGTCGAGAAGCCCGGATCGATCGAGATGCCGTAAGCGCCGTAGGCATAGAGATGCAGCGGCCCCGCGCCCTGACGGTCACGGCGATAGACCACCGAAACCGGAACCTTGGTGCCATCCCGCGCCTCGATCTCCAGCCGCTCGGTCGCATAGAGCGAAGCGTCATAGCCCGAGGGGATTTCCTGAACCTTCAGCACGTCCAGCGTGCGCGCGGCGACGTCATAGTCGTAGACGCTCGAAGGGCTGACCATCGACTCGTAGGTCAGGCGCAGCGTCGTCACGTGCCATTCGGGATTGTTCGAAAGGCCCGCCGAATAGCTCGCCTCGGGAAACGCGATCGGCTCAACACGCGCGGGATCATCGTAGTACCGCACTTCGATCTGGTCGAGACCGGCACGGCGGCCTTCGATCACATAGAAATCGCGGAACAGGTCGGCGCCGGTCAGGTAGAATTCGTCCGTGCCCTCGATCAGCGTCGTCCACTCGCCGGGATTGGCAAGCGGGGCCGTGGCGAGGCGGAAGTTCTCGTGCGTGTCGTTGGTGTGGATGTAGAGCACGCCGTCGCGCTCATCGGCATCGTACTCGACGCCCTTCTGGCGCGGCTTGACGAGGATCTGCTCGCCCAGCGGATCGTCGGCGCGGACCATGCGGCATTCGCTGGTCTCGTGATCGCTGGTGCCGATCAGCAGCCACTGCTCGTTGGACGAGAGCGAAGAGCCGACGCGGAAGCCCTCGTCATCCTCGTGATAAAGCTCGACGTCGCTTTCCAGCGGCTGGCCCAGCCAGTGCAGGCGGGCATTGTCCGTCCGCCACTGCTCGTTGGCGAGCGAGTAGACGAGGCCCTTGTTATCGGCGACCCAGACCAATGCCGACAGCGTGCCGGGAATCTCGTCCGCCAGCAGCTCGCCGGTGGTCAGATCCTTGATCCGCGCGGTGAAGCGTTCGGAGCCGTTGTCATCCACCGAATAGGCCAGCAGCTTGCCGTCCGCGCTGGTGGAGATCGCGCCGAGGTTGAAGTAGTCCTTGCCCTCGGCCAGCGCCACTTCGTCGAGGATCAGCTCGTCCGCAGAACCGTCATCCTTGGCAGCGACGGGCCTCCGCCACCACTTCTTGTACTCGGCGCCTTCCTCGAACTCGATCCAGTAGAGGTAATCGCCGTCCTTCTGCGGCACCGACTTGTCGGCTTCCTTGATGCGCGCGCGCATTTCCTTGAACAGCAGGTCGATCTTGCCCTGCTGGCCGGCCATGCGGTGTTCGAACCACTGGTTCTCGGCCTCAAGATGCGCGAGCACCTCCTTGTCGGTGACTTCGGGATAGCCGGCATCGCGCAGCCATGCGTAATCGTCCTCGACGGTCACGCCGTGGCGGGTGAAGCTGTGCGGCTTCTTTGCCGCCTGTGGGGGACCTGCAAGGGTCTGGATGCTATCTGCCATGGGCACGATCTAGGGCCTGCCTCGCGAAAGTGGAAGAGTCGGGCATGTCGATGGATGGCTGGCGGCCGATATCGTCCACCGAGTTCTCCGCAACCAAACCCGTCGCCCCCGCGAAGGCGGGGGCCCCGCTTTCTTGATTCACGCAGAGACGCGAAGACACGGAGAGATCGTGCAGATACCCACCACGTCTCTGCGCCGCTGCGTGCCAAAAGCGGGGTCCCCGCCTTCGCGGGGACGACGAGGTGTTGAATGGAACCGTATCGCGTAGTTCCGGCCCGCTTTCTGCGCAGCAATTGGCCGCCCCGATGCTTTCCCTTCCGCGCCGCAGGTCCTATGTTGCGCCCATGACCCCCGCAAGCCGGATACCCCGATCATGTTGATGAATACCCACGAGGCGCGGCTCGATGCCCTGCGTCAGGAACTCAAGTCGCGCGGCCTCGACGGCTTCGTGATTCCCATTTCCGACGAGCATATGAGCGAATATGTCGGCGGCTATGCCCAGCGCCTCGCCTGGCTCACCGGCTTCGGCGGTTCGGCCGGTACGGCCGTGGTGCTGACCGATTCGACGCTGTCGCCGGCCGCCGCGATGTTCGTGGACGGCCGCTACACCCTACAGGTGCGCGAGCAGGTGGACGGCAAGTTCTACGCCTATGAAAGCGTGCCGCAGACCAGCGCCGCCCGCTGGCTGGGCGAGAATGCGCCCAAGGGTGCGAAGATCGGCTACGACGCCTGGCTCCATGGCTCCAAATGGGTGGAAGCCGCGCAGGCCGCGCTCGCCGCCAAGGGCGCGACGCTGGTGCCGGTGGACGGCAACCCGATCGACGCGGTGTGGCAGGACCAGCCCGCCCCCTCCCCCGCGCCGGCCGAAGTGCACGATGACAAGTTCGCCGGTGAATCGAGCAAGGCGAAGCGCGCCGCCGTTTCCGAATGGCTGACCGCGCAGGGCCTCGACGCGACGGTGATCTCCGCACTCGATTCGATCGCCTGGCTGCTCAACTTGCGCGGCACCGATGTGGAGCGCACACCGGTGGCGCTGTCCTACGTCGTCGCCCATGTCGACGGCACGGCGGACCTCTACATCGCCGAGGAGAAGGTGACGCCCGCACTGCGCCAGCATCTGGGCAACGCCGTTACCGTGAAGGCGCGTGCGGACTTCGTCGCCGGCCTGAAGAAGCTGGCCGGCAAGCGCGTCTCGGTCGATCCCGACAATGCGGTGGCGGCGATCTTCGAAACGCTGAAGGCCGCGGGCGCCACCGTGGTCGAAAACCGCGATCCCACCATCTTGCCCAAGGCGGTGAAGAACGCTGTGGAGCAGCAGGGCCAACGCGATGCGCAGGCGATCGACGGCGTGGCCATGACCCGCTTCCTCCACTGGCTCTCGGTCGAAGGGCCGAAGGGCGAAGTGACCGAGATGAGCGCGGCGGCCAAACTGCTGGAATTCCGCCAGCGCTGCGGCGACCTACGCGACCTGTCGTTCGACACGATCTCCGGCGCCGGGCCGAACGCGGCCAGCCCGCATTACCGCGTGTCCGACGAATCGAGCCTGACGCTGGAGCCGGAAAGCGTCTACCTCGTCGATTCGGGCGGCCAGTATCCCTGCGGCACCACCGACATCACCCGCACCGTGTGGATCGGGAACGGAACCCCGCTGGCCGAAGTGAAGGACCGCTTCACCCGCGTGCTGAAGGGCACCATCGCCATCGACCGCGCGGTCTTCCCCAAGGGCACCTCCGGCAGCCAGCTCGATGCCCTTGCCCGCCAGTTCCTGTGGCAGGTCGGCCTCGACTACGCGCACGGCACCGGCCATGGCGTCGGCAGCTTCCTCTCGGTCCACGAAGGGCCGCAGCGCATCGCCAAGTCGGCGGGCGGGCAGGCCGGCACCGCGCAGGACCTGATCCCCGGCATGATCCTCAGCGATGAGCCGGGCTACTACAAGGCCGGCGAATACGGCATCCGCATCGAAAACCTCGTGCTGGTCGAAAAGCGCGAGTTCCCCGGTGCGGACGGCGAATACTACGGCTTCGAAACGCTCACTTTCGCGCCGATCGAGCGCCGCCTGGTCGATACCGCGCTGTTCACGGCGGATGAGACGGCGTGGTGGAACGCCTATCACGCCCGCGTGCTGCAGGTGATCGGCCCGCAGCTTTCCGCGCCCGAGGACGCGGCGACGCTGGCGTGGCTGGAAGCGCAGTGCGCCGCTCTCTAACCTTGTAGCGGGACTGCCGCAGCGGTAGCTTCCTTCCGGCAAGCGCATTGCCGGAAGGAAGCGCCGATGACCAATCCCGTTCATGACCTGAGGACCCATCCGGTCCACCTTGGCCTTGGCGCCAGAGCCGAAGCCCAGCCCGCCTTTACCGGCATGGAATGGTACACCGCCTACTCCGCGCGCACTGCGGCGGACGGTGCCGAAGGGCGGCTGGTGTCAATGTACGACTTTTCCGAAAGCTGGGATTCGTGGGAGATGCATCCCGCCGGCGACGAACTGGTCGTCTGCCTTTCCGGCGAAATCACCCTGCACCAGCAGCTGCGCGACGGGACCGAGCGGACCGTGACGATCGGCCCGGGCCAATATGCCATCAATCCCCCCGGCGCATGGCATACGGCCGATGTTGCCGGGCCGGTATCCGCGCTGTTCGTGACGGCGGGCGAAGGCACGCAGAACCGTCCGCGCTAGAGAGGGAGGCCGAAGCTTGCATCCGGCTGAACACAAGTCCAAACCTGTGACAATTGACGACAATAAATCAGGACGGCGGCACAACTGCGCGACAAGCACCGGGTAGAACAAGCCATGAAAGCCGCGGGGCAAATCTTCCCCCTCCCTTCCCTTGCCCCGTGGCTTTCGCCTTCGTACCGGCGCCGTATCGCCGACGGGCCGCTTTTGACGGAAGAGTCGAGAAACAAGATGACCCACCGCCTGACCAAGCTCGCCATCGGTCTTTCCGCCGCAGCGCTCGCCATTGGCGGCGTTGCCTGTGCGCAAACGCCCTCCTCACCGCCCCCTCCGCCGCGCGGGGGAGATTTCCGCATGGATGCCAATGGTGACGGCACGATCACCCGCGCCGAAGCGCAAGCCGCCGCCGAAGCCCAGTTCGCCCGGCTTGACGTCAACAAGGACGGCAAGATCGATCAGGCCGACCGTGACGCCCGTCGCACCCAGATGCGCGAAGAGCAGTTCAAGCGGCTGGACACCAACAACGACGGCACGATTTCCAAGGCTGAATTCATGGCCGATCGCGGTCCGAAGGATTGGCACCGCGGTGGCCCCGAAAGCCGTCCCGACATGCCGCCCCCGCCCGAAGGCGCCGCGCCCCCTGCCGGCGCGCCCGGCAAGCACGGCCCGATGCGCGGCCCCGGACGCGGTGGCCCCGGCCACTGGGGTGGACGCGGCCCTGGTGACATGTACGGCATGGCCGATGCGGACGGTGACCGCTCCGTCACCAAGGCCGAGTTCATGGCCGCCGCCATGAAGCGCTTCGACGCGATGGACACCAACCATGACGGCCAGGTCACCAAGGAAGAGCGTCAGGCCGCCCATCAGAAGATGCGCACCGAACGCCGCGGCCCGCCCGAGGGCAGCGCTCCGCCCCCGCCGGCATCCACGCCGGCAAAATAAGTCCCGTTCGAACGGATAGCGATGACCGATACCACACCTGTCCGCCTGCTCCTCGTCGATGACGAGGCGGCACTCAGAGAACCCCTGGCCGAGTACCTCTCGCGCCAGGGGTTTGCCGTAAGTCAGGCCCAGAGCGCCGCCGAGGCCCGCAGCCTGCTGCGCGACGAGAAGCCCGATCTTGTCCTGCTGGACATCATGATGCCCGGCGAGGACGGCCTCTCGCTCTGCCGCCATCTGGTGGAGACGCAGGACGTGCCGGTGATCTTCCTCACCGCGCGAGGCGAGGCGACCGACCGCATCGTCGGGCTGGAAATCGGCGCCGACGACTATGTGGTGAAACCGTTCGAACCGCGCGAACTGGTGGCCCGCATCCGCAGCGTGCTGCGCCGCGCCAACCGCACCGCCGCCGCCGCGCCGGAGAACGAAGTCTTCGTCTTCGAAAGCTGGCAGCTCGATCCGCTGAAGCGCCGCCTTACCGATGCCGAAGGCGCCTCGGTCGCCATCTCCTCGGTCGAATTCCGCCTGCTGATGGCGTTCCTGGAACACCCCCGGCAAGTGCTCAACCGCGACCGCCTGCTGGACATGGTGCAGGGCCGCGAGGCGCATCTGTTCGACCGCGCCGTGGACAATCAGGTGAGCCGCCTGCGCCGCAAGATCGAGGTCGATTCCCGCAATCCGCAACTGATCCAGACGGTGTGGGGCGGCGGCTACATGCTGGCCGCCGACGTGCGCCGCATGGCCGCCCCGGCGGAGTGAAAGCGCGCACCCGCATGACCTCTCTCCGCCCGCGTTTACCCCGGCCCCACAGCCTGATGGGCCAGATGCTGCTGGCCGTCGCCGCCGCGCTGCTGCTGGTGCAGGGCCTCGGCGCCTTCCTGGTCTATCGCGCCCAGCGTGAGGGGTACGAGGCGGGCATGCTCAATGCCGCCGTGTTCCGCCTGATCATGGAAACGCGCGGCCCCCGGGGGATCATGCGCCACCAGAACGGCCCGCGCGGCGATTCGCCCGGCCCGCTTTCGGGGCCGCCGCCGAAGGGCTATCACCTCGAATACAGCACCAGCTCCCCGGCGATGGCGGGTGAGGCGCGCGATGCCGAGGCGGAAGCGGATCTGGCCAAGATCCTCGCCGATCAGGATTTCGCGGTCCACGATGTCGTCGTCGTCCACCGCGCCGCGGGGCACGACCGCTATGCCCGCCGCGGTTTGATGCGCCGCGCTGCCAGTTATGGCCTCTCTCCGGACGAGACTTCCGGGCTGATGCGCTCCAACCTGATGGTGGTGGGCGTCCGCACGGCGGAGGATAGCAGCTGGATCGTCGCCCGCGTGCGCGCGCCGCGCCCCGAAAACGTGCTGCTCGGCCCGATCCTGATCCAGACCCTGAGCATCTACGCGGTGCTGATGGTCGCGGTTACGCTGATCCTGCGCCGCATCACCCGGCCGCTGGCCGCGCTGACCCGCCGCCTCGAACGATTCGCCAGCACGCAGGACCTCGACGGCCAGTTGCCGCCCTCCGGCCCGGAGGACATGCAGCGGCTGATCGTCGCCCACAACGCCATGGAATCACGCATCGCCGCCCTGCTGGACGAGAAGGACGTGATGCTGGGCGCCATCGGGCATGACCTCAAGACGCCGCTGGCAGCCCTGCGGGTACGCATCGAATCGGTTTCCGACGATGTCGAGCGCGGCCGTATGGCAACCACGATCGAGGATATCGTCCGCACTCTGGACGACATCCTCTCGCTCGCCCGCGTCGGCCGCCCAAGCGACCCGCTGGAACGCACCGAACTCTCCGCCCTGATGTTCTCGGTGATCGAGGAATACGAGGACATGGGCGAACCCGTCGAAGTGGGCGACACCGAACGCATTGCGCTGGAACTGCGCCCCACCTGGATCCGCCGCGCGCTGCGCAACCTGATCGGCAATGCCCTGCGCTACGGCGACCGCGCCCGCGTCTCGCTGTCGCGTGAAGGCCGCACCGCCGTGATCGTGATCGACGACGACGGCCCCGGCATCGCCGAAGACCAGATCCACGCGATGATGAACCCCTTCACGCGCGGCGACCCGTCGCGCAACAGCGCTACCGGCGGTGCCGGCCTCGGCCTCGCGCTAGCCCGCGCGATTGCCGAACAGCACGGCGGCGCGCTGGTGCTGGCGAACCGGATGGCAGCGGACGGAACAGTCGAAGGCCTGAGGGCGAAAGTCGAACTGCCGGTCGGTTAAAAGAAGACAAGAGAAGTCCTGGGGGATGATCCCCCCGGCATCTCCTGACTTTCCCCAATGCCCTGCCCGAAGCGGTCCGGACTATCTCTGCGGCATCCTTCTAAGTTCGCAACCGGAGCAGACCATGGCGAAGCGACCCAATATTCTCGTGATCTGGGGTGACGACATCGGCTGGCAGAATGTCAGCGCTTACGGCATGGGCACGATGGGCTACACGACGCCCAACATCGATCGCGTCGGCTATGAAGGGATCCGCTTCACCGATCACTATGCCCAGCAAAGCTGCACGGCCGGCCGTGCAGCTTTCATCACCGGCCAATATCCGATCCGTTCCGGCATGGTTACCGTGGGCCAGCCGGGCGATCCGCTCGGCCTGCAACCGGCCTCGCCCTGCCTCGCCGAAGTGCTCAAGGAAGTGGGTTATCGCACCGGCCATTTCGGCAAAAGCCATCTCGGCGACCGCAATGAGCACTTGCCGACCAATCACGGCTTCGACGAGTTCTTCGGCAACCTCTATCACCTCAACGTCTCGGAGGAGGACGAGCAGCGCGACTACCAGAACTTCGCCAAGGCCTATGCGGGAAGCCTGGAGGCCTACGAAGAGAAGTTCGGCGCGCGCGGCGTGATCCACAGCTGGGCCACCGATGTCGACGATCCGACCGAGGATCCGCGCTTCGGCAAGATCGGCAAGCAGAAGATCGTCGATACCGGGCCGCTGCATCAGGAACGCATGCACGAGGTGGACGAGAAGGAATTCATCCCGCCCGCGCTCGAATTCATGAAGAACGCGAAGGATGCGGACGAGCCGTTCTTCGTTTGGCTCAACACCAGTCGCATGCACCTCTACACCCGTCTCAACGACAAGTGGCGCTACGCGGCCGAGAAATACACCTCGGAAGCCGATCTTCACGGATCGGGCATGCTGCAGCACGATCACGACGTGGGTATCGTGCTCGACTGGCTGAAGGAGAACGGCCTCGAGGAAGACACGATCGTCTGGTACTCGACTGATAATGGCCCCGAGCATTCGTCCTGGCCGCATGGCGCGACGACGCCGTGGCGCGGCGAGAAAATGACGACCTACGAGGGCGGCGTACGGGTCATTTCGATGCTGCGCTGGCCAGGCGTGATCGAGCCGTTGCAGCTCAAGAACGGCATTCAATGCCATCAGGACATGTTCACCACGCTAGCCAAGGCGGCCGGTGTGGACGATGTGCAAGGGAAGGTCCTTTCCGAAAAGAACCAGTACATCGATGGTATCGACAATCTCGACTACTGGCTGGGCAAAGCCGAGGAATCCGCGAGAAACCACGTGTTCCACTACAACGAGTCCAAGTTGACAGCGATGCGGATGGGCCCGTGGAAATGGCACTTCTCGACCAACGAGGACTATTACGGAAACATGATCGGCCGCTCGAAGCCGCTGGTGTTCAACATCCGCATGGATCCCTTCGAAAGCTACGACAATTCCGACTCCTACGGCCACCTGCTCCAGAAAGTCTCGTGGCAGACGAGCGTGCTGGGCGAACTGATGAAGGATCACCTTACGACGCTCGCGAAGTATCCGCCGGTACAGGGCGGCAAGAGCTTCGACATGTCGAACGTGGTCGAACAGTTCATGAGCAAGGGTCACGACTAGCAAGATCGGCACCGGGCGGCGTGTTGTCGCTGCCCGGTGCACACCGGTTTGAGGAGGGGCGCAGTTGCTGGAGGCGATCGGTGAATTGCTACCCTTGGCGGTCGGCGTGTCGATCAGCCCGCTGCCGATCATCGCCATGATCGTGCTGCTGATGTCGCCCAATGCCTCGATGTCGGCTCCGGCTTTCCTGGTAGGGTGGATGATCGCCATCGCGGCAGCCTTGATCCTGTTCGGCAGCCTGGCCGGGCTCGGTTTCGGAAAAGGCGGCAGCGGGATTGTCGCGGCGGTGAAAATGGCTCTTGGCGCCGGCCTGCTGTTTCTTGCGTGGAAAGAATGGCGGGCCCGGCCGCGCCGGGGCGAGACCGCCCAGCTTCCCCACTGGCTTGAAGCCGTGGAGAAGATGGGCCCGTTCGCGGCCGGCGGACTGGGGTTCGGCATCTATGCGGCGAATCCCAAGAATTTGACCGTCGGTATCGCGGCAGGCGTGGCCTTCGGTCAATTCCGGCTTCCGGCGGGCCAGGCTGCCCTCGTTTGCCTGGTCTATGTGCTGATTGCTGCGAGCACCGTAGTCGTGCCTGTGATCGGCTATTTCGTGGCTCGGGAACGGGTGCGGCCTTGGCTTGACGAGATGCGTGACTGGCTCACCCAGCATAACGCAGCGGTCATGGCAGTGCTGCTGCTGATCGTGGGGGCCATGATGTTCGGCAAAGGGGTTTCGTCACTCACTTTGTAAGGCGAATCTGGCCCGCGGCACTTAGAGACCGTTTGAAAATTCGCGAAATGCGAATTTTGCGGCACCGGCCCTCTCCCCCACCCTACCACCCATCGGTAGTATCCTGCGGGTGGTAGGGTGGGGGAGCGGGCCGGTGCCGCCTCAAAAATGCCCCTGCGGGCATTTTTCAAACGGACTCTTAGCCAGACGCTCAATATAATCTCTTCACAGAGTCGTATGAATGCCGCCCAAGCAACGCTGACCGTCCGCTTTCGGGGCTCGCCGAAGTGGCGGCCGAAAGACCTGTTTAGAGCATTTTCTAATCAGGTCGAATCACCTGATGACTCGGAAAATGCGCCAAACCAAAAACTTAGAGAAGTCGATCCGGCGCAGTCGGGTTGAAAACTGCTCTAGGGCGCAAACCGACCTTCCCTCCCCATCGCATCCCCCCCTATTTCATCGCCACGAAATCCGCATCGATCTGCGTGCCGACCAGATCGTCGAGCAGCCCGCAATTGCGCACCCGCTCGCTGGCGCGCGCCAGTTCCAGAGCGCCCGGCGTTCCGGCAAGGCTTGGCCCGAAGTCGCGGGTGATCTGTGCGGCCTTCTCCACCGAGCAGTAGCGGCCCAGCATCTGCGGCAGGCGGGCGGAGAAGAACTGGCCGCCGCTGGCCGTGACCAGGTCGTCCAGATGCGCCAACGCCCATTGATAGCCGATATCGCGCGTGGCGCTGCGGGCCATGATGCCGTCGAGGAAACTCAGCCGCTCGCCTTCGCGCAGGCGCGGGTCTTTCAGGTCGAGCAGCCATGAGGCCAGCTTCACGTCACTGGTCCGCGCCGCCGCCGCCAGTGCGGCCGGGCGGAACACCGGATCGTCCGAAGACAACGCCCGCTCCACCAGATCGCGCGCGGCATCGGCGCCTTTCTGGAACAAGTAAACGTCCAGCGCATGGTCCATCCATGCCGGGTCCAGCGCGGCGCTGTCCCCCTTCAGATAGGCCTGCATCGCCTGTGCCAGTTGGTCGCGCAGCTTGCCGCCGCGACTGGTCGCCAGCAGCGCCTCCACCACCTGCACGCGGCGCTGGATGCGCGCGGGCGCCTCATGCACATAGACGCCGGCGCGCGGATCGAAGCCATATTCTTTCAGCAGCGGCACATAGAGCCGTTCGCGCAGCACATTGAACCCCAGCCGCCCGCGCCCAGTGACAAGGCCCTGCATGACGTAGCGCGACAGCGCCTCGAACGGCGCATCGGCGGCATGGGGATCGGGATGACGGATCAGCGCGCGGGCGAGCAACGCCATCTCCGACACGTTACCGCGTCCGCTCCGGATCGAGGCATCGAGCGAATCGACCAGCGACAGCGCCTCCCCGGCCGGCAGGCTTCCTGCGGCTGCAATCAGCGACTGCCAGTGCCCGGCCGCCAGTTCGAAGCGATAGTATCCGGCCCCGCCGGCATTGGGAAAGACTGGCCCGCTACCCGGCACGGTGAAGGACTGGTTCTGCCGATCCATGATCGTGCAGCTCCTCTGCGCGCCGCGCCGGAAGCAGAGCGGAATGATCCACTTCCCCGGCGGGGGAGCGATGCCGGCGGTGGTGTAGCGCAGCTGGGTCACAGCCACGCGGTCGCCCTGCTGCCTGATTGCCAGCAAGGGCACGCCCTGCTGCTCCACGAAGCTGCGCAAGGCGGGCACCAGCCGGGGATCGCCGGCAACTTCGGCCAGCGCCGCGAAGAAATCGTCACTGGTGGCGTTGCCCCCGCGATGGGCGGCGATGTAGCGGCGCACGCCTTCGCGAAAGCGATCCTCGCCCAGCCATCCGGCGATCATCGAAACGACTTGGCCGCCCTTGCCGTAGGTGATGGCATCGAAGGCGGAATCGATCCGGTCACTGGTCTCGATCGGTTGGCGGACCGGGCGCCCGGCGACAAGCGCGTCGATCTCCATCGCCTCGAACCCCGCCTGCAGCGCGTCCCCGGCGATGCCCAGGTCCGGCCGCCACTGGTCGCCCATGCGGTAGCCGATCCAGTTGGCAAAGCTTTCGTTCAGCCAGATGTCGTCCCACCAGGCGGGGGTGACCAGATCGCCGAACCACTGATGGCCCAGTTCGTGGCCGACGATGGTACCGAACAGGCGCTGCTGCTCCACCGGCGCGGCGGCATCCATCACCAGAATGTCGTCGCGGTAGAGGTCCGCCCCGGCGTTCTCCATGCCGCCCGGCAGCACGGGGCTGGTGATCTGGTCCAGCTTGGGAAAGGGAAAGGGTTCGCCGAAGAAGTCCTCAAGCTGGGTGACGATCCGCGCGCTGCCGTCGAGCGCGAAGGCCAGTTTTCCCGCGTTCTGGCGGGTGGAGACGATGCGCAGAGGCAGCGGCGCCGATCGTTCGGCACTGGGCGGGACGGCACCCTCCAACGTGGCAAAAGGCCCGAGCATGACCGCCAGCAGGTAAGTCGGCAGCGGCAGGCTGGGCGCAAAGCGATGGACGGCAAGGCCGTTCTCGATCTGCGGCGCGCCCGCTTCCGGCGCATTGCTGATCGCGGTCAGGCCAGGCGGGGTGCGCAGGGTCAGCGTGAACGGCGTCTTGAAACCGGGCTGGTCGAACCCTGGAAAGGCAGCACGCGCGTCGATCGACTGGAACTGGCTCCAGACGTACCATGCCCCTTCGACGTTGACGCGGAACAGGCCGGAGGGTCCGTTGGCAAAGGCGGCGCCGTAGTCGAAGCTGAGCGTGACGGGTCCGGCGGGGAGATCGCGGTCGAAAGTGACCTCGGCCAGACCATTGGCATCGAGCTGTCGCCAATGGCCGATCAGCGTTTCGCCGCCAAAGCGCGCGGTGACTTTGCCCACATCGAGGTCGCGGCCGTGCAGGTACACTTTAGGTGCACTTCTGGTCACGTTCAGGTCGATCTCGACACGGCCCGAAAAACGCGGATTTTCAGGGTCGAGAGTCAGGTCGATCCGATAGGACGTGGGCCGCACGGCATCGCTGAGCCGCCCGAACGGCAAGTCGGGCGCCGCCTGCGAAACGATGGGAGCAGCCTCCTGCGCCCAGATCTGTCCCGGCGCGAAAAGCAGCGCCGAAGAGAAAGCCAGACGACAGGAAACCCTCACCAATTCAGCGCATCAGGCCGCCGAGAAGATTGCGGGCGAACCGGCCGAGCCCCGGAAAACCGATGGCCTTGCCCAAGGCGTCGCCCACCGTCCCCGCCGCCGCGCTGGCCGCCGAAGCCTGCGGATTCGCGCGACTTTTCTTGCCCTGCATCGACTGAGCAAGGATCGACCCCGCACTCGCCGCCGCCGCACCCGCCGCCGCCTTGGCCACTTTGCCGCCAAGCCCCTCCCAGAGACTGGGGCTCTTGCGTTCCTGCTTGCCGACTTCGGCAGCGCCCTTTTCCGCCACTTCCTGCGCGGTTGCCGCAGCGTCGGCGGCCTTGGCAGCCAGCACTTCCTCGGCGCTTTCGCGGTTTACGGGGGTGTCGTACTTGCCTTGATACGGGCTGATCGACTGGATGATCGCCCGCTCCTTGGCGTCCACCGGCCCCAGCCGCGAGCGCGGCGGCGCGATCAGCGTGCGCTGGACGATCGAGGGCACGCCTTCGTCATCAAGCGTGGAAACCAGCGCTTCGCCGACCTTCAACTCGGTGATCGCTTCCACGACATTCAGCGCCGGATTGATGCGGAACGTATCCGCCGCCGCCTTGATCGCTTTCTGGTCGCGCGGGGTGAAAGCGCGCAAGGCATGCTGCACGCGGTTGCCCAGCTGGCCCGCGATATCCTCAGGGATATCGATGGGATTCTGCGAGATGAAGTAGACACCCACCCCCTTTGAGCGGACGAGGCGGACGACCTGCTCCACCTTGTCCTGCAGCGCCTTGGGCGCATCATCGAACAGCAGGTGCGCCTCGTCGAAGAAGAACACCAGTTTCGGCTTTTCGGGATCGCCCACCTCGGGCAGCACCTCGAACAGTTCGGACAGCAGCCAGAGCAGGAACGTGGCGTAGAGCTTGGGGCTGCGCATCAGCTTATCGGCAGCCAGGATGTTGATGTAGCCGCGCCCCTTATCGTCGCAGCGGATGAAATCGGCGATTTCCAGCGCCGGTTCGCCGAAGAACTGCGCCGCGCCCTGGCTGTCCAATGCCAGCAGCTGGCGCTGGATCGTGCCGACACTGGCCTTGGTGATATTGCCGTATTTGGTGGAAAGCTCCGCCGCGTTCTCCGCCGCATGGGCCAGCATCGCCTGCAAATCGGGCAGGTCGAGCAGTAGCAAGCCCTGTTCGTCGGCATAGCGGAAGACGACGTTGAGCACGCCTTCCTGCGTGTCGTTGAGGTCCATCAGCCGCGAGAGCAGCAGCGGCCCCATTTCGGAGATCGTGGTGCGGACGGGATGGCCCTGCTCACCGTAGATGTCCCAGAAAATCGCCGGATTGTCGGAATAGCCATAGTCCGTCAGGCCTATTTCCTTGGCCCGGGCTTCCAGAATGGCGGCGTTCTTGAACTGCGGGCTGCCGGACATGGAGATGCCCGAAAGGTCCCCCTTCACATCGGCAAGGAACACCGGCACGCCGGCGGCGGAAAACTGTTCGGCAATCGTCTGCAGCGTCACCGTCTTGCCGGTGCCCGTGGCGCCCGCGATCAGGCCGTGACGATTGGCGCGACCAAGGTGCAGGACCTGCCGTTCACCGTTGGCACCGAGTCCCAGGAAAATCTCTTCCATTCATGCCTCCTTGCACCATTCGAAGGTGATAGAGCGCAGGTTGGGCAAGGGCGAGAGGGATTTTGGCGGACCCGCCACTTGATCGCTCCCGGGCGATAAACGCGTGCGGCAAAGCGCACTGGTGCCGCCGGTAATCGGGCGCTAAAGGCGCAATCGCAACCATGCCCCAGCCCTTCATCCTTTTCGACGACGCCCGCCTTGAGGGCGCGGCCGACGCGCGCATCTACCGCGATCCGGTGGAAATCGTCGTCGCACACGCCGAACAGGACGTGCTGCCCGCGCTCGCCCGGATCGAGGCATTGTCGAGCGAAGGACTGCATCTGGCGGGATACCTCGCCTACGAGGCGGGCCAAGCGCTCGAGCCGCGCCTTGCCGGCCTGCGCAAGGCCGAAGGCCCGCTGGTCTGGTTCGGCGCCTTCGAAGGCTTCGAAACCGTTCCCGCCGCTGCAATTTCGCGCTGGTTGGCCGAAAACGCCGCTCCCGGCCCGGTCGGCATCGGCCCGCTCGATCCGCTGCTCTCCACGGGCGACTATACCCGCGCATTCGATACGATTCACGGCGCCATCGAGGCGGGCGACATCTATCAGGCCAACCTGACCCTACCGCTCGAAGGGCCGTGGCACGGCGATCCGCTGGCGCTCTACGCCGCGATCAGACCCGCCGCCGCCGCCGGATATGGCGCGGCGATCTGCAACGGCAGCGAGTGGCTGCTCAGCTTCTCGCCCGAACTGTTCTTCGCTCTCGACGATCACACCGTCACCGTCCGCCCGATGAAGGGCACCCGCCCGCGCGGGCAGTACGCGGCCAAGGACGCGCTGCTGCGCGAGGAACTGGCCACCAGCACCAAGGATCGCGCGGAAAACCTGATGATCCTCGACCTCATGCGCAACGACCTGTCGCGCGTGGCGGAGGCGGGCAGCGTCCGGGTGGAACAGCCCTTCGCGATCGAGAGCTACCCGACGGTGCACCAAATGGTCTCCACCGTCCACGCCCGCCTCTCACCGGACAAGGGCGCCGTCGACCTGCTGCGGGCGCTGTTCCCCTGCGGATCGATCACCGGCGCGCCGAAGATCCGGGCGATGGAACTGATCGCAGAGGTAGAACGCCACGCCCGCGGGCCCTATTGCGGCTCGATCGGTTTCATCGAACCCTCTGGCGATGCCGCGTTCAATGTGGCAATCCGAACCTTGCGTCTGACGCCGGACGGCAAGGGAACGGCGGGCCGGGCCATACTCGGCGTCGGTTCGGCGGTGGTCGCCGATTCACAAGCGCTTCCCGAATGGCGGGAATGCCTGGTCAAAGGGGGTTTCGTGCGAGATTCGGCAGGGGCAACTTCACCCGCCAGTTTCGATCTTGTCGAGACGATGCGTTTTACGCCCGAAGAGGGCATCCCGCTGCTTGAACTCCATCTGGAGCGGGTCCGTACCAGCGCAGAGGCGCTGGGTTTCAGTTTTGACCGCCATGCCGTGCGCAATGCGATTCAGGCGCTCTGCTTCGATGCCGATGCGCCTGCCAAGCTGCGCCTCGTCACCGCGCGCGGCGGTGCCTATGCGCTGGAACTGGCCGAATTGCCCGAAGCCTTCGACGGCCCGGTGACGGTCGGCGTGCTGCCGCTTCCGGTCGACAGCGGCGACTGGCGCCTGCGCCACAAGACCAGCGATCGCGGTTTCTACAATTCCGGTCTGGCCGTGGGGAAAAAGGCCGGCGCACAGGAAGTGCTGTTCCTGCGCGATGACGGGTTGCTGACCGAAGGCAGCTTCACCAGCCTGTTCGTAGAGCGGGACGGCATGCTCCTGACCCCGCCCGCCGCGCTGGGCCTCTTGCCCGGCGTGCTGCGCCGCTCGTTGATCGAGCAAGGCCGCGCGGTCGAGGCGGACCTGACGCTGGACGATCTTTCCGACGGTTTCCTGATCGGCAATGCGCTGCGCGGCCTGATGCCTGCGCAGCTTCTTACCTGATGGCGCACTCCTGATGCACACTTCCGCTGCTCTTGCCCGCATTGCCCCCTCGGGGACGACCGCGATGACCGACCGCGCCATCGCCCTGCGCGAATCCGGCATCGACGTGATCTCGCTTTCGGTCGGCGAGCCCGATTTCGACACCCCGCCCCATGTGATCGAGGCTGCCAAGGCCGCGCTCGACGCCGGGCAGACCAAGTACACGGCGGTCGGCGGCACATCGCAGTTGAAGCAGGCCGCCGCGCTGCACTTCAAGCGTGATCTTGGCATCGAGATAGCGGCTTCGCAAGTGACCGTCAGCGCCGGCGGCAAGCAGGCGATCTTCCACGCCATGCTGGCAACGGTGAGCGAAGGCGATGAAGTGATCGTGCCTTCGCCGTGGTGGGTCAGCTATCCGGAGATCGTGCGCTTCGCCGGCGGCAAGGTCGTGCCGCTGCGCACATCGCCCAAAGACAACTTCCGCTTCACGCCCGCCGATCTGGAAGCGCAGATCGGCCCGCGCACGCTCTGGGTGCTGCTCAACAGCCCCGGCAACCCGACCGGCGCCTATTACCCCGAGGACATGCTGCGCGGCATCGGCGAGGTGCTGAGTCACCATCCCCGGGTGATGGTGCTGTCCGACGATATCTACGCGCCGATCAACTATACCGGCCGTCCGCATGCCACGCTGGCCAACCTCTGCCCGGATCTGGCCGACCGCATTCTGACCGTCTCCGGCGTGTCCAAGAGCCATGCGATGACCGGCTTCCGCATCGGCGTGGCCGCCGGGCCGCAATGGCTGATCAAGGCGATGGAAAAGCTGCAATCGCACTCATCGGGCAATCCCTGCTCGATCAGCCAGGCCGCTGCCGTCGCCGCTTTCGAAGGTCCGCAGGACTTCCTGACCGAATGGCGCGAGCGGTTCCGCACGCGGCGCGACATGGTGGTTTCCGCGATCAACGCGATTCCCGGCCTGTCGACGCCATCGCCCGATGGTGCGTTCTACTGCATGATCGATGCGACGCCGCTGATGGACCGTTTCGGCGGAGACGACGTGAAGCTGACGCTGCACCTGCTGGAGCACGGCGTGGCGCTGGTCCCGGCATCGGCCTTCGGCGGGCATGACGGCTTCCGCATCAGTTTCGCCGCGGATGACGCGCGGCTCGAAGAAGCGCTACGGCGCATAGAGAAAGCATTGACGTAACATGGAACTGGAAATCCTCTTCGAGGACGGCGAAGCACTGGTCATCGACAAGCCCGGCGGCCTGCCGCTCGATACGCCGCGCGCCGGCGGGCCGAGCCTCGAAGACCGGCTGGACGAACTGAAGCTGGGCTTCCACCGTCACCCCGCGCCGGTGCACCGGCTGGACCGTGACACCTCCGGCTGCCTGCTGCTGGCCCGCAATCCCAAGGCGCTGAAGCGCTTTTCCGCCGCCTTCGAGGAGAAGCTGGTCGAGAAGCGCTACCTCGGCATCGTCGCCGGCACGCTGACCGAAGAGGAAGGCACGATCGCCCTCAACCTCTCCAAGGTCAGCACCGCCAAGGACGGCTGGCGCATGATCCCGGCCAAGAAGGGCAAGCCCGCCGTCACCCACTGGCGCAAGCTGGATGAGAAGAACGGCCTGACTCTCGTGGAGTTCCGCCCCGAGACCGGCCGTACCCACCAGATCCGCGTCCATGCCGCCTCCGGCCTTGGCCACGCGCTGCTGGGCGATCCGGTCTACGGTTCCAGCAAGGGCGCGCCGCGCACCATGCTGCATGCGGCCGGCCTGACGGTGCCGCGCGGCGACAAGGAGCCGATCGTTGCTGTGGCGCCGCTGCCGCGCGATTTCGCCGCGCTCGGCTTCAGCGATGAATGAGCGAGATTGAAGCCACGATAGACCGCGCCCAGGCCCTGGCGAGCGAGAGCTTCATCGCCGCCTCCGGGCCGGGCGGTCAAAACGTCAACAAAGTGGCGACGGCGGTCCAGCTGCGGATCAACGTCTATGCCTTGCGGCTGACGCCGCCGGTCTTCGCACGGCTGAAGGAACTCGCGGGCAGCCGGATGACATCGGGCGGGGAACTGATGTTCACTGCCCGCCGCTTCCGCACGCAGGAGGCCAACCGCGCCGATGCCCGCGAACGCCTCGCGGAAATGCTGCGCGATGCCCACAAGCTGCCCGAAAAGCGCGCCAAGAGCCGGCTCAACCGGGTGGGCAAGGAACAGCGGCTGAAAGGCAAGAAGCTGCGCGGCTCGGTCAAGGCCGGGCGCGGCAAGGTCAGTTTCGACTAGGGCAGGATGACCTCACGTTCCTCGTCATTGCGAGCGTAGCGAAGCAATCCAGAGCGGTTTGCCCGGCCCTGGATTGCTTCGCTACGCTCGCAATGACGAACTGTGGTTGGGGCCTATTTCAGAATGCCCCAGCCGCCGTCGCCGCATCCGAAGGCTCCCCGGAAGGCCGCGTGTCGAACATCTCCGCCGCCTGATCGAGCGCGGTGGCCTCGTCCGAGGTCACGGGGGCGGGCACCGGATCGGATGAAGCGCAGCCCGCCAGCGGCAGCACTATGGCCGCCAGCCACAAATGCGCCCTCATCAACCCTCGATCACTTGCGCGTGGGGATGATGCTTGGCGATATGCTTGCGGATGATCTTGAGGTTGCGGCTGTTCGAACGGAACACGAAGTCGAACAGATCGCCGGCAACCGGAATCGCGCCCAGCAGCGTATCAACGCCGACATTCGCGCTCATCCGCGCCAGTTGCCATTTCGACATGCCCAGATTGCGCCCCTCCCAGACGAGATAGAGGCCCATCAGCGCGGAAACCACGTCGCCTGCCACTGGCACCAGACCCACGACCGCGTCGAGGCCGACCTTGCGGCGGAGGCCAGGAATCGTGAACGCGTTTTCCAGCATGCGCTCCACCATTTCCACGCGGCGGGTGACGGAAACCGGATCGGACCCCAGCGGAAGATCCATTTCCATGCGGCGGGCAGAAGCCTGTCCAGTCGCCAAAGTCGTCGCACTCCTCGAACGGCAAAAGCGCCGCTCAGGTTATTTGGGCACCCAGGCCAGCGGCATCAAGGGGTGCCAGCCCCAGGTGTTCGGCGCGAAGCCGTCCACACTGCCGCGCACCAGCGACCAGCGGATCGGCGTGCCGAACGGGATGAAGACGTTGGAGGCGGTCAATTCCGCCTCCGCTTCGGTCAGCAGCGCCGCGCGCTGTTCGGGAGACTGCGCCACCGCCGCCTCCGCCGCGCGCGCATCGGCATCGGCGGAGCAGATGCCGCGACGGGCACGGCACGATAGGCGGTTGAGGAACCAGGCGGCACGCGGATAGCGGGCAATTTCGTCAACGAGCGCAAGGTCGGCCCCGGCAGCATTCGGCGCATGCATCAGCCGAATGCCGATGGCCGCCATATCGGACGAAAGCTTTTCGAACAGCGTATCCGCACCTTGCCCCGCCGGCAGCCAGAGCGTCAGTTGCGGCGCCCGCGCGGCAAGGTCGGCCGGCGTCGGCGTCTTGGGGCCGCGCTGGAAAATCTTGCGCGCCAGACGCACCGGCTGCGCTGCGGGCGAGGTCGGGGCCAGTGAGGCCGGTGCCGCCACCTGCGCGGGGGCCGAATTACCCTCCCAGCGCCGCACCCGGGCGGCGGCGACGATGCGGCGCTCATCGATGCTCTGGTTGCCCCAGCGCTCGCCGATTGTGCCCAGGTCTCCGTCCAGGCTAGGCGTGACGATGCGGGTGGTCGCCGTCCAGCCGCCCACCCCGAACGGCGCGATCAGCGCGTCACGGTCGATCGCCATGGCAATCGCCTCGCGATTGGCAGGATCGGCCAGGAACCCGCGATCGTTCATCACCTGCAACCCGAACAGGCCGATGACGGGATCGAGCTGGATCGTGCCGCGCAGGATTCCCACCGATCGGGTCAGCGGGAAATCCTGGATTTCACCGCCCATCACGATATCCACTGTGCCTGCATTGAAGGCATCTACCGCCGCCGGGCCCCCGAGCGCGCTCATATCGACGCGGCGAGTGCGGCGGGTCCAATTCTCGATCGCCGGCAGGCCCAGCCGCGCGGGATCGATCGGCACCATTCTGGCGATGTTCCGCTCCCGCTCCAGCCGCATCGGGCCGGCGCCTCGCTCCCGGTGCATCAACCCCAATTCGGGCTGCGCGATAAGTTGGAGCAGATAGGGCATCGGCCGATTCAACCGAATCTCGATGACGCGGCCGGCCATCGCCCGGGTCTCGTCGATGCCCGACAGATCGAGTTCGAGAGGCGTGCCCTTCAGGCTATCGAGGGCCGTATCCAGTGCCCGCTTTGCCGATTGCGCCGTCAAGGGATCGCCCGTGAGCCAGTTGCCGTCCCGCAACCGGAAGATATAGCTCAGCCCATCGTCGGTAACGATCCAACGATCCGCGAGCGCCGGGATCACGCGCCCCTTCTCGTCGAAAGAGACCAACCCCTCTGTCGTCGATGCGCGGGCCAACTGGCCGGCGAGCGGACGTTGCAGACCCGTGGCGAAAGGATCCGCGGCATTGCCGATCACTGCCACGCTCAGCGCCGAATTGCTGGATGACCCGCACGCGGCGAGCGCCAGCGCAGCCAGAAGGCCGAACGCGGCGGAACCTGTGCGCAAAGCGGTCATGCCTTTGGGACTAGTCGATTTCGGCAGGCCCGCAAATGGCCGCTGCATCCATCTTCGGGAAAAAGCGCAAGGGCAGCAACGATCGCGACCGTTTCCGCCGCAGCAATGCCCCGGGCGGCGCTCAAATCTTGCGCAGGGCTGCCGAATCCGGGGAATAGAGCGCTTCGTGATTGCGAACAAAGCGCGGGGTTGCGTCCTCGGCGGCATTCACCGCGACGCGGGCCAGTTTGGGATCGATGTCCGTGCCGAACGCCACGCCGAAGCGGTTGTCCTGCACCCAGGCGACCGAGCCCGGCACCCAGCCGATGTTGCGGATATTGACCTTGACCGGGGTGCCGCGAACGACGCGCACCATGCCTTCGCCCATCATGCCGCCGGGCGAAAGATTGCGGACCTTGATGCGGCTTTCGCCGTCCAAACCATCGACGCGCAGGTCAGCCATCAGAAACAGGCTGTCACGTGCGATCTGTCGGTTCTCTTCGGTCATGCGATCTCGTCCGGTATTCAAGGCGTACGCCGGGCATCGTATGGGCCGGCGGAGCACTTGTCCGCGCAAGCCTAACACGATTGCCACCACGTTCTAAGGGGCAGTCACCAAGAAAGCCTTAATGACCATCCGAGGCCAGCCCCCGCCGCGCCAAAACAGGGTTAAAATGTGGTCATGACCGGGGTATCGGCGCAAGCGGAATTTGATCCGCAATCGCGCTTTCAGTTCATATACTTAACGTCGCAGGGAAACCCGCCGCGCCGGACGCGCCTTGGGCCCCCATCCCGCGCGGCTCAATCGTCGCGCGAGACCTTTTCGCGGCGCTCGTGCGCTTCCTGCGCTTCCACCGTCATCGTCGCGATCGGGCGGGCTTCGAGGCGGCCGAGGCCGATCGGCTCACCGGTCACTTCGCAGTAGCCGTATTCGCCTTCCTCGATCCGGCGCAGCGCGGAATCGATCTTGGCGATCAGCTTGCGCTGGCGGTCGCGGGTGCGCAGTTCGATTCCCCAGTCGGTCTCGCTGGAAGCGCGGTCGTTAAGGTCGGGCTCCCGGATCGGGCCGTCCTGCAACTGCGCCAGCGTTCCGGCGGAAGCATCGAGGATCGATTTTTTCCAGGCGAGCAATAGACGCCGGAAGTAATCCTGCTGAGCCTCGCACATATAAGGCTCGTTCTCAGCGGGAACGTAGGAACCGCCAAGCATACGCTTGGCCTTGGCGAGGACATCAATTTCGTCAGCTAGGGCCGTTGCCATCCAGAGAATCTCCGCACGAATTCCCGCGGCCTGCCTACGCCCTGCGGCCCCGGATTTTTCCAGTGACCTCCCGGCAAACCGTGGTGCGGCGGCCTATAAGGCCGGCCTTCGGGCTACACAAGGTCATAACCAAAGCCTTCCACAAAAAACCTGAATGGCTGTTCGATAAGCGGAAAAGCTGTGTCCGAAACTACACGCCGGAATGCCGCCCAAAATGCCCACAGGGACTTTCGAATTGTCGTTAACGACTTGTTGACCATGAACAGCGCAACCTCATCGCATCGAAAGGCCGCGGGAACGGCCTTACGAAGGGGGTTACTATGGGTACTGTCTGGATCAATGTTCACGGCATCACCGCATGTGAAGCCGATATCAATGCCGAAAACCTGCTGGTCGCAGACCGGCTCGCCGCTGCCGCGCAGGGCGACTATTCGGCCTACTTCGACCTTGGCGTCGCCTATTCGACCGGAAGCCAGGGCGTGCCCTGCGATCTGATCGAGGCGCACAAGTGGTTCAACCTTGCCGCCGTTGCCGGCCATGAGGAAGCGCCCGCCTGCCGCGCCGAAGTGTCGGATGAGATGACCGCGCGCGAAATCGCCGAAGCGCAGCGCCGCGCGCGCCAGTGGCTGGCCGCCAGCACGCGCAAGGCGGCCTGAGTTGTAGTGAAATTCTGCGGCATCGCGCCGATGCCGCAAGGGAGCCCGATCGGCATCCCTTCAAACCAAGCTTTCAGGTTTTGCGGAACGGCGTGCGGTCGCCCAGCCAGATCTGGTCCTGCGCGATGCCCGCCCGCTCCTGTTCGAGATAGTCGGCAATCGCCGCGCGCAGCCCGTCGTGAACGATGTAGTGCGCGGAAACCGTCCGCACCGGCTCATAGCCGCGCGCCAATTTGTGGCCGCCCTGGGCGCCCGCCTCAACGCGCGAGAGGCCCAGCGCGATGGCCGCATCGATGGCTTGGTAGTAGCACAGCTCGAAGTGCAGGAACGGCTTCTCCACCACGGCGCCCCAGTAGCGGCCGTAGAGAGCCTCCGCGCCGATGAAGTTCAGCGCACCGGCAACCGGCTCGCCATCGATATAGGCCATGACCAGCAGGATGCGGTCCGCCATCGTCTCGCCCAGCCGCGAGAACGCCGCGCGCGTCAGGTAGGGATGGCCCCACTTTCGCGCGCCGGTGTCCTGATAGAAGGCCCAGAACGCATCCCAGTGCTCCTCGCGCAGATCAGCACCGGTGAGCGTGCGGATTTCCACGCCTTCCTGCGCCTTCTCGCGTTCCTTGCGGATGTCCTTTCGCTTGCGCGACGAGAGTTCGCCAAGGAAATCGTCGAAGCTGCCATAGTCGCGGTTTTCCCAGTGGAACTGGATATCCTCACGCAGGAGCCAGCCGGCCGACTCGAACACCGCTACCTGATCCGGCTCGATGAAAGTCGCATGGGCGGAGGACAGGCCATGCTCGCGGCACAGCGTTTCTGCCGCGCGCAGCAGCGGCAGTTGCAGTTCGGGATGCGGGGTCAGCAGGCGCGGGCCCGTGGCCGGGGTGAACGGCGCCGCGATCTGGAGCTTGGGATAGTAGGCGCCGCCAGCGCGGTGCCAGGCATCGGCCCAGGCATGGTCGAAGACGTATTCGCCCTGGCTATGTTCCTTGAGATAGGCGGGAAGCGCCGCCGCCAGCCGGCCATCGGGCCCTTCGATGGTGATCGGCACCGGGCTCCAGCCACTGCGCCCGCCGACGCTGCCCGAAGCTTCGAGCGCGGAAAGGAATGCGTGACTGACGAACGGATTGCCGCCGTCGCCCAGCGCATCCCATTCGTCGGCGGGTAGAGCGGAAACGCTGCCGTGGATCCGGGCGGTAAATTCGCCCTCGCTCATTCGAGAACCTCTGCGAGCTGCTCGAAGATTGCGGCATCGGCATGTTCGCGCACACGGTCCTGCTGCTCGTCGGTTCGCACCGTCCAGCTCGCAACCGGCAGCCCACGTTCGCGCTGGGCCCGCGCAAAGCGGCTGGGCAGGTCGCGCACATCGTAGGCAAGGAAATCGGGGCGCGCCTTCCACAAGGCCAGATGGCGGCGGATCGAACCGGGCAGCGCGCGATCCTCCCCCTCGCTGACGATCAGCCCGCGCACGGTCAGCGGCGAATGGACGCGAAACCAGTGCGCCACGCGCGGATCGAAGCTCATCACCGCATAGTCGCCGGCATAGCCTTCCAGCACGCGCCGCACCGCAAGGCACAAGGCAGCCACGCGGGCGGCGCGGCTCGACTTGACCTCGATCAGCACCGGCACTCGTCCTGCCACGCGATCGAGCACGTGCCGCAGCGTGGGTATCGTCTCCTCGCTGCCGGTCAGACGGACCGCCGCCAGTTGCGCGCCACTGCGGCGGGAGATCGGCCCGCTCTCACCGGTCAGGCGGTCGAGCGTGGCATCGTGGAACACCACCGGCGTTCCGTCACCCGCACGCTGCACGTCCAGCTCGATTCCGAACTGGCCGCGCAGCGCCGCCTCGAAGGCGGCAAGCGAGTTTTCCGGGATACCCGCGCCATGCAGGCCCCGGTGCGCATAGTCGCGCGCGCCGATCCACCCGACCCGTTTTGGATCGGGTGCCGGCGCCAGCCATCGATCAATCGAGGCGAGGAGCACGAAGCGTCACGATGGCGTCCACTTCGACGGCGGCGCCCAGTGGCAGCACCGGCACGCCGACTGCGCTGCGGGCATGCTTGCCGGCATCGCCGAACACCGCAACCATCAGTTCCGAGGCGCCGTTGGCGATCTTGGGCTGATCGGTGAAATCGCCGGTCGAATTGACGAAAGCGCCCAGCTTGACCACGCGCTCCACCCGGTCGAGCGAGCCGAGCGCGGCCTTGAGCTGGGCCAGGATCATCACTGCGCAGGCCTGCGCTGCCTCGACGCCGGCTTCAAGGCTGACGTCCTCGCCCAGGCGGCCGGTGACGAGCTTGCCGTCGACGAAAGGCAGCTGGCCCGAGACGTAGGCCGTGTCACCGGCAATCACCACCGGCACATAAGCGGCGACCGGGGCCGCCGCTTCGGGAAGGGTCAGGCCAAGGGCGGCAAGGCGGGTTTCGATCTCAGTCATGTTGGGGCATTTCCCTGTAGGTTTGGGTAGAGTCGGTCTGGGTCAACCAGTCAAGCAGCCACGGGGTGGCGCTCTTCCAGTCGTCGATTCGCGCATGGGCATGGCCTGCCGCATGGGCGCACGTGATATGCGGCGCCAGCAGCGACTCCGCGCAAAGGTGCAGGCGGCCGATGTCCGGCGCGAATTCGGCGACCGATCCGTGATGCTGGGCCAGATCGTCGATGAACACCGCGCGGCTGGGCGCATATTCTTCCAGGATCGCCTTGAGCGCCGGCCCCTTCGGCCCCTGATTCGTATAGATTTTCAGTTCAACGCCGTGATCGGCGAGCTGCCGTCGGCGCGCTTCCTGCCGGAAATCCATCAGGTTGGTCAGCACTACTACATCGGCGTGGTCGGCAATCGCGCGAATCGCCTCGATCGCCCCTTCCACAGCAGTCTGCCGGTGCATCTCGCCATCGAAGAACTTGTTGAGCAGCGACCACATTTCCGCCTGTTCGAGCAGGTCCCCCGTGGTCGTGCGGCGCATCGCGCTGGAGAAATCGCCGCGCGACATGTCGAACGTCACGCCCTCATCCTCGGCCAGCCAGTCGCGGAAATGGCTGACCATGTAGAGCAGCACTTCGTCGCAATCGGTGATCAGCAGCGGGCGGGTCATCGGCCGATCCTTGCCCGCGCAGCGGCCAGTTCCTCGGGCCTGACGCCCAGAACGTCGGCCGCGGCGACAAGGTCCGCCTCATGCGCGCAAAGGAAATCGAGCACTGCCGTCAGCGTGCCTCTCTCTCCCAGCGAGGCGCGCAGATGGTCGGGCGTGAGCCCCGTAAGCGCCAGAAAGCGCTCCGCCCGGTCGCCATCGCCCAGCACCCAGCCAAGCGCATTCAGCGCCAGCGTTTCTGCATCCTGCGATGAAGAAGGTGAACTTCCGAGAATTGTCAGCCTCGCTTGCCTGTCCTAGAGCGGTGTTTCAGCCGCAAGATGGGGTTCAGGCGCGGAATGGCAAAGCGAATCCTTGTTGTCGAGGACAACGACCTCAACCGGAAGCTCTTTTGCGACGTGCTCAGGAGCCAGGGCTTCTCCGTGGAGCCGGTGGCGGACGGGCTGGACGCGCTCGAAAGGGCGCGCGAATTCGTGCCCAATCTCGTCATCATGGACATCCAGCTGCCCAATGTCTCGGGCCTGGACCTGATCGAGGCGGCCAAGAAGGATGCAGTGCTGCGGACGATCCCGGTGCTTGCCGTCACGGCCTATGCCGGCAAAGGCGACGAGGAACGCATCCGCGAGGCGGGCGCTGAAGGATATCTCGCCAAGCCGGTGTCGATCGGCCCCTTCATGCAGGCCGTCCGGGCGCTGGTATGACCCTTCCCTCAGGCGTTCCGGGCGCCGGTATGGCCCTTCCCGACGCGCCTGTGCTTGACTTTACCCCCCGCCGCCGCTTTTGCGCCGCAATTATCGGCCAGAGCGCCGCCCGAAATTACCGGAGTTGAAATGACCATGGACCGCGCAGAGACCTCGGCCCGCATCGCCGCGCTGATCGAACCCTTCAACAAGAAGGGCATCGAGATTACCGACGCGACCCGCTTCACCGACGATCTGGAGTTCGACAGCCTGACCGTCATGGACTTCGTGGCCGAAATCGAAGACGGTTTCGACATCATCATCTCGATGAACCAGCAGGCCGAGATCGAGAACTACGGCCAGCTCGTCGACGCCGTGGTCAAGCTGCAGGGCTGAAGGACTCCGTCATGACCGACATGCTCAGCGACAACGAGACGCAAGGTGCAACCGACCTGTTCAGCAAGTTCGATCCCCTGATCGAGATGCGCCAGGGCCTGCTTTCCACCGGCGTCACCGATCCGTTCGGCCTCGTCATGGAAAAGGTGATCTCGCCCACCGTCGCCCTGTGCAACGGGCGCGAGACGATCCTGCTCGGCACCTACAACTACATGGGCATGACCTTCGATCCGGACGTGATCGCAGCCGGCAAGCAGGCGCTGGACGACTTCGGTTCGGGCACCACCGGCAGCCGAGTCCTCAACGGGACCTACGCCGGGCACAAGGCTGTCGAGGAAGCGCTTTGCGACTTCTACGACATGAAGCACGCCATGGTGTTCTCGACCGGCTACCAAGCCAACCTCGGCATCATTTCGACCATCGCCGGCAAGGGTGATTACATCGTCCTCGACATCGACAGCCACGCCTCGATCTGGGACGGCTGCAAGATGGGTGACGCCGAAGTCGTGCCGTTCAAGCACAACGATATCGAGGCGATGGAAAAGCGCCTGCGCCGCATCCCTGAAGGCGCGGGCAAGCTGGTCGTGCTGGAAGGCGTCTACTCGATGCTGGGCGATATCGCCCCGCTCAAGGAGATGATCGCCGTCGCCAAGAAGTACGGCGCCATGGTGCTGGTGGACGAAGCGCACTCGATGGGCTTCATCGGCCCCAACGGGCGCGGCGTGGCCGAGGATCAGGGCTGCCTTGACGATGTGGACTTCGTGATCGGCACGTTCTCCAAATCGGTCGGCACCGTCGGCGGCTTCTGCGTTTCGAACCACCCGAAGTTCGAGATCATGCGCCTGGTCTGCCGCCCTTACGTCTTCACCGCCAGCCTGCCGCCCAGCGTCGTCGCCACCGCCGCGACTTCGGTGCGCAAGCTGATGCACGCTGCCGACAAGCGCGCGCACCTTTGGGAAAACTCCAAGGTTCTGCACAAGGGGCTGACCGATGCCGGCTTCCAGCTCGGCACCGAGGAGCCGCAGAGCGCGATCATCGCGGTGATCATGCCCGATCTCGAACGCGGCGCGATGATGTGGGAAGCGCTGCTGCACGAAGGGCTCTACGTGAACCTTGCGCGTCCGCCGGCAACCCCTGCCAACATGACGCTGCTGCGCTGCTCGCTCTGCGCCGAGCACTCGGCCGAGCAGGTCCAGCAGATCATCGGCATGTTCACGCGCGCGGGCAAGACGGCCGGCATCCTCGGCTAACCTGCTCTTGAGCGATCCAGGCAAAGGCCCGGGCATGGTGGTGCGGCTTCGCATCCTCGTGCTCGGGCTTTTCCTTGCCGGGCTGGTCCTCGTCGGCCACAGCCTCTGGCAGAACCAGCGCCGCGCGCGCCTTGTCGGGCTGACCGACACCCCCTGCACCCCCGCCGGCCGCTCGGTGACCGGCAGCGACTTCGACGACTGGGGCGGCCTGTGCTTCTACCGCACCAGCAACGCCGCGCTGCGCCGCGAGGGGCTGCATCCCGAAGTGGTGATGATCGGCGATTCGATCACGATGGGCTGGCCCACGCTCGGCACCCAAGTGGTCAATCGCGGCATCGGCGGCCAGACCAGCAGCCAGATCCTGCTCCGCTTCCGGCAGGACGCGCTGGACCTCAGCCCGCGCGTCATCCACCTGATGCTCGGCAGCAACGACGCGTTCGGGTTGACCGGCCCGGTCACGCTCGACCAGATCGACGGCAATGTCCGCACCATGGCCGAACAGGCGCGGCTGCACGGTGCCGTGCTGATCCTCGGCACGCTGCCGCCCTCAAAAGGCTTCGGCGGCCTGTTCGAAACCGACCCCACCCCCGCCATCGACCGCGTCAACGGCCGCCTGCGACAGATCGCCCGGCAGCAGGGGCTGATCCTGGCCGACTACCACGCCGCGCTGGCCCGCCCTGACGGGTCGATCCGGGAGGACATGTTCGTCGACGGCGTCCACCCCAACGCGGCGGGCTATGCGGCCATGCAGCCGATATTCCGCACCGCGCTTTCGGAAGCGGAACTGCGCCGCAGGCAGGCCGCGACGCAGTAGAACCAGCTCAGTCTGCGTGACGGTCGACCAGTTGGAGGAACGCTTCCAGCCAGCTACCGACAAAGCCCGCCGATTGCTCGCCGATAGTGCCATCGGCGTTGATCAGACCGTCCTTCCACTGGATAAACGCCTCCGGCGCGCCGAGCGTCGGCATGTCGAGATAGGCCAGCACATTGCGCAAGTGCTGCTGCGACAGCGCGGTGCCGATCGCGCCGATCGAGACGCCGATCACGCCCGCCGGCTTGCCGGCCCAGGCGCTTTGGCCATAGGGGCGCGAGGCATTGTCGATGGCGTTCTTCAGCACGCCGGGGATCGATCGGTTGTATTCCGGCGTCACGAAGATCACCCCGTCCGAGCCCTTGATCAGCGCCTTCAGCGCCTTGACCGATTCCGCCTGATCGCCGTCGTCATCCTGATCATAGAGCGGTAGCGAGCCGATATCGGCGAAGGTAAATTCGTGGCCCGATCCCGCCGGCAGACGGATCAGCGCCTCGGCAAACTGGCGATTGAAGGATTCGGCCCGCAGGCTTCCGACGACAACGGCGATCTTCGACATGACGACTCCTTACGGCTGATGGCTATCGCGCGGAGTATCAGAGCAAAAGGAGACACTTTAAAGTCCCCATGATCGCAGAGGTTTGGCGGCCGGTCCCGAAATCAGCCCTGAAATCAGCTAGACCGGCGCGGCAAGGGCGGGCGATGATAGCTGACATCGCTGCGATCGCGGCTGGCCTGGCAAGGCTGATCCGCCGTGTAGGCGCTGGCCGGATCGGGGGCGAGAGCGGCGCGCGGAACGTCGTAGACGCCCTCCACGATGGTAACCCGGTTGGCGATCCGCCATTCGCCGCCGCGCTTCTGGAAGTGATCGACATAGCGCCCGGTCGACATGAAATGCGGGCCTTCAGCCGCGACGCCGGAGAAATGGTAATAAGTTTCGCAAAACGCCTCTTCCCCCTGCAGGTCGCAGACATGGTTGAGGATCGCATGCTGCGTCGCTTCGAAGCGCAGCGTGGTGCCGTCGGCCCAGGGGATGAAATCGCCCGGCGTGCCGACGAAGTGGCCGTGATCCTCGATCGCATCGTCCCAATAGCAGGATCGGGCGAGCGCATTGTCCAGCCGGTCCAGCCCCCGTGCATAGCGCAGCATGACCTGATGGATGTCATGCCGGTCGACCAGTTCGGCCAACCGGGAATCCACGGATGCAGGATCGGTCACGGCGTCTCTCCCTCGCGCAAGCCTTGTTTCGCGCGAGGTTAGCCGAGTGGCAGCGACCCGATAAGCGGGGTCACGCCTTGTTCGTGGCGGCGATCATGTCGCACTTCTGGTTGGTCTGCTTGCCCCCGCCGCTGAGGAACGAAACCGCCAGGAACCCGGCCAGCACCGCCACGACGAAGGCCACCGTCACCTTGCCCAGATGCTTGTCGATCACTGCCTTGATCGGTGCGCCGAACAGGCGGAACAGCACGCCCACGATCAGGAAACTGATCGAGCGCGAAATGATCGAGGCGCCCAGGAACACGAAGATGTTCATGCCGATGAAACCGGCGGTGATCGTCAGCAGCTTGAAGGGGATCGGCGTCGCCCCCTTCACGATGATGATCTCTGCGCCGTATTCGCGCAGATAGCAGGCGGCCTTCGGGAAGCTGTCCGCCAGATGCAGCGCGCGCAGCAGCGCTTCGCCGAAAGCGGCATAGGCGAAGTGGCCGATGGCGTAGCCGAGCAAGCCGCCCGTTACCGAAGCGAGCGTGGCGATCACGGCGTAGCGAATCGCCTTCTTCGGTTCGGCCAGGCACATCAGGCCCAGCAGCGGATGCGGCGGCACCGGGAAGAAACTGGCTTCCATGAAGGCGAACAGCGCCAGCCACCATCCCGCGTGGCGGTGCGACGCCTTGGCCATGGTCCAGTCGTAAAGGCGGCGCAGCATCCCATTCTCCGCGATAAAGCGTTTTCTAATCAGGTGAATTTCACCTGATGACTCGGAAAACGCGAAAAACAAAAACCTGGAGCGGTTTTTCCGACGCAGTCGGATCGGAAACCGCTTTGAATCCCGGCCGCGTGCTTAGGGGCGAGGCCGGCTCGCGGCAAGCCTGTAACCTATTTGGTTATTTCTTATTGACAGCGTCACGCCGATTGGGTACATATCAGGAACATCGCGAAATACCGAGTCGCCCCGGCGGCTCTTTCGCGGCCCTCCAGAACAGGACTTTCCACATGGTCGAGCCGAAGCGCGCTTCGGCCGGTGCCGCCTCTGGCAAGCGCCGGACGAAGATCGATCCTGAATCCGCTGTCCTCGAAGATAAGCTGAACCGTCACTGGCGCGGCGTCTTTCTGGCCGCACTGGCGGAAACCTCCAACGTCAGCGCCGCTGCCGCGGCGGCCGGCGTTCATATCAGCCGCCCCTACAAAGTGCGTCACAACGAACCCGAATTCGCCCGCGAATGGCGCGGCGCGCTGCTGGAGGGATACGAAAACCTCGAAATGGAACTGCTCCACCGCCTGCGCTTCGGCGAAAGCAAGGACGGCGAGATGAAGTTCGACAATGCCAATGCCCTGCGCCTGCTGGGCCTTCACCGGGAGACCGTGGCACGCGAGAGGGCGATGCGCGAGGACGAGGATATCGGCGCGGTGCGTGCCTCGATTCAGGCGAAGATCGCGCAGCTACGCGAACAAGTGCTCGCCCGCCGCGCGGCCGAAGAAAGCGCGGGCGAGGAAAGCGCCAGCAATGGCTGAGGCCGATCCGCTGGAATGGCTGCCCGAAGCCGAAAGCGGGGAGATCGAGGCATTCATGGCCAAGCTAGGCCGTACCGAGCGCCGCGAATGGCGCTGGGACTGGGCGATCCGCGCACGTCCCTCGCAGCTTGCCCCTGCGGGGGACTGGCGGGTCTGGCTGGTCATGGCCGGGCGCGGTTTCGGCAAGACGCGTTGCGGGGCCGAATGGGCGCGGCTGGTGGCGGAGGAGAATCCCGGCGCGCGCATCGCGCTTGTCGCCGCCAATCTGGGCGAGGCGCGCGCGGTCATGGTCGAGGGCGAGAGCGGCTTGCTCTCGGTCGGCGCGCCGTGGCGGCGGCCGGTGTTCGAACCCTCGCTGCGGCGGCTGACATGGCCGGGTGGCGCGCAGGCCACGCTCTATTCGGCGGCCGAACCGGAATCGCTGCGCGGCCCGCAGCACAGCCACGCCTGGTGCGACGAGATCGCCAAGTGGGACAATGCCGCCGGCCGTGCCGCGTCGAGTTGGGACAATCTGCTGATGGGCCTGCGGCTCGGCAGCGATCCGCGCGTAGTCGCCACCACCACGCCGCGCAGCGTGCCGCTGGTCATGCGGCTGATGGCCGATGCCACCTCCGGCGAAGTCGTCGTCACGCGGGGCAGCACTTTCGACAATGCCGCCAATCTGCCCGCACGGTTCCTGTCGGCAATGCGCCGGAATTTCGGCCGCAGCCTGCTCGGCCGGCAGGAGATCGACGGCGAACTGATCGCCGATATCGAGGGCGCGCTGTGGACGCGCGCCTTGCTGGAACGATGCCGCGAACCGTCCGCGCCGGAATGCAGCCGCGTGGTCGTCGGCGTCGATCCGCCCGCTTCGGCAGGCGGCGATGCCTGCGGGATCGTGGTGGTCGCCCTCTCGCCGGAAGGGACCGCGCATGTGCTGGCGGACGCCTCGGTCGAAAAGGCCGGCCCCGAACGCTGGGCCCGCGCCGTCGCGCAAGCGGCCGAGGCGTGGTCCGCCGACCGCGTCGTAGCCGAGGCCAATCAGGGCGGTGCCATGGTTGCCTCGGTCCTGCGCGCGGCGGAAATTTCGCTGCCGCTGCGGCTGGTCCACGCCAGCCGGGGCAAAGTCGCGCGCGCCGAACCCGTCGCCGCACTCTACGAAGCCGGCCGCGTGCGCCATGCCGGACTGTTTCCGGCGCTGGAGGACGAGATGTGCGGGCTGATCGCCGGCGGTTCCTATCAGGGACCGGGGCGCTCGCCCGACCGGGCCGATGCGCTGGTCTGGGCCTTGACCGAACTCATGCTCGGCAAGGCTTCGGATCCGCGTGTTCGCTTGCCGTGAAACGCGGTTCACGCGGAGAAGAAATTAGGAAAAGCAGGAATCGCGCAAAGGCACAAAGGCGCAAAGATGCTGTGTCGCAGGCATCCACTACTTACGAATGCCACCGCAAGCGCGCGCCCGAAAGATAAAGGCGGCTTCGCCGCAAACACGAGATCTTTGCGCCTTTGCGCCTTTGCGCGATTCCCACTTCGCTCTCCGGGTCTCCGCGTGCGCCCCTTCAGATCCCTCATTGAAAGGAACCCCACGTGTCCTTCATCGATACGCTCGTCGCCGCCTTCAAGGGCGAGAGTGCCCGCGTGCCTCTGGCGCGAGGGCCGGCTTCGCCATGGTTCTTCGCCGACAGCGGCGGCGGGCGTGCCCCCTTCGAGTACGCCACGGCCGTGCGCCGGGCCTATCTCGAAAACCCCGTGGCCCAGCGCGCGGTGCGCCTGGTGGCCGAAGGGATTGCGGGCGCGCCTCTCAAAGCTGCCGATCCGAAATTGGCCGCGCTTATCGGCGAGACCAGCGGCGGGCAGTCGCTGCTGGAGACGTTGGCCTGCCACCTGCTGCTCCACGGCAATGCCTATGTGCAGGTGATGAAGGACGCGCGGGGCCGGCCGGTCGAACTCTTCGCGCTGCGGCCCGAGCGTGTGACCATCGTCGCAGGCGAGGACGGCTGGCCTTCCGCCTATGCCTATGATGTGGCCGGGCGCCGGCTCGCGATCCCGCTGCTGGACGAGGACGCCTCGCCCAACGTGATCCACATCCGCCACTTCCACCCGGCGGACGATCACTATGGCGCCGGCTGCCTTGCCGCTGCCGACGAGGCGATCGCCACGCACAATGCCGCCGCGCAGTGGAACCGCCAGCTTCTGGAAAACGCCGCCCGCCCCTCCGGCGCGCTGGTCTATGAGGCGGAGGGCGGGAATACTCTGACCGCCGAGCAGTTCGACCGCCTGCGGACCGAACTGACCCACGCCTATGCCGGATCGCACAATGCCGGGCGGCCGATGCTGCTGGAAGGCGGGCTCAAGTGGCAGGCCATCGCGCTGACCCCGGCGGACATGGACTTCGCGACGCTCAAGGCCGCCGCCGCGCGTGACGTGGCGCTGGCCTTCGGGGTGCCGCCGATGCTGCTCGGCCTGCCGGGCGACGCCACTTACGCCAACTACCGAGAGGCCAACCGCGCGCTCTGGCGGCTGACGCTGCTGCCGCTGGCGTCGAAGATTTTCGCGGCGCTTTGCGAAGGGCTGGCCCCATGGTTCCCCGAGGCCTGCCTCGCCATCGATCTCGACCGCGTACCCGCGCTTTCGGAAGATCGCGAGCGGCTCTGGGCGCAAGTCAACGCCGCCGATTTCCTCGACGCCGACGAGAAGCGCGCACTGCTCGGCCTGCCCGAACGCAAGCCTTCCGCAAAGGAATTGGAGAACAAATCATGAACCAACAGGACATGCTTGCCGGTCTGCTGGCGCAGGCAGCCTCCGAAGGCAGCGAACTGGTGACGCTGCGCGCCATCGTCGAGGAAGCGAGCGAAGTCGGCGCGCGCCGGATGCTGACGCGCATCGGGCTCGACGACGCCACGGCGCCCAATGACCTCTCCGAACTGCGCGAACTGTTGCAGGCCTGGCGCGACGCCAAGGCCAGCGCCCGCGCCGCCGCCATCGGCTGGTTCGTTCGCGCGCTGCTCGCCGCGCTGCTGCTGGGCCTTGCCGTGCGCTGCGGCACCACGGACCTGCTCCGTTGATCCTCCGACAAGCTCAGGATGAGCGGGGCCAGGCCCCACTTCGCTTCGCCGGTTACGCCGCGCTGTTCGACCGGCGCGATTCCGGGCGAGACACCATCCGCCCCGGCGCCTTCGCCCGCACGCTGGCGCAGCGGCGCGACCCGCTGCCGCTCTATTGGCAGCACCAGCCGGACTTGCGCGTCGGCTGGGTCGAGACCGCCGCCGAGGACGCGCGCGGCCTGCGCGTCGTTGCGTGGATCGACAATCCGGACGGCGCCGCCGGCCTCGCCCTCAAGCGCGGCAGCGTGACCGGCCTGTCGTTCGGCTACCGCGCGATCTCCAGCCGCACCGGCGTGGAGGGGCGCGAGTTGCTCGACGTCGAACTTTTCGAAGTCAGCCTTGTCACCCACCCGATGCAGCACGGCGCGCGGGTGCATCTCGTTACCTGAACCTTCCCCACTCCACGATTTCCGCCGCCCAACCGGCGGCTCCCAAGCGAAAGGTGAATGCCCCATGGAATCCACTCCCCCGGTCGAAGCCCTCGACGCCTCGTTCGACCTTGTCGCCCGTCAGGACGCCACCGATGCCGCGGTCAATGCACTGCGCGGCGATGTGGACGAGGTGAAATCCCGCCTCGACCGCGTCAGCCGCGCCGCCGCCCGCCCGCTGATCGAAGGCGCAGCGCCGGCTGCCAGCGTCGAAGTGAAGGGCTTCGTCGACGGCTACTTGCGCATGGGCCGCGAGACCGAACTGAAGTCGATGTCCGGCATGGTCGCCTCGGACGGCGGCTATGCGGTCCCGCGTGAGATCGACGCGCTGATTTCCAGCCGCCTCAAGACCATCAGCCCGATCCGCTCCATCGCGCAAGTCGTCCAGACCGGCACCGCGGGGTATCGCAAGCTGGTCAATGTGGGCGGCACCGCATCGGGCTGGGTCAGCGAAACCGCCACCCGCCCCGAAACCGCCACCCCCAGCCTTGCCGAGATCGTGCCGCCCACCGGCGAGCTTTACGCCAACCCCTCCGCCAGCCAGGCCATGCTCGACGATGCCATGTTCGATATCCAGTCGTGGCTGGCCGACGAGATCGCCTCGGAATTCGCCCGTGCCGAAGGCGCCGCCTTCATCAACGGCACCGGCACCAACCAGCCCAAAGGCTTCCTGGCCGCACCTACCGCCGCCACCGCCGACAGCGCCCGCGCTTTCGGCACTCTGCAGTTCCTTGTCTCCGGCAATGCCAGCGGTTTCGACACCGCGCCCGAACTCAAGCTGATCGACCTGGTCCACGCGCTGAAGGGCGGCCATCGTCAGGGCGCGAGCTGGGTGATGAATTCGAAGACGCTGGCGGTCGTTCGCAAGCTGAAGGCGGCGGACGGTTCGTTCCTCTGGCAGCCGGGTCTGATGGACGGCCAGCCGAACCGCCTGCTGGGCTATCCGGTGGTCGAGGCGGAGGACATGCCCGATGTCGCCGCCAATGCCTTCCCGATCGCCTTCGGCAACTTCCGCGCCGGCTATCTGATCGCCGAACGCAGCACCACTTCGATCCTGCGCGATCCCTATACCAACAAGCCCTTCGTCAATTTCTACGCGACGAAGCGGATCGGCGGGCAGGTGCTCGATTCGGACGCGATCAAGCTGCTCAAGATCTCGACCTGACGAAGGCGGATGCGCATCGGGGAGCCGCCTTCCTCTCCCCGATGCCCCGCTTTCGCGCAGGGGGCGGTTCCGTGTCGCCCCTCACCGGCCGCCCCCTGCCTTCATTTCCATTCTGATCGGAGAAGCCCATGAACCGGGTCATCCTTACGCCGGCCGCGCTGCCGTCCTCGGCGCTTGCCGAGCTCAAGCAGTGGCTCGGTATATCCACCGCGCGCGACGATGCGCCGCTCTCGGCCCTGCTCGCCAGCGCGCTCGACATCTTCGAGGCTTTCACCGGCCAGATGCCTTTCGCTGCCGAGTGCGAGGAAATAGTCTCCGCCAATCCCGGCTGGACCACGCTCTCCACCCGCCCGGTACAGGCGATCACCGCGCTTTACGGCATCGCTCCGGACGGCACACGCTTTTTGCTGCCTGCCAACGCGTACGAGGTCGACCTCGGCATCGACGGCTCCGGACGCGTGCGCATACAGCCGCCAGCGGGGGCAACGCGCGTCGCAGTGCGCTTCACCGCCGGCCTCTCCACCGATTGGGACGGCCTGCCCGATGCCTTACGCCACGGCATGATCCGCCTTGCCGCACACCAGCACCGCGCGCGGGAGAGCGACGGCGCATCGCCGCTACCGCCCGCCTCGGTCTGTGCGCTGTGGCGCCCGTGGCGACGGATGCGGCTGGCATGAGCAAGCCGACGGTCTCGGCAGACGCGGACAAGGCTTTCGACGCGCTGGCCCGGCGCCTCACCACGCGGGCCGCCGCACTCGCCACTGCCCATGTCGAAACGCAGGCCCTCGCCGCGCGTGCGGATGAAAACCGCTGGCGCCGGGCCGAACTGGTCTGGCCGCTTTTCGCGAAAGGATAGCCCATGGAAATCGCCCTTCGCGCGGCACTGGTCGGCTGGCTGGCCGCCGATCCCGTGCTCGGCGCCGAACTCAACGCCGTGGTGGAGGAAGCCCCGTCGCGCACGAGCCTGCCCTGGCTCGCAATCGCCGCCAGCGCCAGCACCGACTGGAGTTGCAAGACCGCAGCGGGCCGCGAAGTGCGCGTGGCGCTGGAACTTCACTGCCGGGGCGACGCTCCCGACGCGGCGGCCGACCTTGTCACCGCGATCGAGGGCAGAGTGGAAACCCTGCCGCGCGATCAGACCGGCTTTCGGATCGTCACCGCCCAGTTTCTGCGCGCCCGTGCCGAGCAGCGCGGGGAGAGCCGCCGCGCGATCCTGCTCGAATACCGCTTCCGCCTCATGGCCGAATAGGTCTGCGGCAAGCTCCGGAAGATCCTTCGACAAGCTCAGGATGGGCGGGATTGGGTCCTGCCCGCGTCCCGCTCAGGCTGAGCTTGTCGAAGCCCCCTCGATCCAGCACCCACTAAAGGAGCCACATCATGCCCGCCCAGAACGGCAGCGCCTTCCTGCTCAAGATCAGCGACGGCGCCACTCCCGCAACTTATCAGACCGTCGCCGGCCTGCGCACCACGCAGATGTCGATCAGCGGAGACACCGTCGTCGTCACCAGCAAGGACAGCGGTGGCTGGCGCGAACTGCTGTCCGGCGGCGGTGCGCGGTCCGTCTCGGTCAGTGCCGCCGGGATTTTCCTCGGCAGTGCGGCCGAAGCGAAGATCCGCACCAATGCCATGGCCGGCACGCTCGACGACTACGAACTGAGCTTCGAGGATGGCGACAGGCTGCGCGGCAAGTTCCTCGTCCAGCGGTTGGACTATGCCGGCGATTTCAATGGCGAGCGCAACTACACGCTTCAGCTCGAAAGCTCCGGCAAGGTCGCTTCGGCATGACAGCGCGGCCTAATCCGTTACGGGGCGAGGCGCTGCTGGAAATCGGCGGTACCGCGCATGTGCTGCGCCCCAGCTTCACCGCGCTGGTCGCCGCCGAGGAAGAACTCGGCCCGCTTTTTGCGCTCGTCGAGCGGGCCGGCGCGGGGCAACTTCGCCTTGCCGAGCTGGCCGCGCTGTTCTGGCACTGCCTCGCTTGCCGCCAAGAGCTGACGCGTGAGGCCGTGGGCGAGGCGGTGGTGGCGCAAGGCCTTGCCGCCTGCGCCGCACCGCTGCGCGTGCTGCTCGGCCAGATCCTCAAGGGCTCTGCGTGACGGACGATTTCGCGAGCGCCGCCTTGGCGCTCTGCCCGGTTGCCGCGCGCGTGCTGGGATGGCGTCCGCAGGAATTCTGGAGTGCCACCCCCGCCGAACTCGCTGCCGCGCTGGGTCTGCTGGGCCTGCCGGGCGGCGGCGCTTCCGTCGGGATCGACCGGCAAACGCTCGAAAAGCTGATGGAGCACGATCATGAGCGATGAAATCGACAGCCTGCTGGTGGACGTGCGGGCCAGCACCGATGGCTTCGCACGCGATATCGCGACGATGCGGTCGAGCATCGACGGCGATCTCGTCGGCGGCTTCACGCAGGCCGGGCAAGCGCTGGAAAAGAGCCTGACCGGCGCCATCCGGCGCGGCAATTTGGGCTTCGACGACCTCAAGCGCGCGGCGACCAGCGCCCTCTCCGAAATTGCCGCGCAATCGGTGCAAGGCCTGTTCGCCTCGTCGGGCAGCGGCGGAACCACTGCCACCATGGCGACAATGGGCCTTTCCAGCCTGTTCTCCAGCCTCCTTGGTCTGCCCGGCCGCGCCACCGGCGGCAATGTCTCGCCCGGGCGCGGCTATATGGTGGGTGAGCGGGGGCCGGAGATGTTCGTGCCCACGTCGGCCGGCCGGATCGAGCCGGGCAATGCCGGAGCCGGCGGCCGCGACGTGCGGGTGGCCATCAATCTCACCGGCCCGCGCGGAAGCAGCGCACCGCAATCGCTCCAGCGCTCTTCGCGTCAGGTCGCCAGCGCCGTGCGCCGCGCCCTCTCAACCCGTTGATCGGAGTATACCCATGGGATTCTGGCTCGCGACCAAGCGCGAGGGGCAGGCGAGCGACTGGATCCAGCGCTTCGACCCGCGCTTCTGGACCGTCAACTTTCCGCGCCCGATGATGGCGACGGTGATTTCCACCGGCCCGGATTCGCTGCGCGTCGATGCCTCGTTCCTGCGCAAGGGCGATCTCGGCGGGCTGATCTGGGAGAGCGAAGACCGGCACGATCACCCGCTGCTCGCCTACCGGACCGACCGCGACTATTCGCACACTTCGCTCAGCTTTCGCTGGCGCTCTTCCGGCGTGCTGCCGCTGAGCGACGTCTACGGCCCCACGCTGACGGTGGAGGGCCGCGATCAGGCCGGGAATGCGCGCACCTGGTATGTGCGCCTCTGGAACTATGCGCAGGGCGCGGGCGACGATGCGCGGATCACCTTGAAATTCTCCGCCCTGGATGGCGGCTTCATGCTGCCTTCGCAGGCCGATCCGGTATGGCCCAAGGCGATCGACCGGATGTTCATCTCTTTCGCCCCGCCCGGCTACGACGGCAGTGCCGATCCGCTGGCGGCGGAGGCGGAAGGATGGATCGAAATCAGCGAAATCCGCGCCGATGGCGGGCGCGCGATGCTGGAGATCGGCGATGTGATCGTGCCGCCGCACGGGCTCGCCATCGCGACCGGCTTCGACGATCAGGGCGTGCAGACACCCGCGCGGCTGATCCGCAACGTGATCCAGCTCGGCTATCGAGGATCGGTGGTCCACTATGTCGGCATGAGCCATTATTTCCGGCTCGCGCATGGGGCGGACGGCTATCTGGTACGGACGGCGGGCGATCCGCTGAATACGCCGTGCCGTGCCTGGCATCGCGCCTTCTTCGCCGCATGCATGGATCATGGGTTCAGCCCGATCGCCTCACTATCCTATGAGGCGCTGGACCAGCATGTGCCGGCGGACTGGAAGCAGCGCGATCTGAACGGCAATCCCGCGCTGACCGGCTGGTATCCGCCTTCCACCCTGCTTTCGCCAGCCCAAGCGGCGGCGATGGCATGGCTGAAATCGGTAGGCGCCGCGCTGACCGGCCTGATGATCGCGGCCGCCGCGCCGGTGCGCTTTCAGGTGGGTGAACCGTGGTGGTGGACTTTCCCCGATGGCCGCATCTGTCTTTACGATGCCGCCGCCCGCGCGGCCTTCGGCGGCTCGCCCCCTGCCATTGCCGACATGCGCGCAGCGCTGGATGCCGGCCAGAGGGCCCTGCTCGATGCCGCGGGGGCGCTGCTGGCGCAATCGACCGCCAGCCTGATCGCCGCCGTGCGCGCCGCCGCCGGGGGAAACCCGGTTGAGGCGCTGGCGCTGGTCTTCACGCCGACTTTGCTCGACCCCACGATGCCGGAACTGCGCCGCGCCAACCTGCCGCTCGGCTGGGCGGCTCCCGCCTTCGACCGGCTGCAGGTGGAGGACTACGACTGGCTCACCGCCGGGGCCGACGCCGCGCGGCGCAATGCCTATCGGGTGATCGACCAGCGGCTGGGCTACCCGCCCGGGGAGCAGGATTATCTGGCCGGCTTCGTCACCGATGCCGGCAGCGCCGACCGGTGGCGGCAGATCGATGCCGGGATCGATGAGGCTCTGGCCCGCGCGCCACATGAAATCGTGGTCTGGGCGCTTCCCCAGATCGCGCGCGACGGCTTCGTGCGCCTGCCGCTTCCTCCATCAGACAGTTCGGGAACCGATGCCATGCAGGCCTTCGACGATTTGCCCTATCCGATCGCGCTGGGCCGCGACACCACCGTGATTCCGGAGTTCTCGACGACGATCTCGGTCACCGCATCAGGCTTCGAACGCCGCAACAGCCTTTGGTCGAACGCGCGCCTGCGCTTCGATGTCGGGCCCGGCGTTCGCTCCGATGCGGAACTGGGCACGCTGATCGCGTTCTTCCGCGCCCGGCGCGGCCCGGCGCGCGGTTTCCGCCTGCGCGATCCCAGCGACTTCAGCTCGAACGGAATGGTGGGCACCCCCACCGCGATGGACCAGGACCTGGGAACCGGAGACGGCATCCGCTCCGACTTCGATCTGGTGAAACGCTATGACAGCGGCACGGCGGAACAGGTCCGGCGCATTACGCGCCCCGATTTCGCCAGCTTGCTCGTCTCCGTCGACGGCAAGATCCAGGTCGGCAACTGGACGCTGGGCGAATTGGGGGTGATCCGCTTCGCGACCGCACCCGGCGCCGGCGCCATCGTGCGGGCCGGCTTCGAATTCGACGTTCCGGTGCGCTTCGCGGCGGACAGCCTTGAGATCGCCGGCGCCGCCTTTGCCGCCGGGGAGGCGCCCAGCGTCCCCGTCGTCGAAATCCGGGAGGCATCATGACCCGAACCTGGTTCTCTACCGACCTCGAAACCGTCGCCAGCTTCTGCCGCCTGCTGCGGCGCGACGGCGTGACGCTGGGCTTCACCACGCATGATGCGGACCTGTGGTTCGAAGGGGTGCTCCATCAGGCATCGCCCGGCATGGTGCCATCGTCGATCCGCAAGTCCGCCGGGCTGGAGGCGGACAGTGCCGAAGTTCAGGGGGCGATTACCCATGACGCGGTCTCCGCCGAAGATCTCGCCTCCGGCCGGTTTGACGGCGCCGGCGTCCGCATCGGGCTGGTCGATTGGGAGAGCGGCGAATCGCAGCTGCTCTATGCCGGTACGCTCGGCACCGTGAGCACGCAGGACAATGGCTTCTCCGCCGATCTCACGTCGCGCAAGGCGGAACTGCAACGCGATCCCATTCCGCGCACCAGCCCAAGCTGCCGCGCCGGGTTCTGCGGGCCGGGCTGCAACCTGAACCCGCAGGCTTTCACGCGTGAAGTGCGGGCGGCAACCATCGACGCCGATGCCAACACCGTCCGCTTCGACGATCCGCTCGCAGCAGACCGCCACACCGGCGGCACGCTACGCTGGATCGACGGCCCGATGGCGGGATTCGAAATGGCCATCGCTGCGGTAACCGCCGAGGGCGAGGCGCTGGTCGATATGCCGATCGCCGTTGATATTCCCGCGGGTTCCCGCGCGCGGCTGCGCGAGGGATGCGATCATACGCTGGACACATGTGCGTCGCGCTTCGGCAATGCCCTGAACTTTCGCGGCGAACCGTACCTGCCAGGCAACGACCTGCTCACCAGCTATCCCACGCCCTGATCATGACTGGCATCATGACCGGAACCGAACTGGCCCGGGCGGCCAGCGCCCTGGTCGGCGTGCCGTTCGCGCTCCACGGACGCGATCCCCGCCTCGGCCTGGACTGCGTTGGCGTTCTGGCCGCGGCGCTGGGGGAGACGGCGCGATTGCCGAACGGCTATCGGATGCGTGGGGGTGACCTCGATGCCGCCGCGCGCCTTGCAGCATCGCTGGGGCTCGACCCCGTTTCCGGCCCGCCGGAAGCCGGCGACATCCTGCTCCTGCGGCCCGGGCCGTGCCAGTACCACCTCGCCATCGCCGTCGATGCCGGAACGGTCGTCCACGCCCACGCCGGCCTTCGCCGCGTCGCCCGCACTCCGCTTCCCGCCGAGTGGCCGATCCTTGGGCACTGGCGTCTCCATTCTTGAGGAATCGACATGGCTACTCTCGTTTTCAGCGCGATCGGAAATATGGTGGGCGGGCCGGTCGGCGGGGCCGTGGGATCGCTGGTCGGCAGCCAGTTCGACACCGCGATCTTCGGCACGCCCAACCGTCAGGGTGCTCGCCTCAAGGAACTGGATGTCACGACCTCCAGCTACGGGCAGCCAATCCCCCGCCATTTCGGACGGATGCGTGTGGCCGGCCAGATGATCTGGGCGGCCGACCTTGTCGAACACAGCGAAGTGCTGGGCGGCGGCAAGGGCTCCGCAACCGTCACCAACTATAGCTACACCGCCAGTTTCGCAGTGGCTCTGTCCAGCCGGCCGATCCGCGATCTGGGCCGCATCTGGGCGGACGGCAAGCTGCTGCGCGGGGCGGCGGGGGACTTGAAGACCTCAGGAATCCTGCGCATCCATACCGGTCAGAGCGACCAGGAGGCCGACCCCTTGCTGTTGGCGGCGGATGGCGATCGCTGCCCCGGCTACCGCGATTTTGCCTACGTCGTGTTCGAAAACCTGGACCTTTCGGACTTCTACAACCGCATCCCTTCGCTGACATTCGAAGTCATTGCCGACGATACCTTCGATCTGGCCGCCGTGGTGGGAGAGGTGATCGAGGATATTGATGTAGCGGTTCCGCTGGACGGTTTCGTCGGCCTCTCGAACGACGGGCCGCTGGCGGACACCGTCCAGATGCTCGATCCGGTGCTTCCGCTCGATGTCGATTGCGCCGGCGACCTGCTCGTGATCGGGCGAGTCCGCCTGCAGGCATCGCCCGTGACTCTTGGAGAGGCCACTGCGGCGGTCGACGACGACGAATTCGGCGTGGCAACCGGCTTCGCTCGCCATCGCGCACCTGCCGACATTCAACCCTTGGCTGCGCTGCGGCACTATGAACCTGCGCGCGACTACTTGCCCGGGATCCAGTACGCCACCGGCCGGCCGGCCCCGGGCCAGCCGCGCATGATCGAGTTACCCGCCGCGCTGGCCGCTGCCGATGCCCGCGCCTTGATGGATCGCACCGCAAGGCGCCTCGACTGGAGCCGCGACACTCTATCCTGGCGCACAGCCGAACTGGACGCCTCCGTTGCGCCCGGCACGCATGTCCGGTTCCCCGACATCTCCGGCACATGGCGCGTGCGCGAATGGGAATGGCGCGATACCGGCGTGGAAATTTCGGCAGAGCGCGTTCCGCCGTCCAGCTCGGACTTCATTCCAGCGCTGCCGAGCGATCCGGGGCAAGCCCATCCGCAGGTCGATCTGCCGATGGCGACAACGCTTCTTGCCGCATTCGAACTTCCCTTCGACCCCGCCACCGGCAGTGCTTCTGGCAAGGCGCGGCCTTACGCGGCCGCCTCCTCCATCCAATCCAACTGGGGCGGGGCCGCCCTCTATGCCGATCGCGGGGACGGACAATTGCAGCCGATCGGTCCCAGCGGCCGAACCCGCAGCGTGATGGGTACGGCGGTCACGGCTCTCGGATCGGGCAAGGCTCTCATGTTCGACCGGACCTCGCGCGTAACCGTCAGGTTGGTCGATCCGTCGATGCAGCTTGCCTCCGCTTCCCCGCGCCAACTGGCCGAAGGCGCCAATCTCGCGCTTTTGGGCGAGGAGCTGCTGCAATTCGCAAGAGCGACTTCGCTGGGCGACGGTTCGTGGATCCTCGAAGGCTTCCTGCGCGGCTGCGGCGGTTCGGAAGCCGGAATGGCTGGTCACATCGCAGGCGAGGAATTCGTATTGATAGATGGGCGGGCCATCGCCATCGATCCCGCTGTGCTTGGAGCCGGCGCCGCGCGCAGCGTCGTCGCCATCGGGCGCGGCGATCCCGATGGGGTGCGGGCTTCGATCAGATTGGCCGGACTTACCTTGCGCCCGCTGCCTCCGGTCCATCCGCGCCTGACTGTGATCACCGGTGACGCCTGGCGCATCGAATGGACCCGCCGCGCCCGTGGACGGGTGCCGTGGCAGGACGGCGTGGATGTTCCACTGGTCGAAGAGGCGGAAAGCTACCTCGTGACGTTCGGCCCCGCCGGAGCGCCGATCGCGATGTGGACCACCGCCGAACCGTGGATCGAATTGTCCGCTGCCCTGCGTGCGCAATTGGCCACGCAAGCGCCGGGCGAGTGGCTGCGCGTGGCCCAGCAGGGCACGTACGCCATCTCGGACCCGCTCGCCCTGCTCACGTTGAACTGACGTTTCTCCAACCCTCCAGGTGCAAGGCAACGCCATGACCGATCCCATCGTATTCGACAGCATCACACCCCGCTTCGCCCTTCCCCTTCTTTATGCAGGGCAGGCGCATAAAGAGGCGTTCGTCAATGAAGCGCTGGTCCGCGCGGACATGCTTCTGCACTGCACGGTCGAGGGCGTAAGTGCCACACCTCCTGAAAATTCGGAGGACGGCCGGGCCTGGATCGTTGCCGGCGGCGCGTCGGGAGACTGGCTCGGCCTCGACGGCATGATCGCTTGCCGTACAAGCGGCAATTGGATCTTTATCCCGCCACGCGATGGTTTGCGCGTGTTCGATCGCTCGGCGGCAGGGGACAGGTTATTTTTCGGTTCCTGGAGAAAAGCTTCCGTGTTCGCGGAACCGGTTGGCGGTTCGACCGTTGATGGGGAAGCTCGGGCTGCCATCACCAACTTGATGGCGTCCCTGCGGGCCGTGGGTATCCTGCCTTCGGCGTGACCGGCGCCAATGCAACAGGGGTGAACAAGATGCCGTCGATTTCGAAGAACGGAGTCACAAGACGGTGCCAAGGCCCCGAAAACGCGACATTCTTGCAACACATGTCGTCATTGTGCGCTTGCACGCAGTTTGTTGTGGGGGTAGACACTTACGGCACTCGGTGGCTCCAAATCTCTTAGTAGGGGAAACGTATGAGGAAACTCGTCATCGGACTGGCGCTGGCTTCGACAGCTATCGCCACGCCCGCGTTCGCGCGCGACGACGCTTGGTATCTGGAACTCGACTTCGGCGGCATGATCGTCGAAGACGCAAGCGCCAAGATCAATGGCGTCAGCCATGCCGGCGATTATGACTTCAAGACCGGCTTCGATGGCGGTGGCGTAATCGGCTATGACTTCGGTGGGTTCCGTCTGGAAACCGAAGCCAGCTATCGCCAGGCCAAGATCGGCACGTACACTGACGCTGCTGGCCCGCTCAAGGGTACCGGCAACGCCAGCAACCTGTCGTTCATGGTCAACGGCCTGCTCGACTTCGGCGCTGACGATGGCCTTCAGGGCTTTGTCGGCGGTGGTGCCGGCGTCGGCCGTGTCGATCTCGACAATGTCGACGATTCGGACACCGGTTTCGCCTGGCAGGCTCTCGCCGGTATCCGCGCTCCGCTCAGCCGGAACGTCGATCTCGGTCTGAAGTACCGCTTCATGAACGTCGACAACGTCAAGGTCGTGACCACCGCTGGTGACGATCTGAAGACCCGTTGGCGCTCGCACTCGCTGATGGCGACGCTGGCTTACAACTTCGGCGAACCGGCTGCTCCGCCGCCGCCGCCGCCGCCGCCGCCGCCGCCGCCTCCCCCGCCGCCCCCGCCGCCGCCGCCGCCGGTGGTGTGCAACAAGGGCCCGTACATCGTGTTCTTCGATTGGGACAAGGCTGACGTTACTCCGGAAGCCGCGACCATTCTCGACAGCGCGATCACGGCTTACGGCAACTGCAACAGCGTTCCGATCATGCTTGCCGGTCACACCGACCGCTCGGGCAGCCCCAAGTACAACATGGGTCTCTCGGCACGTCGTAACGACTCGGTCCGCGCTTACCTGACCAGCCACGGTATCCCCGATGGCGCGATCACCAGCCAGGCCTTCGGCGAAACGCAACCGCGCGTTCCGACCGCAGACGGCGTGCGCGAACTGCAGAACCGTCGCGTCGAAATCACTTACGGTCCGGGCTCGGGCATGTAAGCGAACCGGCAACGGTAAAGATTGGGGGGTCGGAGCAATCCGGCCCCCTTTTCTTTTGCTTGGCGCCTGCCAGCCGCAGACAAAAAGAAAGCGCCCCGCTCGTGAAGAGCGGGGCGCTTTCTTTTGCCGCGATCAGAGGATGATCAGGCGGCGTAGGGCGTGGTATCCACCAATCCCGCCTCGGCAAAGCCTGCCTTGCGCAATCGGCAGCTATCGCACAAACCGCAGGCGCTACCGTCGGGCTGCGGATCATAGCACGACCAGCTCATCCCGGCCTCAAGCCCAAGCCTATCCGCTTCGCGCGCGATATCGGCCTTCCCCATGAACTGCAGCGGAGCATGGATCTGGAACTTGGTTCCCTCGTCTCCGTCCTTGGTGGCTAGAGTGGCAATGTTCTCGAAGGCTGCAATGAACTCGGGCCGGCAATCGGGGTACCCGGAATAGTCCAGGGCATTCACGCCGATGAAAATGTCGGACGCTCCGATCGCCTCTGCCCATGCCAGTGTCAGCGAAAGAAACACCAGGTTCCGCGCCGGAACATAAGTAACCGGAATGCCCGGCTCCAAACCCTCCTTGGGCACGTCGATTTCATCGGTGAGCGCGGATCCGCCGAACTGGCGAAGGTCGAGCGGGAGGATGACATGGCGCTTCGCGCCAAGTTCCCGGGCGATATGCCTGGCCGCATCGATTTCCCGACGATGACGCTGATTATAGTCGATCGTCAGGGCATTGATCTCGAAACCGGCTTCACGCGCAAGGCCGCCGGAGACCATGGAATCAAGACCGCCGGAAAGGAGAACAACCGCCTTCCGCGGCGCTGGGGAGGGAGAATTGTCTTGCATGCCTTCGCGCTAGGCTTTCCCGCGCGCGATGACAACCGTCAGACGCCGCAGTTGCCCAGGTGGCGCCCCTCGGTCGCGAAGGCGAACGGCCGGCCATTGGCGATGCCCTGGCTGTCGATCTGGACGAGGGCATTGGTTTCCCGGCGAATGTGCGTGCGGCCATAGCCGCGCCCAGGACAGGTATATTGCACCGTCACTTCGTTCGGCTTGTCATCGACGACCACGGTGCTGCATGCCTCGCCGCGATGCTCAAGCTGGACAAGCTCCTGCCCGCTTCGCAGGCACAGCTTGCCGGCATTTCCCAGGCCGCGAAGCTCCCAGCTTCCGCGGTCCAGTTGGTCCAGCAGGGCCAGGGGCTTCTTCTGCGCCATGACCGGTGCAGCGAAAATCGCCAGACTGATTCCCATCACCCCGGCCCTTAGCGCCACGCCCAGGAAAGAGTTGCCGCGAAGTGGCGATACCGGATCGTCCATCATGCCCATGGGCGCCTCTTAGACCATCCCGATCGGCTCCCACAACCGCAGGAATTGTCGTTCAGGCGGGAATATGCAGGATTTTCGAACAGAAAGCGCAATCGACCGGGATCATGCCGGTCTCATCACGCATGTCCACGCGCTCGGTCTCCGGAAACCGCGAGAGGATTTCCCGATAATATTCAACGGTGCACCGGCACCCGCGCTGGAGCGGAAGCAGTGGCTCCACCCTGACTTCCTCTTCCTCATGGAAGATCCGCCACACGAGTTGTTCCAGGTTGAGTACGGGGTCGACCAGTTCCTCCGGCCGAACGCTCCCGGCCATGATCGCAACATGCTCCCAATCGGGATGCTGCTCCTGCACGTGCAGACGTTCGCGGCCTTCCTCTCCGTCCGGGAAATGCTGAACCAGAAACCCGCCCGCCACGCAGCGGGGGTCATTCGACCGCACGGATACCCGGATCAGCGTCGGCACCTGTTCCGACTGCGCGAAGTATTTCTCGCAAGCCTGCGCCAGCGATTCCCCTTCAAGGGGAACCACGCCCTGATAGCGCGCCCCGGTAGCCGCCAGATCGAAGGTGATGGCGAGATAGCCCGTCCCGAAAATTGCTTCCAGGGAGCAGTCTTCCTCCAGCCGTTCCACAAGATCCGGGTCATGGCGAAGATAGCCACGCAGTTCGCCATTACGGTAATCGCAGACGAGCAGATCCACAGCGCCGCCTTCAGCCTGCGCTTGGAAGGTAAGCTGCGCGCCCTCATCCTTCAGCAGAGATCCCATCAAGGCCGAAAGCACCAGCGCCTCGGCCAAGACGTGTTTCACCACTTTCGGATAAGTGTGCGCCGAAAGCACCGTTTCCAGCACCGGCCCCAACCTGACGACCCGGCCGCGCGCATTGCGCGACGGCACGGTGAACGCCAGCACTCGATCAAAGCCGGTATCGTCGGCACGGATGGGCAGATCGTCGCTCACAGCCGGCCGAGCGCCCACAGCAGCACCGACTTCTGCGCATGGATGCGGTTCTCCGCCTCATCCCACACGACCGAGTGCGGTCCGTCGATCACCTCATCCGTCACTTCCTCACCGCGATGCGCAGGCAGGCAGTGAAGGAACTTGGCGCCCGGAGCAGCCTTGGCCATCAACGCGGCATTGACCTGATAGGGCTGCATCGCGGCCACGTGCTTTTCGCCGCCGGCCTGCCCCATGGAAACCCAGGTATCGGTAACCAAGACCTGCGCCCCGGCGACTGCCTCCTCCGCACTGTGCGTGAGAATGACTTCACCGCCAGCGGCGCGGGCACGCTCAATGAACGCCGGATCCGGCTCATAGCCTGCCGGGCCGCCGATGCGGATTGTGAACTTCATCAATCCCGCTGCCTCGATCAGCGAATTGGCGACATTGTTGCCATCGCCCAGCCAGGCCATCTGCAACCCGGGCAAGGCAAAACCGTGCTCGACGATGGTCAACAGGTCGGCGACGATCTGGCACGGATGCGAAAGATCGGTCAGGCCATTGATCACCGGAACGTCGGCGTAATGAGCCAGTTCCTCGATCTTGGCGTGATCGTCCGTACGGATCATGATCGCATCGACCATACGGCTGAGGACGCGGGCGGTGTCGGCGATCGTTTCGCCGCGTCCGATCTGCGTGCTGCCGGCTTCCATGATCATGGCGCTGCCGCCAAGCTGGCGCATCGCCATATCGAAAGAAACGCGCGTACGCGTCGAGTTCTTCTCGAAGATCGTGGCCAGGACATGGCCTGCCAACGGCGCATCCACATCCGGCCGAGCCTTGGGCCAAGCCTTGCGCGCAGTTTTGCGATCGATGGCATCGTTGATCATCGCCGCCAGCGCATCACCGCCAGCATCACCAAGGCTGAGGAAATCCCGCTGCATCACGCCACCTCTTCAGGCTGGTAGCTCGCAGCCGCAGCGGAAAGCTTTTCCATGAATTCATCCATGTGGCTGTCATCAATTACCAGCGGCGGCAGGATGCGAACGACGTTATCTCCGGCCGATACCGTCAGGAGATTATGATTGTCGCGCATGTGCGCGACGAAGGCGCGCGGTTCGACCTTCAGCTTAAGGCCAATGAACAGGCCTTTGCCGCGAACGGAATCGAACAGTTCCGGATAGTTGCCAATGAACTGCTCCAAGCGCGCCATCAGGCGTTCCCCCTTGGCGCGAACGTCCGCAAGGAAATCTTCGTTGGCAACGGCGTCCAAGACAGCACCGATCGCCGCCATCGCGAACGGATTGCCCCCGTAGGTCGATCCATGTGTGCCGTAGACCATGCCGCGCGCCGCCTTTTCGGTCGCCAGGCACGCGCCGACAGGGAAGCCACCGCCGATGCCCTTGGCTGTCGACATAATATCGGGAATGATGCCGTATTGTTCGTAAGCATAGAAGGTGCCGGCACGACCGACACCGCTTTGCACCTCGTCCAGAACCAGCATCAGATCGTGCTCGTCGCAAAGGTCGCGCAATCCCTGCATGAACGCCTGCGATGCGATACGAATGCCGCCTTCGCCCTGGATCGGCTCAACGAGAAAACCTGCCGTATTCGGGCCGATCGCCGCCTTGGCCGCCTCGAGATCGTCGAATTCGACGTACTTGAAGCCCGGCAGCAGAGGCAGGAAGCCCTTGTGCATCTTCTCTTGATTGGATGCGCTGATCGTCGCCATCGTCCGCCCGTGGAAGGCGTTGTTGAAGGTGATCAGCTCATACTTTTCGTGATTGCCGACATGCTGGTGATAGGCACGCGCGGTCTTGATCGCGCATTCGACCGCCTCGGCGCCCGAATTGGTGAAGAAGACGGTATCGGCAAAAGTCAGATCGACCAGCCGCTTCGCCACAGCTTCGCCCTGCGGGCTGCCATAGAGATTGGACACGTGCATCAGCGTTTCAGCTTGCTGCTGAATCGCGCCGATCAGGCCCGGATGCGAATGCCCCAGCAGGTTCACGGCAATACCGCTTGCGAAATCGAGGAATCGGCGACCGTCTTCACTGATAAGATGGCAGTGCTCGCCGCGAACGGGGCGGACGCCGCACCGGGGGTACACGGGCATCAGTGGCGTAATCGACATGACGTTGTTCCTCGAAACGAATCAGTAAAGCGAAAAAGATCGGGAATCGGAAAACGACAAATGGCGGCCCTATCCGGACCGCCATTTGCGCGCTTCTATGCTTTTGCATCCCCCGGTCAAACCACCGAGGAGGGTGCAGGCTAGATCAACCTTGGAGCGCCGACAAGTTGACCGCCGAGTACTTGCCTCGTCGATCGACCTCGATGTCGAACTCCACGCGATCGCCTTCGTTGAGGCCCGAGAGCCCCGAACGCTCGACAGCGCTGATATGAACGAATGCGTCCGGCTGGCCATCATCACGCGTGATGAAGCCGAAGCCCTTCATGGAATTGAAGAACTTGACGGTGCCGCTGGCCTTTTCGCCGGTAAGCTGACGCTGCGGTGCAGGTTCGCGCTTTTCGACAGGGATCACGTCGCCAAGGATCACCAGTTCGCTGGCCGAAATCTTGCCACCGCGATCAACCAGCTGGAATTCCAGCTGCTGACCTTCGGCGAGACCTTCAAGGCCTGCACGCTCGACCGCGCTGATGTGAACGAACACATCGTCGCCGCCTTCTTCACGCTGAATGAAGCCGAAGCCCTTGGCGCCGTTGAAGAACTTTACGACGCCCTTGCCCTGGCCAACGACCTGGGCAGGCATGCCGCCACCGCCGCCGCCGCGCGGGCCGCCGAAGCCGCCACCGCCGCCGCCACGCGGGCCGCCGAAGCCGCCGCGATCACCGCCGCCGAAGCCGCCACGGTCACCACCGCCGCCACCGAAACGGTCGCCGCCACCGAAGCGGTCACCGCCTCCGAAACGATCCTGCCCGGCGAAGAACGGATCGAATTCGTTCTCCCCGAAACCACCATCGCGCTTGTCGCGTCCCCTTCCGCGACGACCTCTGTCAAAACCCATGTCTACGAACGTACCTTCGCTGCGCCCCAAAAAAAGCATTCACCCGAACACGTGGACGAACCGTGCCGACCGTCAGACAAGCGGAAGAGACGCAGCTCTCCCGCCACCTGCAAGGCCGAGTCATACACGAGTCATATGGGCAAGGCGAACACAATTACGCCTCTTTTTGCGAGTCTGTATCCGAAAGGCTGCATTTTGACTGGGTCGGCGTTCATCTCTTGTCCAAACTATGTGCTTGACGCAGGGGAATTTCAGGCTCAACCGCGGCCACGCCGCTGCTCATGCGTGGGAGTTTCATAGATGTTTCGCCAGGTCACTGAATCCGTCTTCGCCAGTCCGCAGATCGGGATCGAGGCCATTGCCGAAGCCAAAGCGCTGGGCATCGTGCGAATCATCAACAATCGCCCCGAAGGCGAAAGCGACGACCAGATCCCCGGGGACGCCATCGCAGATGCGGCGCGCGAAGCGGGGATCGACTACGTGGCGATCCCGGTAACCCATGCCGGCTTTAGCCAGGCACAGGTGGATGCGATGATGCAGGCGCTCGATAGTGCCGATGGTCCGGTTCTCGCTTATTGTCGTTCGGGCACCCGCTCGACATTGCTCTGGGCGCTTGCCCGCGCGAAGGCCGGAGACAATCCCGCCGTGATCGCCTCGAAAGCGGCCGCAGCCGGTTACGATGTGACGCCCGTCCGCCAATTGATCGAGATGTTTGCAGCCGGCCGCTGAACACGCGGCCAGCAAACCGCTGGCTATAGCGCTATGTCACCTTGCTCGCCGGTGCGCACGCGCAGCACCTCGGCCAGATCGAAGACGAAGATCTTGCCGTCTCCGATTTCATCGGTGCTTGCGGTTTTGCCGATGATCTCCACCACGGTGCCGGCAAAGGCGTCGGACACTGCGATCTCCAGCTTGATCTTGGGCACCAGGCTGGAGGAATACTCCGCACCGCGATAGATTTCGGTTTGGCCCTTCTGACGGCCGAAGCCACTCACTTCCGACACCGTCAGGCCGGAAACCCCTGCACTGGCAAGGGCGTCCTTCACTTCGGTGAACTTGAACGGCTTGATGATCGCGATGATGTATTTCACGCCCATCTCCCTGGCCGGGTGAGTGATGCGCGCAGCATCACACAAAGCCTCCCCCACGACAAAGAAAAATGGGCCGGAGCGGCTGGCTCCGGCCCTTGAGTTTGTGTTCGCAGGAGGAACACCTGTAGGCGGCAGCGGAAAGGAGGAGAGGAAAAATCCCGCCGCCGCCAAGCTCGAAAATCTTAGTTGTAAGCGCGCTCGCCATGCTCGCCGATGTCGAGACCTTCCTGTTCGACTTCGGGAGCGACACGAAGGCCCGTGACTGCCTTGGCAATAAAGATCGCGATCACCGTGCCGATGGTCGCAAGAACGACAGTGGCAAGCACCGCCTCAACCTGGATCACGAGCTGCGAGCTGATCGAGAAGTCGGCCTTGCCGGGACCGCCGAGCGCAGGCGAGTAAACGATGCCGGTACCGATCGCGCCGACAATGCCGCCGATGCCGTGGACGCCGAATGCGTCGAGAGCATCGTCGTAGCCGAGTGCGGGCTTGAGCTTGCTGACAGCGAAGAAGCAGATCACCGAAGCCACACCGCCAAGGACGATGGCACCGAACGGACCCGAGTTACCCGCAGCCGGGGTGACGGCGACGAGGCCGGCAACGACACCCGAGCAGAAGCCCAGAGCAGACCCCTTGTGCCCAGCCAGACGCTCGGCGAGCATCCAGAACAGGCCGGCCGATGCGGTGGCGACGAAAGTGTTGATCATTGCAAGGCTGGCAGCGCCGTTAGCCGACAGGGCCGAGCCGGCGTTGAAGCCGAACCAACCCACCCACAGCAAGCCCGTGCCAACGAAGGTCAGCGTCAGCGAGTGCGGCGGCATCGGTTCGTTCGGATAGCCCTTGCGCTTACCAAGAATGATCGCGGCAACAAGAGCCGAGACACCAGCGTTGATATGAACGACGGTACCACCGGCATAGTCGAGAGCACCGAGGCCGAAGAAGTAGCCGGTCGGAGCCCACACCATGTGCGCAATCGGGAAGTAAACGATAGTCAGCCACACGACCGCAAAGACCATAACGGCCGAAAACTTGATGCGCTCTACGGTCGAACCGAGAACCAGCGCCACTGTGATCGCCGCGAAGGTCATCTGGAAGCAGGCGAAAACGTATTCGGGAATGCTGCCCGAAACCGAATCGGGGGTGACGCCCTTGAGAAACGCCTTGCCGAAGCCGGAAATGAAGGCGTTGCCACCTTCACCAAAGGCCATCGTGTAGCCATACATGACCCAGATCAGCATCGCGAGGCTGGCAGCGGCGCCAATCTGCGTCATCGTCGAGAGCATGTTCTTCGAGCGAGTAAGGCCGCCGTAGAACAGGGCAAGGCCGGGCAAGATCATCAGAAAGACGAGCAGCGTCGACGTGAGCATCCAGGCGGTATCGCCCTTGTCGATCGTCGGCGTGGCGGCGGCCTGCGCAAAAGCAGGCACGGCGGCGAACAGCGACGCACCCAGAGCGCCGGCGCCGCAAAGAATTTTGCGGTTCATCGTGGAATCCCTCCTGTGGGAAGCGCCGGTCACAGCGCGGTATCGCCGGATTCGCCGGTACGGATGCGCACCGCCGATGCCAGATCGAGGACGAAGATCTTGCCGTCGCCGATGGCTTCGGTGCTGGCGATCTGCTGGATCGTCTCGACGATCTTCGGCGCCAGATCGTCCGGAGCGGCGACCTCGATCTTCACCTTCGGCAGCATGTTGGTCGAATACTCGGCCCCACGATAGATTTCCGTCTGCCCCTTTTGACGACCGAAGCCCTTCACTTCGGTAACGGTCATGCCGGCGACGCCAATCGCGCCCAGCGCTTCCCGAACTTCGTCGAGTTTGAAGGGCTTGATGATGGCTATGATGAACTTCATGCCTATCCCCTGCTTGCCACCGGCCCCAGCACCGGCTGCGATTACGTGAAGCAAGGGGCGTGCCAATTTATCAATTGGCGAGTTTCGGCGTGATTTTTATATAACGCTCGCAAGTGCAGCACGAACTGCCGCCTGATTCATGAGCAACTGCCTATTTTTTAGGCAATTCCAGCTTGGCAAAAACCGGCAGGTGATCGGATCCTGTCGCGGAGAGCGGGCTGTGATGGACATTTGTTCCAACAACCGCCCATTCACCGGATACGATGATGCGATCCAGCTGGGCCAACGGCCGGCGCGATGGGAAACTGCGGCCGGGCGCGAGCACATGCCAAGGCTTTGCGAATTCACGAAAACAGCCGCCATGCAGCGACCATTCGTTGAGATCGCCCATCAATACGGTGGGCACATGCGCGTCGCACCCATCGACATGGGACAAAACACTTCGCACTTGCAACCTGCGGCGAAGGCCCGACAGGTCGAGATGCATGCCGACTACACGGAAACGATGCCCTTCCAATTCCAGATCCGCCCGTACCGCACCGCGCGGCTCCAGCACCGGCAGCGGCACTGGCGAGGCATCGCGCAGATGGATGCCCTTGCGCACAAGAATGGCATTGCCATGCCAACCCAGACTGTCCGGCTTCATCGAAAGCGGCACGGGCGTATAATCCGACGCGCCATGGATCACGTCGAGCGGCAGGGCCGCCATGCGCCGTCCGTAGCGGCGATCCACTTCCTGCAAAGCAACGACATCGGCATCGATCTCGCGCAGCACCGTCAGAATGCGCTCGGGATCGCGCCGTCGGTCGAGACCGACGGCCTTGTGGATGTTGTAGCTGGCGAACGTAATCTGCAAGGATGGGCCCCACGGGTTTCGCGGAAGGATCAGTCTAAGCCGCCCATTCTACCAAAGCCAAGATGACCCTGGTCCGAACAGGCGCAATATCCAATCCGCAAGACCTGCGGGCGGTTCCCTCCTCAGCGCTCCTTTGTGGCGCTGAAGGTCAGGTCCGGATTGCGCTCCTGCTGATAACTGACATCCCATGCGGAACGCGCCATGAACACCGGGTCGCCATCGCGGTCCTTGGCGAGGTTCATCTTGTTGAACTCTCCAAAATCGCGCAGCGCCTTGTCCTCGCCCTTGATCCAGCGCGCCGTGTCGAACGGCGCAGGCTCCAGAACCGCCTCCACCTTGTATTCGGCTTCAAGACGGCTGATCAGCACGTCGAGCTGAAGCTGGCCGACCACGCCGACCACCCATTGCGAGCCGATTTCGGGGTAGAACACCTGGATCACGCCCTCTTCCGAAAGGTCGTCCAGCGCCTTGCGCAGCTGCTTGGTCTTGGTCGGATCCTTCAGCGCCACGCGGCGCAGGATTTCCGGCGCGAAGTTGGGCAGGCCGGTGAATCGGACCAGATTCTTTTCCGAAAGCGTATCGCCCACGCGCAAGGTGCCGTGGTTGGGGATACCGATGATATCGCCCGGCTCTGCACTGTCGGCAATCTCGCGATCCTGCGCGAAGAACAGGATTGGCGAGTGCACCGCGATCGGCTTTCCGAGGCCCGAGGGCGTCAGCTTCATGCCGCGCTTGAAGGTGCCCGAAACCAGCCGCATGAAGGCGATGCGGTCACGGTGCATCGGGTCCATGTTGGCCTGCACCTTGAAGATGAAGCCGGTCACTTCCTTGTTCTCCGGCTCGATCGTACCCGCCTCCGAAGGCTGCGGGCGCGGCGGCGGCGCGAACTTCGAAATCGCATCGATCAGTTCGGCCACGCCGAAATTCTTCAGCGCCGAACCGAAGTAGACCGGCGTCAGGTCACCGCCGCGATAGGCATCGACGTCGAATTCGGGATAGCCGGCCTGCGCCAGTTCCAGCTCTTCCGCCACGGCATCGGGCAGAGTGGCGTTTTCGTCGACATGGCCGAGGTATTCCTTGCTCGGCCCTTCGGGACGGCTGACGTTGCCGGTGGCAATGTCCAGAATGCCTTCGAACAGGCCGCCCATGCCGACCGGCCAGGACATCGGGCAGACATCCAGCGCCAGCATGTCCGCCACTTCGTCCATCAGGTCGAAACAGGCGCGGCCTTCACGGTCCACCTTGTTGATGAAAGTGATGATCGGCACCGAGCGCAGGCGGCACACCTCGAACAGCTTGCGCGTCTGCGGCTCGATGCCCTTGGCCGCGTCGATCACCATGATCGCCGAATCGACCGCGGTGAGCGTGCGATAGGTGTCTTCGGAGAAGTCTTCGTGGCCCGGCGTATCGAGCAGGTTGAAGGTCACCGTATTGCCGTCGGCATCGGTCCGCTCAAACGTCATGACGGAGCTGGTGACCGAAATGCCGCGCTGCTGTTCGATCTTCATCCAGTCCGAACGCGCACGGCGCGCGGCGCCACGCGCCTTCACCTGACCGGCAAGGTGAATAGCGCCGCCTTGCAGCAGCAGCTTTTCGGTCAGGGTGGTCTTACCAGCGTCGGGGTGCGAGATGATCGCGAAAGTACGGCGAGAGTTGCTCATCGGCGCGCTTTAGTGGCGCATGCGATATCCCGCAACTCTCGCGTATTGGCAGGTCGGCGCTTACTTGCGGCGATAGCGGAAGTACCAGACTTCATGGCCATAAACCGTGCGCGCCTTCGTCTCATAGCGCGTTTCCGGCCAGCCGCTCGGTCGATTCTGGAAATCGGCGGGCTTGTCGCAGAGCCATTCGAACTGGTCCGTATGCCGCTGCATCACCATCAGCGCGTGGCGCAAGTAGACGTCGTGATCCGTGCCGAAGCGGAATTCTCCGCCCTTCTTCAGCTTTGCCGCGAACATGTCTACCGGGCCGTCGTTCATCATGCGCCGCTTGGCGTGGCGGGCCTTGGGCCAGGGGTCCGGATGCAACAGATAAAGCATCGACAGCGAGCCATCGGGAATGCGCGCCAGCACTTCCAGCGCATCGCCGTGATGGATGCGCACATTGCCGATCGGCGGATGCGCGCCATTGTCGCCCGCCACGTGGGTCAGCGCCTGCGCGACGCCGTTGATGAAGGGCTCGCAGCCGATGAAGCCATGATCGGGCAGCATGTCGGCGCGCTGCGCCATGTGCTCGCCGCCGCCGAAGCCGATCTCGAAATGCATCGGGCGATCATCGCCGAACAGGCCCACGGCCGTGACCGGACCTTCGAGCGGAACCGCGATTCGCGGCAGCAGGTTGTCGACCAGCGCCTGCTGGCCCGCGCGCAGGGGCTTGCCCTTGGCGCGGCCATAGAGGCGGTTGAGCGTGGTCGGATCGCCGGATTTGTGAGCCGTCATGGCGCGGCGCAGTGACACCAACGCCGCGCAAGGTCAACGCCTGGGACATGCGCGAGTGCAGCGCCGCTTCACCAAGCAACGAAAAACGGCCCACCCCGAAAGGCAGGCCGTTTTCACTCACTGCGAGGGGATCGCAATTTCGTTCCAGTCCCCCAACCGGAAAATCAGACCTTGCGCCGCGCTTACGCGACTTCGGCCAGTTCGTCGGGATCGCGCAGAACGTAGCCACGGCCCCAGACGGTTTCGATGTAATTGGCGCCGCCGCAGGCATGCGCCAGCTTCTTGCGCAGCTTGCAGATGAAGACGTCGATGATCTTCAGTTCGGGCTCGTCCATGCCGCCGTAAAGGTGGTTCAGGAACATTTCCTTGGTCAGCGTGGTGCCCTTGCGCAGCGAGAGCAGCTCAAGCATCGCGTATTCCTTGCCCGTCAGGTGCACGCGCGCGCCATCGACTTCCACCGTCTTGGCGTCGAGATTGACCACCAGCTTGCCGGTGCGGATGACCGACTGCGAATGGCCCTTCGAACGGCGCACCACGGCGTGGATACGGGCGATCAGCTCTTCGCGATGGAAAGGCTTGGTCACATAGTCGTCGGCACCGAAGCCGAACGAGCGGACCTTGGAATCCATTTCGGAAATGCCCGAAAGGATCAGGACCGGCGTCTGCACCTTGGCCACGCGCAGCTTCTTCAGAACGTCGTACCCGTGCATGTCGGGCAGGTTCAGGTCGAGCAGGATGATGTCGTAATCATAGAGCTTACCGAGATCCAGGCCTTCCTCGCCCAGGTCGGTGGAGTATACATTGAACCCTTCGGCGGTGAGCATAAGCTCAATCGCACGCGCCGTGGTAGGTTCGTCCTCGATCAACAGCACTCGCATTGGGTTGCCCCCCTTTTGCCCCTCTGTCCGCCCTGCCTACGCCAACGCTGCCAAGCGCTACGCTAACCAGGCCTAAACGGACATTGCCGTGTATTAACCATATGACCTATGAAGGTTAAAGGTTAATTTGCCGTAAAACGCAAACCGGCTGAGATCCGCATTGGATCATAAGGTGGCAGCCCAATGGGAAAACTACGTAGGTGGTAGGGAAAGGGCTGTACGCGGCGGTTTCGATGCGCGGATTTCCGCCTTTCCACCGCGCCTGACCGGCTCTCGGCGGCCGATCCGTTGCAGATAGGTCCACAGCCCGCACTGCAAACCGACCAGCATCAGAATGAACGGCTGGAACGCGATTCCCACGAACAGCGAGCCGATCAGATAGACGATCTGCGCCAGTTGCAGCGCCACCGCGAGCGGCGCGGCCCAAGCCTCATCCGGCTCCTTGCAATTCTTCCAGCGGCGGCGAATCAGCTCCATCTGCAGCAACCCGGTAAGTTGCAGCGCGATCCACAGCGCGAATCCGGGGAAGCCCTGCTCCCCCAGCATCTCGAAGTAACTGGAATGGAAGGCCCTCCCTTCCTCCACCACGCGCGTGCGGGTGACGGTGGTGGTGCCCCCGTCGGTAGCGGTCACGATAGTGTCATAGGAGACTTTGCTGGCGATATTGACCACGAAGCCGCCACCCATCGGATGCTGCTTCACATAGTCCCAGGTCCATTTCCACACACCGATTCGCGTGCTGGCGGACTGGTCCGCCTGGTGATTTTCGATCGTGCCCATGCGCGCCAGGAACGAGGCTGGCAGGAACGGTACCGCCAGCACGACTGCGATCGCCATTCCCCCGGCAATCAACACCTTGTGCTTCGCCGTGCGCAGATAGAACAGGCAGAGCACGCCCAGGCAGACGAGCCCGGTGCGCGCCTGCGTGCCCACTGGAATCAACGCGCAGGCGAAGATCAGCGCGGCGGCGAACAGCTTCACGCGCCAATCCGTCGGGAAGATCGTGCCGTATTTCGCCAGCCACAGGATCAGCGGGATGATGGCGATTGCCACGCTCGACAGGATCGAGCCTTCGAACAGGCCCGTGTTGCTCTCGACGAAGATTCGTAACGAGCCGTAGCCGCCCCCACCCAGTGCCGTCTTGATGCCGCCGTCGATGATCAGCGCGCTGGCGGAAAGCACCATGACCAGCACTACAGCCTCGATCCTGAGGCGCGTTCGCAAGGTCAGCGGCAGGAAGATCGCGAAGACCAGCGCCTTCCACACCCAGGCCCATTTCTCCTGCGCCGCATCGGGGTAGACCGCGGTGAACGTGGAGATCGCACAGTAGATCAGCAACGCGATCAGTAGTCCTTGCCGGATATTGAACCGCATGTCGCGCTTGTCGTCGAACAGCAGCCAACCGCCGAACGCAGCGCCAAAGGCCATCAGCGAGACGGGTATGTGCGAAAGGATGCCCCACGAGATGAGCTGGGGCGCGACGATATCCACATAGAGATAGCAAAGCACCCACAGAAACGGCCGTCGGAAGCCCAGAATCAGGAACGTGCAGAGAAAGCCGGTGAGTCCAAGGTCAAGCATCGTCGCCCGCCCCGCGATTCCAGATTACACCGCGCCGGATCGGACGCCCTGAACCGGCACGTGGCTTCTTTTCGGCCTGCGCGGGATCCGCCTTCTCCGCCCGCGCGCCCTCGACGTCCAGATCGGGACGCAGTAACAGGCGCCAGGCCGCCAGTGCCAGCAGGCCGTGGCTGAGAGCTAGGGCGAATATGTCGACCATGATCCGCAACCGCTATCAGTGCCGGGTTGACGCCGCGTTAAGCGTTCTTCGTTAGCCATTTCCGCCATGACCCGGGTTCTCCACGTCCTAGACCACTCGCTGCCGCTCCACAGCGGCTACACCTTCCGCACGCGCGCCATCCTGAAGGCGCAAGAGGGCATGGGCTGGGAAGTGCGCGGCGTCACCGGCCCCCGCTACCACGCCGGAGCGGCCGCGTGCGAACATTTCGACGGGTTGACGTTCCATCGCAGCGCGGGCGAGGCCAGCGGTCCCCCGCTCTGGCGCGAATGGCGCGAGATCGCGCTGTTCGAACAGGGAATCGAGGCTGCCGTGCGCGAATGGCGCCCGGATGTGATCCACGCCCATTCCCCCGCGCTTTGCGGCGCCGCCGCCCTGCGCGTGGCACGCCGCCACGGCATCCGCTGCGTCTACGAGATTCGCGCCTTCTGGGAAGACGCCGCCGTTGGCAACGGCACCGGGACCGAGGGCTCTTTCAAATATCGCCTGATTCGCGCGCTGGAAAACCGCGTCGTCGCCCGGGCCGATGCCGTCGTCACCATTTGCCAGGGCCTGCGCAACGATCTGATCGCGCGCGGAACACCGGCCGAAAAGATCACCGTATCGCCCAACGGCGTCGATCTGACCCTTTTCGGCGAACCCGTGCCGCGCGATGCTGCGCTTGCGCGCGAACTCGGCTTCGAAGTCGATGGACGGCCCTGCCCGGTGATCGGTTTCATCGGCAGCTTCTACGATTACGAGGGTCTGGACGACCTGATCGCCGCCATGCCCCTGCTGCTGCAGCGCCAGCCCGACGCGCGCCTGCTGATGGTGGGCGGCGGCCCGCGCGAGGAAGCCTTGCGCGCGCAGGCGGAGGCGTCGAGCGCGGCCGAGGCCATCCGCTTCATCGGCCGCGTGCCGCATCATGAGGTCGATCGCTACTACGCGCTCTGCGACGTCATGGCCTATCCCCGCAAGAAAAACCGCCTGACCGACCTTGTCACTCCGCTAAAACCGTTGGAGGCGATGGCCCAGCGCAAGCTGGTGGCGGCCAGCAGCGTGGGCGGGCATCGCGAACTGATGGAGCATGGCGTGACCGGCACGCTGTTCGCCCCCGACGATCCGGCAGCCTGCGCCACGGCCCTTGCCGATCTGCTCGCCAACCGTGAAGGGTGGGAGCGGATGCGCGCGGCGGGGCTGGAACATGTCCGCTCCAGTCACGATTGGGCTTGCAATGTCCGCCGTTATCGAGACGTTTACCAAATCCTGCCAGTCGATAAGGTTCAAGACGGGCTCGATGCCGCAGCATGAACGGCGCGCGGATAAAGCCAGGTCGCAAACCGCAGGTCAGCACGGGGTCATGAAGGTGGCGAAACAGGAACGCAACCCGCAGCGAGGTGGTAGCGGCGGCACCAGCCAGCCGATCACCCGCCATCCGCTCTTTCCGGCAATCGTCGCACTGTGGTTCGCCGCGCTGTTCGGCGTGGTCGGCGTGCTGCTGGGCACCACCACCATAGAACGCATCGTGGCGGCCACCGGCCTTGCCAAGGCGATCCCGATGGCCGCCCCGCCGCTCGGCACCACAGCGCGCCTGCTGGTCGCGCTGGGCCTTACCGGCATCGGCGGCCTTGTCGGCGCGCTGATCGGATTGCGCCTTTCCGCCCGCAACAGGCCGCTTGCCGAAGCCATGCATGACCTGAGCGACAGCGGTTTCGAGGAGATCGACGAGCAAACCACCGTCGGCCGCCTGCCCGGCCGTCGTCGCGGGCTCGCCGCCCCGGCCGAAATCGACGCGGCCGAATCGGAACCGGTTGTTGGTCCGGCATCAATTGCAGCCCCTGCCCCGGCATCCGGCATTTTCCAGCTCTCCGACCTTGAAGACGACGAACTCGATGCCCGTGCCGCTGCCGCGCTCGCCGCAGTCCGCAAGCCGGACCTCGCGCAGATCGAAGCCGAAATCAACGAGTGCGAAGCGGTCGTGTCTGGCGTCGACAACGAAGACGAAGACACCGGGCCAGCTCTCCTGACCGACGCCTTCTCTCCCGCCGCCTGGGCCGATCCCGTCCATTCGCCGGCTATCGGTTTCGACGAGGGCGACGATACGGACGACGACGGGGACGCCCCGGTCTCGCGCCTGTTCGAAGCCTATACCCGCACGCTGGAAGCTCGCGATGCGGCTGCTACCCCGGCGCAGGATGAAGCCGACACGCCGACCGAGCAGGCGCTTTCCGAACCGCTCGGCGCCGAAAGCATGGAAGCAGCGCCGCCCGCCAACGTTCCGCCGGTATCGCCGGGCGCCGAACGCATCGCCGCCGCCCGCCTGGACGACCTCTCGCCCGTCGAACTTCTGGAACGGCTGGCCCTGGCGATGGAAGAACAGCGCCGCAAGCTCGCGCTGGCCCAGGCGGCATCGCTTTCGGTCGTGCCTTTCGCGGCCAAGACCGCACATGATGTCGCCGACGAGCCGGAAACGCAGCCCTTCGAGCAAATCGAAGCCGCACCTGAGGACAAGAGCCCCCCGGCTCCGTCCTTAGCGCCTATTCTCCAACGGCTGTCGTCGCTCAATGCGACTGCTCCGTTCGCACCGCCGCCTTTTGCGCCGCCGCCCTTCGGCGCGCGCCAGCCGATTGCGACGACCGAAGCCGATGACGAACCGGTCCAACCGGCGGCCTTCGCATCGCCCACGCCGGGTGAAACCGACGCCATCGGGGGCTGGTCGGACGGCGACGAGGCGATCGCAGACGCTCCGGCTCCGGCCGAAGCCCCCGAGCACACCAACTCCGAACCATCCCAGCCCGTGCGGGTGCCCGCTGCTCTGCGGCCGGTGGGAACCGCCGCGTTTGACGAGGACGACACCGTCCCCGGCTATATCCCGCCGCGCCGCATCATCATGCCGGCCGCGCCGGCAGTCGCGGCGGACGCGCCCGAAGGCGCCCCTGACCACGGCGGCGACCGGCCCATGGCCGGACTGGCCGGCGGACACGATTTCACTCCCGGTGCCGACGAGGAAGACGACGAAGACGAAACCCTCGCGTCATTCCAAGAAGACGACGGCTTCGCCGACGATGGCGAGGACATCGTGGAAGAAGGCGTGCTGGACGAAGGCTACTCCTCGCTGCTCGGCCTCCAGCGTCGCGCCGAACCGCGCAACCGCCTCATCAGCATCGAAGAAGAAGCCGCTGCCGCCTTCGACGAAGGATCCGGCCACGCCATTGGCGGTGTCTACCCTGAAGACCACGCCATCGCGATGGACGATGGGGCCCAGGCCTTTGCGCAACAGCCGCTGCCAGGCGCACGGCTGTTCGATCCGCCGGGGCGCCCCGATCCAGCCGAAACCGAAAAGGCCCTGCGCGCGGCGCTCGCCACGCTCCAGCGGATGAGCGGCGCAGCCTGAAGCATCGCCATCAGATGAAAGAGAAAGAGGCGGGAGATTTCGATCTTCCGCCTCTTTCGTTTGCGCTTTGCCGGCATGCCCCGGCTGCGAACCAGACAAGTCACGGAACGGCTTCTCGTGGACTTTCCAATGCCCCTTTTCGCCGCCGATTCCTGTCGGAAGCGGAATTTGTCCCGACAATGGCTGAAAACTGCCCGATTCCGCTCTGCGCCTCATCGCCATCGGCGAACCAGACATCCGAAACGGACAACAAAATTCCCATTTTTACCGTGTCAACGCACTAAATCTTCGCCAGCGCGCTCCTTCGCGGTTGCAAAAGCGTCCCGTAATCGTCATGGGGGCGCTTAGGGGACACCATGGCGAATTCTGGCCGCGTGCGATTCGTGCGCGCCGGAGCGAGGCGCATGGTGCGAACCCCGGACAACGACAGGATGGGTTTTATCGATGGGATTTCCTAAGCCCCAGGGCCTTTATGATGCGCGTAATGAACACGATGCCTGTGGTGTGGGCTTTGTCGCCCATATCAAAGGAAACAAAAGCCACGCCATTATTACCCAGGCCTTGGAAATCCTTAAAAATATCGACCACCGCGGTGCGGTGGGCGCCGACCCGCTGCTGGGTGACGGCGCAGGAATCCTGACTCAGCTTCCCGACACTCTGTTCCGTAGCTGGGCCGCCGCCACCGGCGTCGAACTGCCCAAGGCGGGCGACTATGCCGTGGCCATGTGCTTCCTGCCGCAGGACGAAGCCTGCCGTGACCTGATCACGCAGACTTTCGAAAAGTTCGTGGCCAAGGAAGGCCAGACCCTGATCGGCTGGCGCGATGTGCCGGTGACGCTGGACGGGCTCGGCAAGACCGTGCTCGAATCGATGCCGGTGATCCGCCAGTGCTTCGTCGGCCGCGGTGAGAACTGCGCCGATCAGGATGCGTTCGAGCGCAAGATCCTGGCGATCCGCAAGCAGACCCAGAACCCGCTGACGGCGATGGCCGAAAAGCATAACATGCCGGGGCTCACCGAGCTCTACATGCCCAGCTTCTCGACCCGCACGATCGTCTACAAGGGCCTGCTGCTGGCGACCCAGGTCGGCTCGTTCTACGACGATCTGCGCAATCCCGAGTTCGTCTCTGCGCTCGGCCTCGTCCACCAGCGGTTCTCGACCAACACCTTCCCCAGCTGGAAGCTGGCGCACCCGTTCCGCTTCATGGCGCACAACGGTGAGATCAACACGGTTCGCGGCAACGTGAACTGGATGAACGCCCGCCGCCGCACCATGGAATCGGAACTGTTGGGCGCCGATCTCGACAAGATGTGGCCGCTGATCCCGCACGGCCAGTCGGACACCGCGTGCCTCGACAATGCGCTGGAACTGCTGCTGGCCGGCGGTTACTCGCTGAGCCACGCGATGATGATGCTCATCCCCGAGGCATGGGCGGGCAACCCGCTGATGACCCCGGAACGCCGCGCGTTCTACGAGTATCACGCCGCCCTGATGGAACCGTGGGACGGCCCGGCCGCCGTGGCCTTCACCGATGGCCGCCAGATCGGCGCCACGCTGGACCGCAACGGACTGCGCCCCGCGCGCTTCCTCGTCACCGACGACGACCTTTGCGTCATGGCGTCAGAATCGGGCGTGCTTCCGATCAAGGAAGACAACATCGTCCGCAAGTGGCGCCTCCAGCCCGGCCGCATGCTGCTGATCGACTTCGAGGAAGGTCGCATCATCGAGGACGAGGAGATCAAGAACCAGCTCGCAGGCGAAGAGCCTTACGAGAAGTGGCTCGAGATGGCGCAGTACAACCTCGCCGACCTTGACGTGATCGAGCCTGAGCTGGCCCAGATCCCCGAACCGACCGGCACCCTGCTCGATCGCCAGCAGGCCTTCGGCTACACGCAGGAAGACACCTCGCGCTTCCTCGAACCGATGGCCGTGGACGCGGACGATCCGCTCGGCTCGATGGGCACCGACACGCCGATCCCGGTGCTGTCGAACCGTTCGCGCCTGCTCTACGACTACTTCAAGCAGAACTTCGCGCAGGTCACCAACCCTCCGATCGACCCGATCCGCGAGGAACTGGTCATGAGCCTCGTCTCGATGATCGGTCCGCGCCCGAACCTGCTGGGTCATGACGCCGGTTCGCACAAGCGTCTGGAAGTCAGCCAGCCGATCCTCACCGACGAGGATCTGGCGAAGATCCGCTCGGTCGAAGCTGCGCTCGACGGCGCGTTCCGTACCGAGACCATCGACATGACCTGGGACGCCTCTGCGGGCGCCACCGGCCTGGAGATGGCGATCAAGGAAATGTGCTGGGCGGCCACCGAGGCGGTGCTGGCGGACAAGAACATCCTTGTCCTGTCCGACCGTGCGCAGGGCCCGGACCGCATCCCGATGCCGGCGCTGCTGGCGACGGCTGCCGTCCACCACCACCTCGTCCGCCAGGGCCTGCGCATGCAGACCGGCCTCGTCGTGGAAACCGGCGAAGCGCGCGAAGTGCACCACTTCTGCGTGCTGGCAGGCTTCGGCGCGGAAGCGATCAACCCTTACGTCGCCTTCGAGACGATCGAGGAAATCCGCACCCGCAAGAACCTGCCGGTAACCGCCGAAAAGGCGCGCAAGAACTACATCTACGCGATCGGCAAGGGCATCCGTAAGGTGATGTCCAAGATGGGCATCTCGACCTACCAGTCGTACTGCGGCGCGCAGATCTTCGACGCGGTCGGCCTGTCCAGCGCCTTCGTCGAGAAGTACTTCACCGGCACCGCCACCACCATCGAAGGCGCCGGCCTGACCGAGATCGCGGAAGAGACCGTCCGCCGCCACGCTTCGGCCTATGGCGACGATCCGATCTACGCCAACATGCTCGACGTGGGCGGCATCTACGGTTCGCGCGTGCGCGGTGAGGAACACGCCTGGTCTTCCGAGAACATCGGCGCGCTCCAGCACGCGGTGCGCGGCAATGTGCCCGAAAAGTACCGTGAGTTCGCGCAGTCGATCAACGACCAGTCCAGCCGCCTGCTGACCATCCGCGGGCTGATGGACTTCGTGCCCGGTGCCTCGGTGCCGCTCGAAGAGGTCGAATCGGCCGCCGATATCGTCAAGCGTTTCGCCACCGGCGCGATGAGCTACGGCTCGATCTCGTGGGAGGCGCACACCACGCTGGCGCTGGCCATGAACCGCATCGGCGGCAAGTCGAACACCGGTGAGGGCGGCGAGGATCCCAGCCGCTTCAAGCCGCTGCCGAACGGCGATTCGATGCGTTCGTCGATCAAGCAGGTTGCCTCGGGCCGCTTCGGCGTCACCACCGAATACCTCGTCAACGCCGACGACATCCAGATCAAGATGGCCCAGGGCGCCAAGCCCGGCGAAGGCGGCCAGCTGCCCGGCGACAAGGTCGACAAGACGATCGGCGCGACGCGTCACTCGACGCCGGGCGTCGGCCTGATCTCGCCGCCGCCGCACCACGACATCTACTCGATCGAGGACATCGCGCAGCTCATCCACGACCTCAAGAACGTGAACCCCACGTCGCGAGTCTCGGTGAAGCTGGTGTCCGAAGTCGGTGTCGGCACCGTGGCGGCAGGTGTCTCCAAGGCGCGTGCGGACCACATCACGATCTCTGGCTACGAAGGCGGTACCGGCGCTTCGCCGCTGACCTCGCTGACGCACGCGGGTTCACCCTGGGAAATCGGCCTTGCCGAAACCCAGCAGACGCTGTTGCTCAACAATCTGCGCAGCCGCGTGGTGGTTCAGGCCGACGGCGGCCTGCGCACCGGGCGTGACGTGGCCATCGCGGCGCTGCTCGGCGCCGACGAGTTCGGCTTCGCCACTGCCCCGCTGATCGCGGCCGGCTGCATCATGATGCGCAAGTGCCACCTGAACACCTGCCCGGTCGGCGTTGCCACCCAGAACCCGGTGCTGCGCGCGCGCTTCACCGGCCAGCCGGAACACGTGATCAACTACTTCTTCTTCGTGGCCGAAGAGCTGCGCGCGATCATGGCGGAGCTGGGCTTCCGCACGATCGCGGAGATGGTCGGCCGCGTCGACCGTCTCGACATGAAGAAGGCGATCACCCACTGGAAGGCCAAGGGTGTCGACCTGTCCAAGGTGCTCTATCAGGCCCCGCTGGGCGACAGCCCCTCGCTCAACTGGAGCCAGACGCAGGACCACGGTTTGGAGCATGCGCTGGACAACGTGCTGATCGAAGCCGCCGCCGATGCGCTGGACAAGCGTGAGCCGGTGCGGATCGAAAAGCCGGTGATCAACGTCAACCGCACCGTCGGCGCCATGCTTTCGGGCGAAGTGGCCCGTCGCTACGGCCATGCCGGCCTGCCGGACAACACGATCAACGTGAAGCTCACCGGCGTTGCCGGCCAGAGCTTCGGCGCCTGGCTTGCCCACGGCGTCACGCTCGACCTGACCGGCGACGGCAACGACTATGTCGGCAAGGGTCTGTCGGGCGGCCGCGTGATCGTCCGCCAGCCGGGCCACGTGAACCGCGATCCGCTGCAGAACATCATCGTCGGCAACACCGTGCTCTACGGCGCGATCTCGGGCGAGGCGTTCTTCAACGGCGTCGCCGGTGAACGCTTCGCGGTGCGCAACTCGGGCGCCGTCACGGTGGTCGAAGGCTGCGGCGATCATGGCTGCGAGTACATGACCGGCGGCGTGGTGACCGTGCTGGGCAAGACCGGCCGCAACTTCGCGGCGGGCATGTCGGGCGGCGTCGCCTACGTCTATGACGAGGACGGCCAGTTCGAGAAGCTGTGCAATCCCGCCATGGTCGATCTCGTGAAGTTCTCGGCCGAAGCCGACGAGGAAGACGGTGCCGGCCGTCCGCAGCAGCGGACCAACGGCGTCACCGACCTCGGCATGGGCGACATGCTGCGCCACGACGCGGAACGCCTGCGCGTACTGCTCGAACGGCACCACCTGCACACCGGTTCCAAGCGGGCCCGTGCGCTGCTCGACGACTGGGCGACCACTGTGTCGAAGTTCGTCAAGGTGATGCCGCGCGACTACGCCAAGGCACTCCGCCAACTCGAGGCCGAGCGGCTTGAAGCCGCTTCGGTGGCCGCAGAATAATTCGAAGGTAATAGAAATGGGCAAGGAAACCGGCTTCCTCGAACTGGATCGCCAGGATCGCACCTATGGCGACAAGGCCGAGCGTCTGAAGAACTACAAGGAGTTCGTCGTTCCGCTTTCGGCCGGCGCGCTCAAGGATCAGGCCTCGCGCTGCATGAACTGCGGCGTGCCGCACTGCCACACCGGCTGTCCGGTCAACAACATCATCCCGGACTGGAACCACCTGGTCTACGAAGATGACTTCCGCAACGCGCTGGAAGTCCTCCACTCGACCAACAACTTCCCCGAGTTCACCGGCCGCATCTGCCCCGCCCCGTGCGAGGCGGCCTGCACGCTGAACATCATCGACCAGCCGGTCACCATCAAGTCGATCGAATGCGCGATCGTCGACAAGGGCTGGGCCGAAGGCTGGATCACGCCGAAGGTCGCCACCAAGCGCACCGGCAAGTCGGTGGCAGTCGTGGGTTCGGGCCCGGCGGGTCTGGCCGCTGCCCAGCAGCTGGCCCGCGCCGGCCACTCGGTGACGGTGTTCGAAAAGAACGACCGCGTCGGCGGGCTGATGCGGTACGGCATTCCCGACTTCAAGATGGAGAAGCACCTCATCAACCGCCGCATGGTGCAGATGATGGCCGAAGGCGTGGAGTTCCGCACCTCGGTCGAAGTCGGCGTGACGGTTTCGGTGGCTTCGCTGAAGGAAAACTTCGACGCCGTGGTCTTCGCCGGCGGCGCCGAGGATCCCCGTCCGCTGAACATCCCGGGCTTCGAACTGCCCGGCGTGCGCTTCGCGATGGAATTCCTGACCCAACAGAACAAGCGCAACGCGGGTGACGACGAACTGCGCGCCGCCCCGCGCGGCACGCTCTCGGCCACCGGCAAGCACGTCATCGTCATCGGCGGCGGCGACACCGGTTCGGACTGTGTCGGCACGTCCAACCGCCAGGGCGCGGCTTCGGTCACGCAGCTGGAAATCATGCCCAAGCCGCCCGTTCATGAGAACAAGGCGATGTCCTGGCCGAACTGGCCGCTCAAGCTGCGCACCTCGTCCAGCCACGACGAAGGTTGCGAGCGCGACTGGGCCGTGCTGACCAAGCGCGTCGTCGGCGAGAATGACGTCACCGGCCTCGAATGCGTCCGCGTCGAGTGGAAGGACGGCAAGATGCAGGAAGTGGAAGGCAGCGAGTTCACGCTCCAGGCCGACCTGATCTTCCTAGCCATGGGCTTCGTCGGCCCGCGCAAGGCCGGCATGCTCGATCAGTCGGGCGTCGAACTGGACGCGCGCGGCAATGTGAAGGCGACGATGGCCGACTACCGCACCAGCGACCCGGCGATCTGGTCGTGCGGCGACATGCGTCGCGGTCAGTCGCTGGTGGTCTGGGCGATCCGCGAAGGCCGCCAGTGCGCCCGCGCGGTGGACGAAGCGCTGATGGGCGTTTCCGAACTGCCGCGCTGATCGAACGCGATATGACAATCAGGAAAGGGCGCCCCTCACCGGGCGCCCTTTTCGTATCTGGGCGCCTCAGGAAGCCGTCCGGGCGATAGGCCCGTGCTTGACCCCCACGACGCCGGGGCCGAAATTCCCGTGACTACGGGAGAGATAACATGTTGCTGGAAATCGCCGAAATCGACGTTCGCCACGGATCGGAAGATGCCTTCGCCAAGGCCATGCGCGAAACCGGCGTTCCCGAACTGGCGGCCTGCGAAGGGGTGGTTTCCATCCGCTTCGGCCGCGGTGTGGAAAACCCCTCGCGCTTCACCTTCAATGTGGTCTGGACGTCGATGGATGCGCATGTCGCCGCGCGCAAGCTGGACAACTTCGACCGCTTCCGCACCGCCTTCGACGACATGGCAATCGGCGGCACCATGCATCACTACGAAATGGACGAGGCGGTAGCCGGCCTTTCCGCCTGACCGCCCCCGTCAATTAGCGCTTACCAGTCGATCCGCCCGCGTCCGTTACCTTCGAGGAATTCGTTGGCCTGGCTGAAGTGCCGGCAGCCGAAGAAACCCGCATAGGCCGAAAGCGGGCTGGGATGCGGCGCGGTGAGCACGAGGTGATGGCTGGACGCCAATCCGGGCACCCGCATCGCCTTCTTCTTCGCATGGCTGCCCCAGAGCAGGAACACGCAGGGCGCCTGCTTTGCGGCAACGGCGGCGACCGCCGCGTCGGTGATCGCTTCCCATCCGCGATTCTGGTGCGAACCGGCCTGCGCCGCCTCCACCGTCAGCGCATTGTTCAGCAGCAGCACGCCCTGCCGTGCCCAATGCTCCAGATTGCCGTGGCCCGGCGCGGTCACACCGCAGTCGGTCGCCAGCTCTTTGTAGATATTCACCAGCGAGGGCGGCACTTTCACACCTTCCATCACCGAAAATGCAAGGCCATGCGCCTGCCCGGGGCCGTGATAAGGGTCCTGCCCCAGGATCACCACGCGCACTTCGTCCAGCGGCGTCAGTTCCAGTGCGCGCAGCCGGGTTCCGCGCGGGGGATAGATGACCTTGCCGGCCACTTCCTCGGCTTTCAGCCAACCACCCAGCCGCCGCGACTCGGGCGTTTCCAGTACCGGCGCAAGCGCATCCTGCCAGGATGGCGGCACGCCCTGCATGGCTTCTGCTGCTTCCATCGCCGACTTACTCCCGAATTGTCGATATCGGGCAGCCCGAGGGGGCATCCGACCATTGCGAAAACCTGGGCCAGTCCCTAAGCATTTCCGGACTATGGCTGTCTATCTCCACGAAGAAGATCTCCCCGAAGGCGTACTCGCGCCGGGGCCCGTTGCCGTCGATACCGAGACGATGGGCCTGATCACCCCGCGCGACCGCCTTTGCGTGGTCCAGATTTCCGACGGCAAGGGCGACGAGCATCTCGTCCGCTTCGCGCCGGGCAGCGCCTATGACGCGCCCAACCTGAAAGCGGTGCTGGCCGACCCGGCGCGCCTGAAGCTCTATCATTTCGCGCGATTCGATCTTGCCGCGATCGAGCACTACCTCGGCGTCACTGCCGCGCCGGTGTTCTGCACAAAGATCGCCAGCAAGCTGACCCGCACGTACACCGATCGCCACGGGTTGAAGGACCTGGTGCGCGAACTGCTGGGCAAGGAAGTGTCCAAGCAACAGCAGTCGAGCGACTGGGGCGCCGCCGAACTGACCGACGCGCAGAAGGACTATGCCGCGTCGGACGTGCGCTATCTCCACGCCATGCACGAGATTCTCGTCGTGCGGCTCGCGCGCGAGAACCGCACCGAGATCGCGCAGGCCTGTTTCGATTTCCTGCCCGCCCGCGCGCGGCTCGATCTCGCCGGGTGGCCCGATCACGACATCTTCAGCCACGAAGCCGCCTGACCCTTAAACCGGAGAGCACGCGCGCATGTCCGAAGAAGCCATCCAGATCCGCAATCGCCGCCGGCATTTCGCCGCGCCCGGCGGTTCGCACGATCGTCTGGTCGGCTTCCTGGCCAAGGCGCTGCCCACCGGCATCGGGCTGGTTGCCGCGGTGATGATCCTGATCCCCCTCTCCCCGCGCGGAGAGATCAGCTTCCTGCTGGACCGGAACAAGGTGGCGGTGACGGAGCAGCGCATTGCCGTGTCCAACGCCGCCTATCGCGGTCAGGACAATTCGGGACGTGACTTCGTGGTTACTGCCGGCACCGCCGTACAGCATTCGCCGGATATTCCGGTGGTGGATATGCTCGACCTCGTTGCCAAGATGAACATGAAGGACGGGCCCACCACGATCGCGGCACCGCGCGGGGCCTATAATTTCGACGAGGATACCATGAAGGTGTCCGGCCCAGTGAACTTCAACGGCGCCGGCGGTTACCAGATGACCACCAAGCAAGTGGACATCGACGTCAAGCAGAAGACCGCGGTCGCTTCGGGCGGTGTCTCCGGCAGCGGCCCCAGCGGCACGTTCAGCGGCAACACGATGCATGCCGATCTCGACAACCGTACAATAACGCTCGAAGGCAATGCGCGCGGGCGCATCACGCCCGGCAAGCTGAGGATCCCCCAATGACCGTTCGCTCCGGCCTCCTCCGCACCGCTGTCGTCTTGCCGGTTGTGGGACTAGCCATCGTCACCGCCGCGCAGCAACTGGGCGCACAGGTTCTTTCCGGGCACAACAGCAACGCCCCGGTCGATTTCGGTGCCGACCGCATCGAGATGCAGGACAAGCAGAATCGGGTCGTCCTGACCGGTAATGTCGACATCACCCAGACCGATTTGCGCATGCGCGCGGCCCGCACGGTGATCGATCTTGCCAATTCCAGCCAGATGCAAGTCAACCGCATCACTGCCAGCGGCAGCGTCGTGGTGACGCGCCAGGACCAGACGGCCACCGGCGATACCGCGATCTACGATCTGAATCAGCGCATCATCACGATGGTCGGCAATGCAACGCTGAAGCGCGCCGGCGGCGACACACTGCGTGGCGGCCGCTTCGTGATCGACCTGAAGAGCGGCGTCTCCTCCGCCTCGGGCGGGCGCGTTACCGGCACCTTCAACGTACCCAAGAAGAACTGAACGCGCCTCGAAGGCGCCGTTGGTCAACGAAAGCCCGCTAAAGGCAGTCGATCAATCGCGCTTTGAGGGTGGTTCGGGCTATTGTTCGAAATCGGGCGCCCGGTTTCGCCCTCTTTCGAAGTGCGCGTCCGAAGGACGGTCGATCAGAATGCCCGATCGTGCACGAGTACCCGCAAGGTCAGGAACAGGATCTGCAGATCGCGCATGATCGTCCAGCCCTCCAGGTATTCGAGGTCGGACTGGAGGCGGTTGACGAGATCCGATTCATGGTCGGTCGCCCCCCGGAAGCCGCGCACTTGCGCCAGGCCGGAAAGGCCGGGCTTCAGTGAGTGGCGCTGCCAGTATCGCAAGTCCACTTCCCAGAACAGCTTGTCGCCCGCCAGCGATCCCGTCGCATGGGGACGCGGCCCCACCAGGCTCATGTCCCCCAGCAGCACGTTGAACAGCTGCGGCAGTTCGTCGATGCTGGTGCGGCGGATGAAGCGGCCGATCGCGGTGATGCGCTGATCGTCCTTTGAGGCGGACTGGTTGCCATCCTCATCGCACAAGGTCTGCGTCATCGATCGGAACTTGTACATGTTGAAGAAGCGGTTGCCGCGGCCCATCCGGCGCTGGGTGAAGAACACCGGGCCGCCGTCCTGGAATTTCACCGCCAGCGCGACGACCAGCATCAGCGGCGACAGCGCAAGGATCGCACTGCCGGCAAAGGCCACGTCGAAAATCCGCTTGATCGCGCGTTCGCGCAGGCCCAGCGGCCCCGCCGAAACCAGCAGCAGGCCGTGGTTGGCCGCGACCCGCGCACCCTGCGCGCCCAGCCGCGCCACTTCGTCGTCCAGCACTTCGCCATCGACGTTCGCGCCCTTCAGGATCATCGCCCAGCTGCTGCGGCGATCGGCCGGGCAGCTGATGATCACGCGATCGATGTTGCGAAGCACCAGGCCGAGACGGTCGAGCGCATGGGGATCGGTGAGATCCGGCCGCAGGCCCATCGCCGCGGCGGAGACCCTGATCGCGCCGGGCAGGCGCAGCTGCGGACCGCCATCGTCGATGATAAGTTCGTTGATCACATTGGCACCGACGCGCCACCGCACAAAGCTGCGCAGTTGCAATCGCGACCATGCCAGCAGCACCATCGCCAGGATCACGCCGCCGCTGAAAGCGCCGCGCGACGATTCGCTGGACGATTTCATCAGGAACTGGACGAAGACAACCACCGCCACTGCGACCAGGATCGCCGCCTGCGCACGCAGCACGCCGCGCCAGCCTTCGCGCAGCGCGCAAGTGGAGTAGGAACCGTTGTAAAGCGCCAAAGTCAGGAAGATCGGCAGCAGCACCTGGCCATAGACCATGGAGCGCATCGCCCCGTCGTTCATGTCATAAAGCCAGCCGGCCGCCAGAAACCCTGCGGCCAGCGAAACGATATCGGAAACGATCAGGACGAGGTAACACTGAAGGCGGCGCCGCTCCAACGAGGGAGCGACGAGCAACTCGTCTGCCTCTGGCCGTTGCCGTGCCTGCAGAGATACCGCGAATGGCGCGTTCACTCGTTCAACACTCCCCATTGCCGCATCCCCGTTCCGGAAACGACGTCGTCGAAACCTATCGCGACCTGTGCGAACGGGATTCAATGCTGCGGTGCAATAGCAATGTGACCCTATAAGGGTAATGCGTAAGGGGGAAGAACGTTAGGTTAAGCCGTTCTATTTGTCCGATGTTCTACATCAAGACATGCCGTGCGCGCAATTTCCAGTAAGCCCTGGGACAATAACAGTTCCGAATCCTGACTATTGCCAAGCAAGGATTGGTGCATCGCAACAAGGCGCGCCACCAGTCGCGCGAGTCGCGGACCGCGCCAAATGCGCAGTTGGGCGGACAGTGCGGGCTTGTCTTTCCAGAACACGCGGCGCGCCGCCGCTTCGGCTTCCAGCAAGGCACCGACGTCTCCGCCCTGCCCCAGCCGCGCATTGAGCCCGGCCAGTTGCGCCGCCCGGCGTTCGAAGGCCAGCAGCAAGCCCACGGGGTTGATCCCCTGGTCCTTCATGCGCTTCAGCTCGGGGCCGATCGCCGCGCGCTTTCCGCCCAGAACGGCATCGACCAGCGGCGAAAAGTCGTCATCCTCGGTCGACGCGCCGATCGCGTCCAGATCGCCTGCCGACACCGCGCGCGGCGTTTCCGGCAGGGCATCCAGATAGAGCGCCAGCTTGGTCACTTCGGACCGTGCCAGCCGCGTATCGAGCCCGGCGCCGCGGGCGATCCGTTCCGCCAGTTCGCTGCCCAGCTTCAGCCCGGCGCCGTTGGCCATGGTGCGCACGGCGGCGGCCACGGTGCCGAGATCGGGCGGATGGAACATCGTCACCAGCGCATCGCCGCGCGCGGCCAGCAGCTTTGCGGTGCGCGACTTGTCGGTGGCGCCGGTGGCGACGATCAGCACCGGGCAGGAATCGACCGGATTCTCGATCAGGATCTGCACCGCGTCATGGGCCTCATCGCCCTGCGCGCGCACCCAGATATGCCGGTCGGTACCGCCGAACAGCGAATTCGAGCGCGCCTCGTCGCCCAGCCGGACCGGATCCTTGCGCAATTCCGCGCCGGTCATCTCGACGCGTTCGCCCGGCGCCGCGAGCAGCGAGACGATCTTCTCGGCCGCGTCGCTGCAGCCGGCCTCGTCCGGGCCGCAGAAGAAGAACACCCGCGCCTGCTGGGCCGCGCGCGCGGCCATGCCGGCAAAATCCTTGCGGGTCGCCTTCACCGGTCGCGGGCCTTCACGGCGGGGTCACTGATGCGTATCGCCCCGCAGCCGCAGCGCGACCCCGGTGACGATGCGCGATGCGACATCCTTGGAGAGATTTTCCAGCGCGGTCTGTTCCGCCGCGATCGTCGCATAGTCGGACGATACGACGTCGATACCGGCATCCGATGCCGCCGTGGCGTCCAGCACGATCTCGCCGCTGGACACGTCGACCAATTGGTAACGCGCGCGCAGGGTGCGGCGTTCGCGGCTGATCGTATCGTCCGACAGCAATGCCAGGCCTTCCAGCTTGTCGTCCAGACGAACGTCGAGCCGATACTTGGCGGCGGAGCCGGTCTTGCCTGCGCCCAGTTGGTCGACCAGTGCATTGCGCACCAGCCAACCGGCGCGTCCCTCGATCGCCGAGACCTGCACATCAGAAAGGCCGCGCGCGATCGCGCCGCTGCCTCCCCCCGCATACATCGGGGTGAGGCCGCAGCCGGAGAGCAGCACGGCTCCGAGAAGGACGCTCAGGCGCTTCACGCGACGAGATTTACCAGTCGGTCGGGAACGACGATCACTTTTCTCACCTCGGCGCCATCGAGTGCACGCTGCACTTTCTCGCTGGCAAGGGCAAGCGCTTCAAGCTCTTCCTTGGACGTGCCCTTGGCAACGGTCAGCGTATCACGCAGCTTGCCCTTCACCTGAACGGCCACGGTCACTTCGTCCTCGACCAGCAGTGCCGGATCGACTTCGGGCCATGCCGCCTGCGCCACGAGACCTTCTCCGAAAGTGGCGAAAGCCTCTTCGGCAAGGTGCGGCATCATCGGCGAGACGAGCAGCAGAACCGTGCGGATCGCGTTCGAACGGCTGGCCGAAGGGGCCGCCTTCTCGACCGCGCCGGTCAGTTCGTAGATGCGCGCCACGGCCTTGTTGAAGCCCAGCGATTCGATGTCCGAAGCGACAGCGGCCACCGTCTGGTGCGCCTTGCGGTCGATCGCCTTGTCCTCGCCAGTCGCCGCAGCGTCGTACTGGGCGAACAGACGCCACAGGCGCTGGACGAAGCGGCCGCAGCCCTCGATGCCGGCTTCCGACCACGGCAGGTCGCGTTCCGGCGGGCTGTCGGACAGCATGAACCAGCGGATCGCGTCGGCACCATAGGTCGCGACGATCTCGTCGGGGTCGACGACGTTCTTCTTCGACTTCGACATCTTGATGACGCGGCCGATCTCGACCGGGGCGCCATCGGCCTTCAGCGTTGCACTTTCGCTGCCGCGCTCGATCTCGCCGGGCGAGAAGTAGACCGGCTGGCCGTTGGCATCGTTGATGCGGAAATAGGTCTCGTGCGTGACCATGCCCTGCGTGAACAGGCTGGCGAAGGGTTCCGTGACCTCGACCTTGCCGATGCGGGCCAGCGCGCGCGTCCAGAAGCGGGCGTAGAGCAAGTGCAGGATCGCATGCTCGATGCCGCCGATGTACTGTTCCACCGGCAGCCATTCGGCGATCTTGGCCGGATCGAACGGGCGATCTTCGGGCTGGCTGGCGAAGCGCAGGAAGTACCACGAAGAGTCGACGAAAGTGTCGAGCGTGTCGGTCTCGCGGCGCGCGGCGTGGCCGCACTGCGGGCAATCGACATGCTTCCAGGTCGGGTGGCGGACCAGCGGGTTGCCGGGGGTCGAGAAATCGACATCCTCGGGCAGCGTGACCGGCAGGTGCTTCTTGGGCACCGGCACCACGCCGCAAACCTCGCAGTGGATGAACGGGATCGGCGTACCCCAATAGCGCTGGCGCGAAACGCCCCAGTCGCGCAGGCGCCACACGGTCTTGCCCTCACCCCAACCTTCCGCCTCGGCGCGCGCGATGACGGCGGCCTTGGCGTCCTTCACGGCCATGCCGTTGAGGAAGTCGGAATGGACACAGACGCCGTCACCGGCCTCGGACTCGCCATCGAACGGCTTGTCGGCATCGGCCTCGCTCGCCGCGACGACGCGCAGGATCGGCAAGCCGTACTTGGTGGCGAATTCGAAGTCGCGCTGGTCGTGGCCCGGAACGGCCATGACCGCGCCGGTGCCGTAGTCCATCAGCACGAAGTTGGCGATGTAGACCGGCAGGTCGGCGCCCGTGAACGGGTGCCTGGCCTTGATGCCGGTATCGAAGCCCAGCTTCTCGGCAGTTTCCAGTTCGGCCGCGGTGGTGCCGCCCTGCTTGCACAGCGCGATGAATTCCTCGACCTCGGGGCGGCCGACGGCAGCCGCCTGCGCGATCGGGTGATCGGCGGCGACGGCCACGAAGCTGGCACCGAAGATCGTGTCCGGGCGGGTCGAGTAGACTTCCACCGAACCGATGCCGCCCACTTCGGCGGTCAGGTCGAACTTGAACTGCAGGCCTTGGCTCTTGCCGATCCAGTTCTCCTGCATCGTGCGGACCTTCTCAGGCCACTTGTCGAGCGTGGAGAGGCCTTCCAGCAGTTCGTCCGCGAAGTCGGTGATCTTGAGGAACCACTGGGAGAGCTTGCGCTTCTCCACCAGCGCGCCCGAGCGCCAACCGCGCCCGTCGATCACCTGCTCGTTGGCGAGCACGGTCTGATCGACCGGATCCCAGTTGACCGCCGATTCCTTGCGGTAGACCAGGCCATTCTCATAGAGATCGATGAACAGCGCCTGCTCGTGGCCGTAGTATTCCGGCTCGCAGGTGGCGATTTCGCGGCTCCAGTCGAGCGCGAAGCCCAGGCGCTTCAGCTGCGCCTTCATGTTGGCGATGTTCTCGCGCGTCCAGCCGCCGGGGTGGACGCCCTTTTCCATGGCCGCGTTCTCGGCAGGCATACCGAAGGCGTCCCAGCCCATCGGGTGGAGCACTTCGTGGCCGGTCATGCGCTTGTAGCGCGCCAGCACGTCGCCCATCGTGTAGTTGCGGACATGGCCGATATGGATGCGTCCCGAAGGATAAGGGAACATCTCAAGCACGAAGCTGCGGGGCTTCGACGAAGTATCGTCAGCCTTGAAGCACTGGGCTTCGTCCCACGCAGCCTGCCAGCGCGTGTCCGCCTGAGCCGGGTCGAACCGCTCGGTCATTTCTATCAGGTCTCCTGCGGGCGGCTTTCGCCCGCGCCATTGAATCCGCGGGCCGGATCAGCCCGCGGGAAAATAAATCAGCCGCCGATCGAATCGCGACGCAGGTCGCGGGCGCGGGTGAGGATGATGTCCTCAAGCTTCTGCACGGTGGCCGCCTGAACCGGCGCCGCCGTCCAGCCGCCACCGGCCGAAACTTCGCGCTGCGCGGTAACGCGCAGGGCATCGGCGCGCAGATCTTTGTCGAGGATCATCACGGTGACCTTGACGCGCTCGCCCGGGTTCTTGGGGTTGGTGTACCAGTCGGTGACGAGCACGCCGCCGGCGCTGTCGGACTGGAGAAGCGGCATGAACGACAGCGAATCGAGGCTGGCGCGCCACAGGTAGCTGTTGACGCCGATGGTGGTGACCATCGAAGGGGCAGCCGCAGCAGACTTGACCTGCTTCTCTTTCCGGCCGCCACCGCAGCCCGCCAGTGCAAGCGCCGCAACGGCACAAAAGCCCGCAGTTGCCAGCGATCGAGCGGTGAAGAGGCCCTTGTCGGTGCTGCCTGTCATGTCGTTTCCAGTTCCTGTCTCGGCACCACCCGCCGAAACACCGACGGTTGCCATCCAAACGCCTCTATAGCCGCCGTTGCCCGGGCGGCAAGAGTGGCCGCATCGGCAGACCGGCTAAACGGTAGATGCGTTAAACGCCACCTGAACGCGCCCGCCGTTTCGCCAGCCCGTTTCTCTCGCCCGTCGCGCCCTCTCCCGCTTTCGATCATCATGTGTTAAGGTGCGCTGGTGAGGATTGGCAGCTATGTCGGCCGCCTCCACAGAACAAGCGCGCTTGCCACGCTGGGCGGGCATGCGGCACGAACAGGGTGAAGGGCCGTTCAGGACGTCACGATGGAACTGCAACGCAAACGCACGTCGAGAGGCGGCATGAAGGCGAGCGTCATGCTGGCCGGCTGTGTCTGCGTGCTCGCGCTGCCCAGCGCGGTGCTGGCGTTCTCCACCACTTTCCGCGAAGCGCAGCGGCCCGATACCTCCATCGATTCGCTGGACCCCGATACGTCGAACGAAAATCTTTCGCGCGTGATCGCCATGCGTTCGCTGGGCAAGGGGCAGCCGTTTCCTTTTACGCCGGCCGGCACCCCCAATCGCCCCGATCGCGCGGTGACGGTGGCGGTGCGCGTGGACGATGCGGCAGCCCAGTCGATCATCGTCGTGCACAATCGCATCCAGGTCGCGCGGACGGATACCGATGCAGGCGGCCTGCGCATCGCACCGACGGCATTCAACCTCGGCGTTTCGCGCGGCTACCAGAACTTCTCGCCGGACGTGGCGCAAACCCAGGCAGCCCCACCGGCCCACGCGCTGGCCGACGCGCCCGAATTGCGCAAATTCAGCCTTGCCGCCAATGCCGCGGATCCGGCCGAATCGCGCTTTTCCCCCCGCATCTCGATCGACGAGAAGCGCCCGCCGGGCCGCGCGCCCCACACTTTCGCGGGTGAGGCCGGCGAGGTGGATCTTGGCGGCTCCTACCGCCTGACCAAGAACCTCGATGTCACCGCAGGCGTGCGCTATTCGCAAGATCGCGAGCGTCTCGTGCCACTGACCGACGGCAAGCAGGATTCGCAGGCCATCTATCTGGGCACGCAATTCCGGTTCTGACGGCCCTAAAGGCGGTTCATTACAGTTTCCTTTCACGCAATCACAGTTGCGCTCGTCTCAATCATTTCGGCGCAAATAAGCCTCTTGCGCGGTGGCGTTCCGCTTGTGCTGACCTTGCGCATTTCCTAGCCTGCCTCCCGGTGGATGCACTGAAGCGAAAGGCTTGAGAATGGCGCGTGTTGCGATCGTTACCGGCGGTACCCGGGGCATTGGCGAGGCTATCTCGCTCGCCCTCAAGGAACGTGGACATACCGTAGTTGCAAATTACGCAGGCAATGAGGAGAAGGCCCGCGCCTTCACCGAAAGGACTGGCATCCCCGCCTACAAGTGGGACGTGGGCGATCATGAGGCGGTGCTGGCCGGCGTGGCCGAAGTCACCGAAAAGCACGGCCCGGTCGATATCGTCATCAACAATGCCGGCATCACGCGCGACGGCGTGCTGCACAAGATGACGTTCGACGATTGGAACGACGTCATGCGCATCAACCTGGGCGGCTGTTTCAACATGGCCAAAGCCACATTCCAGGGCATGCGCGATCGCGGCTGGGGCCGCATCGTCAACATCGGCTCTATCAACGGCCAGGCCGGCCAGTACGGGCAGGTAAACTACGCCGCCGCCAAGTCCGGCATCCATGGCTTCACCAAGGCGCTGGCACAGGAAGGCGCCAAGTTCGGCGTCACCGTCAATGCCATCGCGCCGGGCTATATCGATACCGACATGGTGGCCGCCGTGCCGCCGCCGGTGTTGGAGAAGATCGTCGCCAAGATTCCGGTGGGCCGCCTTGGCAGCGCTTACGAGATCGCGCGCGGCTGCGCGTTCCTCTGCTCTGAAAATGCGGCTTTCGTGACCGGATCGACGCTGTCGATCAACGGCGGCCAGCACATGTATTGATGGCGATTGGCGCAGGGAGCATCGGCTTCCTGCGCCATCGACCGCTTATCGGAACAGCGGCTTCAGCCACGCGACCAGCGCGGCGAGATCAGGGCCTTCCAGTGCAACCGCATGGCCAAGGTCAGGCACTTTCGGCCAGCCGCAATCGACGAATTCGCGCCCCTGCCACTCGCGCACGCCTTCGTAGCGCGGGATAACGTGGAAGTGGACGTGCGGGTCCACCATCATCAGCATCAGGTAATTGAGCTTCGCATAGCCGACCGCTTCGGCCAGCGCGCGCTCGATCGCGCCCGTCGCCTGCTTGAGTTCGGCATGGGCCTCCGCCGGCAGATCGCCGAACGCCGTGGCCTCGCTCTTCGCAGCCAGCACCAGCGAGCCCAGCGTGGGCTGCGCGGGGCGGGCCAGAACCACCCAGTGATCGAATTCCGCGACGAGGCTCGCCGGGAAACCGAACTTTTCCATCGTCGCGTTCATCGCATCTTCTCCCTTCAGGAATCCGCCAGCCAGGAGGTGATCTTGCCGCCCTGCCCGCGCACGATCCAGGCCTGCACCAGCCGCACCGCGTGGACCAGGCAGGAAATCACCGTCCACCACGCCACCGCGATCAGGCCCAGATCGGGCCGCGAGAACAGCATAGAGACGAACAGGATCACCATGTTCGGGTTGCGGCGCGCAGTGATCAGGCGGAACTGGCTATCGAATTTGCGCCAGACGTGGATGTGCATCATGCCGTTCTGGCGCATGAACACGCCTTCGATCAGGCGCTGCACCAGATAGCCGCCCTGAATCGCGGCCTGCACCAGCCAGAAGGTCGTGCTGTCATAGCCCAGACCCCAGTAAGTCAGCCCGGTCGCCCAGAACCACCACCAGAAGGGCGGGTGGACCAGATCCATGCCGTGATCGAACACGTTGCCCCAGGCCGAAGAGGTGATCGTGCAGCGCGCCAGCTTGCCGTCCACCGTATCCAGCACCATGAACACCAGCCCCAACGCCATGCCCAACCAATAGTGGCCGTAGGCGAAGAGCACGGTGGCGATCACGCAGAACACCGCGCCAACGGTCGTGACCATGTTCGGGGTGATGTGCAGCTTTGCGCAGATGCGCGTCAGCACCAGCGCCCATTCGGGCCAGAGGTACTTGGTCAGTACATCGGTCACGCCCTTGTAGGCACCGAAATAGCTGGCCCGCTCGATCGGGCGCACGCTGTCGCCGGTCAAGGCCATCAGGAACGGCGTCTCGCGCTTGCGCAGCTGCTTGTTTTCGATGGTCGGTCCGCTCTCGAACGCAACCACATCCATTCCGGACGAATCGGTGAGCGCGAATCCGGTGCGCATGGCCGCCGCGATTCGCCCGGATTGGTCAGAATCGGCCGCGTGGGCCAGGACGGGCACGCCCCCCAGCGTCAGCACCATTCCCGGCCGCTCCGCAACATGGCGGAACCACGCGGGGTCCCACGCGAAAACGGCGTTCGCCAGGATTGCGGCGCCTGCCGGCGGCGCGTCGGCGCTCTCGCAGCCATTCGCGCGGGCAATTCGCGCCGTCCGCTGGGTCATGGTAAGACCCCAGAGTTTCAGAGGGTTATCGCCGATCGTGACGACGATCGGACGGGACTGGGGGGAGTTTTCCGTATCGGCCATGTCACTGGCCGTAATCTTTCCCGACCGATTTGGAAATGCGGCAAAGCGTTTTACCCTGTCCCGCTCCGCCGCGCGCTCCGCAACCGGCTTGCAGGAAATGCGCAATTTGTTGCCGGAATTTCAACGCCCGGAAAACCGCCATAGAACTGTAACTTGAATGTGTCAGGGAATGTTTCTTGGTGATTTCCGGGGCGGGTGACACTACATAGGCTCCCGTGTACGGAACAATCTACGAATTCGAAACGCTGCCGACCATCGGTGAGCAAAGCTCTCGCCGGGCCCCCCGCCCGGTGCGCCAGTCGCGCCGTGGCCGCGCAGTGCCGCTCGTCGGCATCATCCGCAATCCCCGCAGCCATCGCAACAAGGGCCACGCGCCCGAGATGGAGGATTGCTCCAACATCCTGACGGAAACCCCGCGCACGCGCATCGATCTCTATCGCGTGCTCGAAAGCTTCGCCCAGCGCGGGATCGACTATCTCGTGGTCGACGGCGGCGATGGCACCGTGCGTGACGTGCTGACCTGCGGCGCCGATATTTTCGGCAACCACTGGCCCACGTTCATCGTCCTGCCCAAGGGCAAGACCAATGCGCTGGCGATCGATCTCGGCCTGCCGAACCAGTGGTCGCTTGCCGAAGCACTGGCGGCCGCCCATCGCGGCAATACGCTGGTTCGCGCGCCCTTGCGCATTTCCTCGCGGGACGGCAGCTCCGGCTGCATCCAGGGCTTCATCTTTGGCACCGGCGCCTTTGCGCTGGCCACGAAGGCGGGCCAGGAAGCCCACCGTCGCGGCGCCTTCAACAGCTTTGCCGTCGGCCTGACCGTGCTCTGGGGTATCATCCAGACGCTGTTCGGCCGCGCCGGCAATCCGTGGCGCGCCAGCACGCCGACCCGTCTGATCGACCATCGCAGTGGCCGCGACCTGCCTTACAACGGCAAGGGCAACCCGCACGAGCGGTTCATGACGGTGGCCACGACGTTCGAACAGTTCCCGCTGGGCGCAAGACCGTTCGGCAGCAAGGTTGCCTCGGGCATGAAGCTGGCGGTGATCGACTGGCCGGTACGCTGGATGATGGCCATGCTGCCGGTGATCCTGATGTTCGGCATCATGGGCCGTTTCCTGGACCGCAGCGGCGCGCATCGCTTCGCCACCAGCGCGATCGATCTCGACATCGACGGGCCGTTCATCCTGGATGGGGAGGCCTTCCCCTCCGGCAACTACGTGCTCGAAGAAGGGCCCGCGATCACTTTCGTGGTGCCCTGAGCCCTCGGCAATGCCATCCCGCAATACTGGCCCCGACTCTTGATTTCGGGGCTGGCTTGCCCGAGCATGAAGGCATGACGGACATCTCCAGCGAACCCCTGGAAACGCGTGTGCGCAAGGCGCTCGGCCGCGCTGTGGTGGTGGAAGTGCGCGCCTTCGCCGAACGCTTGGCGCACGCCACGCCGGGCACGGCGGCCGTGCTTTTCTACGGCTCCAACTTGCGCACCGGATCACTGGAAGGCGTACTGGATTTCTACGTGCTGACCGATGGGCCGCAAGTGGAGAAGATCTGGCCGCGCGTCAGCTATCACGAGTGGGAACGCGAAGGCGTGACCCTGCGCGCCAAAGTCGCGACGATGGCACTGGAAACCTTCCGCGCCGCCGCCGCCGGCGAACTGGTCGACACCACGATCTGGGCGCGCTTCGTCCAGCCGAGCGGCCTTGCCTGGCAGCGCAATGCGGTTGCCGCCGACAGCGTGGCCAAGGCCGTTTCCGGTGCGGCCCGCACCGCCAGCCGCCTTGCCGTCGCGCTCGGCCCCGATCGAGGCACGGCGGAGGATTACTGGCGCGCCTTGTTCCGCGCGACTTACGCCGCAGAGTTCCGCGTCGAGAAGGCGGGGCGCGAGGATTCGATCCTCTCGGTGAACCGCGAGCATTTCGACGGGCTGCTGCCGCTGGCGCTGGAGGCCGACGGCATTGCCTTCGCGCGGGAGGCCGATGGCACGATCCAGCCGCAACTCGCCGCCGCCGAGCGTCAGAAGACACTCGGTTGGTGGGCGCATCGCCGGCGGATGGGCAAGCCTTACAACGTGCTGCGCCTGCTCAAGGCCTCCACCACATTCGAAGGCGCCGCGCGCTATGCCGCGTGGAAGATCGAGCGGCACACCGGCATTCCCGTGCGGCTGACGCCGTGGCGCGAACGCCATCCCGTGCTCGCCGCGCCCGGCGTGCTTTGGCAGGTCTGGCGCGCGAAGAAGGCGCGGGAGCGGCTGGCATGATGGATCGCCCGCACGCGGCGCTGGTCCTCGCCGGCTCGCGTCCCGGCGCGCCCGATCCGGTCGCCGCCAGCGAGGGCACCAGCCACAAGGCGCTGGTGGAGATCGCCGGCAAGCCGATGCTCGCGCATGTCGTCGGCGCGCTCCGGCAGAGCCGCGTCGAACGGATCGCCGTGGTCGCCAACGACCCGGCAGTGATCGCGCTGGCGCAGGCCCTTGGCTGCGAAGTGATCCCCGCCGAAGCCGGCCCCAGCGCCAGCGTCGCCGCGGGGCTGGAACACCTTGGCGCGCCGATGTTGGTGACGACCTCGGATCACGCCCTGCTGCGTAGCGCATGGGTGGACGATTTCATTGCCGATACCCCCGCCGATGCGGACGTTGCCGTGCTGCTGGCCCGGCGCGAGGCTATCGAACAGGCCATGCCCGGATCGAAGCGCACTTATCTGCGCTTTGCCGATGGCGACTGGTCCGGCTGTAACCTGTTCCTGCTGAACACGCCGCGCGCAGAAACCGCCATCGATACCTGGAAACTGGTGGAGGCCGACCGCAAGCGGCCCTGGCGGATCGCCGCAAGGCTGGGGGTCGGCATCCTGATCGGCTATGCGCTGGGCCGGCTGACGCTGGCCGGCGCCCTGGCGCGGCTGGGCGACAAGATCGGCGTTTCCGCCCGCCTTGTCGCCGCAAGGGACGGTCTGGCGGCGGTGGACGTCGACAAGCCATCCGATCTGGCCGACGCCCGCGCCATTCTTTCGACGCGGGCTTAACGGCACCTAACCGCACCTAGAGTGCCCCAACGGGCACTCAAGCCATCACATGTAGCGCATCTGCACCCGGATCGACTTCACTTCGTTGCCCACCGGCACACCGACTTTGGTGTAGCTGGGCTTGCCGAGGTTGAAGATGCTGATCGGCGGATTGTTGGACATCGCCCCGCCATCGCTGCTGATGTCGGTCTTGCCGTTGTCGTTGACGTCATGACGCACGGCGATGCCGTAAGTGCCGCTGGCCGGCAGGGGCACGCAGAAGGTCATCGTGCCTGCCTTCGCCGGCACTTCCATGCGCGATATCCACTTGCCGGACTGCAACCAGTCCGCCGCCGTCGCGCGGTAGCTCTGGACGCGGATCGATCCGCTCGATGCCTTGATTCCGTCCACGGTGACCAGCAGTGCCGGCCCCTTGTCGGCCCGGCACAGGCTCATGTCGTTGCGGATTTCCTCATGCGGGCGCACCGCCGCGCCGGCGGAAACCGCCAGCCCGATCGCTGTTACGGCAGCCACCGCGGCGCGAATGGCAGTGCGGGAAAAATGCAGTTGCTTCATAGTCATGTCCGGTCCCGTGACCTTGTCCATCTGGCCGATCGCACCGCCGCAAACACCCTCTGCCGCAGGCCGCCGTTTCACGCCAGCGAATTGGCAGCCGGGCCGTGAATGCGCACTGAATTGGCAATTCGCGATTGCGCAAGGAAGATCCAGCCGCCAAGGGGCCGTCCTGTTCCATATCGCGTGGTGGAAAAGCGCGGGACCCTGCTTGTCCCCACTACATATGGTGTCTTATTCGTTACCCGTAGGAGTACAGATTTTCCATGACCGTTCCGCTGATCTCTCCGTCGATCCTTTCCGCCGACTTCGCGCGACTTGGCGAAGAAGTCCGCGCGGTCGACGAAGCCGGGGCCGACTGGATCCATGTCGACGTGATGGACGGCCACTTCGTGCCCAACATCACCATCGGCCCGGCCGTGGTGAAGGCGCTGCGCCCGCATTCGGCCAAAGTGTTCGACGTGCACCTGATGATCTCCCCCGTCGATTCCTTCCTTGAGGATTTCGCCGCCGCCGGTGCCGACATCATCACCGTGCACCCCGAAGCCGGCCCGCACGTCCACCGCACCGTCCAGAAGATCAAGTCTCTGGGCAAGAAGGCCGGCATCTCGCTGAACCCTGCCACCCCGGCCAAGATGCTGGACTATCTGATCGACGATATCGATCTGGTCCTGATCATGAGCGTGAACCCCGGCTTCGGCGGCCAGAGCTTCATTTCCAGCCAGCTTCGCAAGATCGAGGCCGTGCGCAAGATGATCGACAAGTCCGGCCGCGAGATTCATCTCGAAGTCGACGGCGGCGTCGATCCCAAGACCGCACCGCTCTGCGTTTCCGCCGGTGCCGACGTGCTGGTGGCGGGTTCCGCCACTTTCCGCGGCGGACCGTCGCACTATGCCGCCAATATCCGGGCGCTCAAGGGACTGGACTGAGCCCTTGGCCACGACGGCTGATCCGCGCATGCAAACCGGGAACCCGGGCGCGGATCGGGCCGTTCCGCTGGCGGCGGAAGCCGAGGAGGACGCGTTGCGCGGTGCATTGAAGCAGGACAGGGCGACCGAAGCCGATGGCATCGGCGCCATTCCCGAAGACGCTGCCCCCGAAGGCCATGGCCTCAACGCCGATCTTCGGCCGGAAACCGGGCCCGAAATTCAGCTGCCCCCCCGCATCGAAGCCGGCCGCGATATCGCGCTGGCCGATTTCTCGCCGCCCTCCACCGGCGCGGCGGACCGCTTCATTCGCTTCGCCTATCGCCTGGGCGTGCCAGCCACGATGCTGACATCGCCGCTGGGCCGCAAGCCTCGCACGCGCCTGCTCGCCACCGTCAGCAATACCCTGCCCGGCAATGCCACTGCCGGCACCGCGCTGCGCGCCGGGCACTTCCTGGTCCACGGTGCCAAGACCCCGATCGCGCAAGTGGACTATGCCGGCGCCGCACGCGTCACCCCGCCGCTGGAGCGCACGGTCCACAGCTTCTCCTGGCTGACCGATCTTGAGGCCTGCGCCCCGCGCGAACAGTGCGTGCCGGTGGCCGAACGCATTCTGACGTCATGGCTGCAAGCCAACCCGGCCCCTCCGTCCAAGCCCGGCAAGGGCCCGGCCTGGGCGGTGGGCAATACCGGCATGCGCCTGATGAACTGGCTGGCCCACGCGCCGCTGATCCTTTCGGGCGACAAGGCGCTGCGCAGCCGCACGCTGGCGCATATCTCGGCAACCGCGCGCTGGCTGGACCGCCATGTGAACCGCGCCGAGGACGGGCTGGCCGAAGTCGCCGGCTGGTGCGCGATCGTCGCCGCGGGCCTGCTGCTGCCCGAAGGCCGGCCGCGCCGCCTCTATGGCGAGGCCGGTCTGGTCAAGGCGCTGGGCGACCTGATGGGCGACGATGGCGGCGTGCTTTCGCGCAGCCCGCTGGCGCAGATGGAGGCGATCACCCTGCTGGTGCGCCTGCGCAATTGCTATCAGGCCACCCGCCGCGATGCCCCGCAGACGGTGGAGCGCGTGGTGGAACTGCTGGTGCCGCCGCTGCTGGCGCTGACCCACGGCGATGGTTCGCTGGGTTCGTGGCAGGGCAGCTGGGCGGTCAGCGCCAGCGATATCGACGATCTGGTCAAGGCCAGCGGCGTGCGCACGCGCCCGCTGCGCGAAGTGCGCCAGTGGGGCTACCAGCGCGTGGCCGCGCAGAAGGCGATCCTGCAGTTCGACACGGCCCCGCCGCCGCTGCCCACCCATGCGCGATATGGCTGCGCCTCCACGCTGGCGTTCGAGCTTTCGCATGGGCGTCACCGGCTGGTCGTCAACTGCGGCGGTGCCGCCAGCGGCGGCGGGCTGGTGCCCGTGCGGCTGGAGCAGGCACTGCGCGCGACCGCGGCCCATTCCACGCTGACCTTGGACGATGCCAATTCCACCGCCGTGCTCATCAACGGCACGATCGGTTCGGGCGTCAGCGAGGTCGATGTCGACCGCAAGACCATGGCGCAGGAAAACGGCGGCAATGCCACGCGGCTGGAAGCCAGCCACAACGGCTATGCCGCGCGCCACGGCCTCAACCACCGCCGCATCCTGATCCTGCGCGACGACGGCAGCGAACTGCGCGGCGAAGACGTGCTGCTGCCCGCCGGTCGCAAGGGCAAGCGCGGCAAAGTGGGCTTCGCGATCCGCTTCCACCTCGGCCCCGAAGTCGAAGTCTCGCCCACCGTCGATGGACAGGGCGCGGCGCTCTCGCTGCCCGATGGCAGCTACTGGCAGTTCCGCAGCACCGCCGGCGACGTGACGATCGAGGATTCGCTGTGGGTGGACGGCATGGGCCGCCCGCAGGCCACGCAGCAGCTGGTGATCCAGGGCATGGTTTCGCGCGGCGGCGGAAACTTCGGTTGGCTTCTCAAGAAAATGCGGTAGTTTCGGCCGGGATACGCCACTGCTTGTGGCTTACCCACCTTGCGGCCTTGGCCCTGTCGACCTAGAGGGCGCGCAAAATCTTTGCCCGCCCCATTCGCAAGAGGCCTCCACTGATGACCGATATCGTTCCGATCCGCCGCGCATTGCTTTCGGTTTCCGACAAGACCGGCCTCGCCGATCTCGGCAAGGCGCTTGCCGCGCGCGGGGTGGAGCTGGTTTCGACCGGCGGCACCGCCAAGGCGCTGCGCGACGCCGGCCTTGAGGTGAAGGACATTTCGGACCTCACCAATTTCCCCGAAATGATGGACGGCCGCGTCAAGACGCTGCACCCCAAGGTCCACGGCGGGTTGCTGGCGGTGCGCGACAATCCGGAACACGCCAAGGCCATGGCCGATCACGAGATCGGCGCGATCGACCTTGTCGTCGTCAATCTCTATCCCTTCGAAGCGACCGTCGCCAAGGGCGCCGACCGTGACGAGATCATCGAGAACATCGACATCGGCGGCCCGTCGATGGTGCGTTCGGCCGCGAAGAACCACGCCTTCGTCGCCATCGTCACCGATCCCAAGGACTACGCCGGCCTGCTGACCGAGCTGGAAACGACCGAGGGCGGCACCACCCTGTCTTTCCGCAAGCTGCTGGCCGCGCGCGCCTATGCGCAGACCGCCGCTTACGATTCGATGATCAGCCAGTGGTTCGCCTTCGCCGATCAGGGCCTTGAGTTCCCCGAGATGCTCAGCGTCAACGGCCGTCTGGCCACCACGCTGCGCTATGGCGAGAACCCGCACCAGAAGGCCGCGCTCTACACGCCGGTCGGCCCGTTCACCAAGGGCCTGGCCCAGGGCGAGCAGGTGCAGGGCAAGGAACTGTCCTACAACAACTACAACGACGCCGATGCCGCCTTCGAACTCGCTGCCGAGTTCAAGGGCCAGGATCCGGCCGTGGTCATCGTCAAGCACGCCAACCCTTGCGGCGTGGCGCAGGGCTCCAGCCTGCTCGAAGCCTGGCAGGGCGCGCTGGCCTGTGACGACGTTTCGGCCTTCGGCGGCATCGTTGCGGTGAACACCACGCTCGACGGTCCGACCGCCGAAGCGATCTGCCAGATCTTCACCGAAGTCGTCGTCGCCCCTGACGCCGACGAGGAAGCGCGTGCCTTCTTCGCCAAGAAGAAGAACCTGCGCCTGCTGCTGACCGGCGGCCTGCCCGATCCGCGCCGCCCCGGCCTGACCGTGAAGCCGATCACCGGCGGTCTGCTGGTGCAGGGCCGCGATGCCGGCGCCATCGGCGTGGGCGACCTGAAGGTGGTGACCAAGCGCGCACCGACCGAGCAGGAACTGAAGGACTGCCTGTTCGCTTGGACGGTGGCCCGCCACGTCAAGTCCAACGCGATCGTCTATGCCAAGGACGGCGTCACCGCCGGCATCGGCGCGGGCCAGATGAACCGCCGCGATTCCTCGCGCATCGCCGCGATGAAGGCTGCCGAAGCGGCCGAGAAGTTCGGCTGGGCGCAGGCGCGCACGGTCGGCTCGGCCGTCGCTTCGGATGCGTTCTTCCCCTTCGCCGACGGTCTGCTGGCCGCGGCCGAGGCAGGCGCCACGGCGGTGATCCAGCCGGGCGGCTCGATCCGTGACGAGGAAGTCATCGCCGCTGCCGACGAGGCCGGTCTGGCGATGGTCTTCACCGGCATGCGCCACTTCAAGCACTAAGCAATTCGGGGAGGAAGGCGCGTATGGGGGTAGACTGGCTGGGACCGCTGGTTGCCCTCGCCTTCCTCATCGGCATGGCCGCATCGGCCGTGCTGGTGCGGCTGGGCCGCGTTACCAGCCCGCCCCGCGTCGCCGGCGCGCTGGCCCTGCCGTTCGGCTGCGCGGTGATCCCGCTGGCGCTTCTGGTTCTGGCTTCGCTTGGCCACGCGGTGCTGGCGCCGATTCTGCCTTAGCGTACTGATGGACCTACCCTTCGTCATTGCGAGCGCAGCGAAGCAATCCAGAGCCGCGTAAACCGCCCTGGATTGCTTCGCTGCGCTCGCAATGACGATTCAAAGCGAAATCGTCCGCTCCAAACACTGCACCGGCCCACTCCCCACCCGACCACCCATCAGGATACACTCGTGGGAGGTCGGGTGGGGGAGTGGGCCGGTGCCGCTTCCGGACGTCAGTCCGGACAAGGACTCTGCCGCAAGCCTTAGACGGATGTCGAAGGCGCACCCGACAAACGACTCGGTCGAATCGGCCAAGTTCATGACAACCGCGCGTCTGTTCCCGCGATTCATCGCCACGAGCCAACCGCTCATCGCATAATAAGGCGAAATTGGGGCACGTTCACTGGACTGCAAGGCGAATCGCGCCAAGTGGGCCCCACGCAATTTCGTGAACCACTGGATAGCTGCACCGATCATGGGACTCTTCAAGGCTGACTTCTACCGCTTCTTCGCAATCGGCTTCGCCGGCGGCGCGCTGCTGGTGTTCGGCGCGATGGGCATCGGCACGCACACCCTGTCCGAAACGATGGCTCCGCCGGCGCACGCGGACTCGATCCAGCGCTAACACGCTAAACAAGGGCGCGGCATTGCGCGCCGAGGGACGAGCCTCCATATGGAGGCCATGTCAGGCGCACATCATCATCATGAGCACTCAGGCGAAAGTCTGATCGAAGCGGCCCGCTCCGCGCTGCTCGAATCGGGCGAGCAGTGGACCGAAATGCGCGCGGATGTGTTCGGCGCGCTGGCGGAACGCGAACGCCCTGCCTCCGCCTACGACCTGGCCGAAAGCGTCTCTACCCTGCGCGGCAAGCGCGTCGCGCCCAACAGCGTCTATCGCATTCTCGACCTGTTCGTGCGCACCAACCTCGCCCGCCGCGTGGAAAGCGCCAACGCCTACCTTGCCAACAGCCATCCCGGCTGCCAGCACGACTGCATCTTCCTGATCTGCGACGCCTGCGGGCAGGCGGTGCACATCGACGACGACAAGCTGACCGGCGCGCTGATTGCCGCCGCGAAGAATGCCGGTTTCGCCGATGTCCGCCCGGTGGTGGAACTGCGCGGCACTTGCGCCGCCTGCAGCGCCTGAAGTTTCAGAGGCTTTTGCGCATCCGGGCCAGCGGCACGGGTGCGCCGCCGGTAGAATCCTCGATCCGCTCAATCACTTCGTAGCCTGCCACCCGGTAGAGCGGCTCGCCCGAACGCGTGCCCATCAGCTCGCACGTTGCGAAGCCCTCGATCCGGGCCTTTTCCTCGCAATGCGCCAGCAGCGCGCGGCCGACGCCGCGCCGGGCGAAACCGGGATGCGTGTACATCGCCCGCACCCGCGCCGCCTCGCTGGCGGGATCGAGCAGGCGCGGTTCGCGGAGGCCGGTGCTGTGATCGCCGCCATACATCGTCGCCCGCCGGCTCCAGCCGCCGCAGCCAGCGATCTCGCCATCGATCTCTGCCACGAAGTACGTGCCGTCATCCACCAGTTGCCGGTCCAGCCCCATCACCGCGCGGCTCGACGCGATCTGGTCGGCATCGAGGAAGCCCTTCTGCAATTCGCCGATGGCGGCATCCATGACTGTGGAAAGCTGCGGCAGGTCGTCACGGGTGGCTGGGCGAATGGAAAGCGACATCGAAAGCGACAAGGAAGAACTCCTCGAATTGGGGGGAGCCATTCCATGTCACGATCACAGCAGCGGCACCAGCCGCTCAAAACTGCGTAAGGCTCAGCACGTTACCATCGGGATCGGGAAACCAGCAGACTTGCGCGCCGCTGGTGGGGGAGCCCCAGATACCCTCGGCATCCTGCCCGAACCCGTCGTAGATGTTCGGCCGTATGCCCTTTTCGCGCAGTTCGGCCAGCGCCGCGCGGATATCGGGCACCGCCCAGCCAAGCACCGTATGCGGATGCGGCTGGTATCCCGGAACCCCGCTGAGGCGCATCGTCGTGCCGTCGCTCAGCCGGAACGTCACGGCGAAATCGTCTTCCGCGATCACCGGCAAACCCAGTGATTCCGCATAGAAAGCCCGCGCCCGATCGCGATCGGCGGTGAGGACGAAAGCGATGGGATTGGCTCTGCTCAACGCAAACGCTGGGGGAATCATCGGCACCTCCGACGAGAATCCCTGTATCTTGGCCTATTCGCCGCCTAATGGCAGCGGAAAATTCGACACCAGACAAACTCGCGTGTAAACAACAACCATGACAGCCAATCCGGCAACACCGCTTCTCGATACCGTCGATACCCCTGACGACCTGCGCAAGCTCAAGCCCACGCAACTTCGCCAGCTGGCCGACGAACTGCGCACCGAAATGATTTCCGCCGTCGGCCAGACGGGCGGACACCTCGGTTCGGGCCTGGGCGTGGTCGAACTGACCGTGGCCATCCACTACGTGTTCGACACGCCGGTCGACCGCCTGATCTGGGACGTGGGCCACCAGGCCTATCCGCACAAGATCCTGACCGGCCGGCGCGACCGCATCCGCACGCTGCGCCAGGGCGGCGGCCTTTCGGGCTTCACCAAGCGCTCCGAGAGCGAATACGATCCGTTCGGCACCGCGCACAGCTCCACCTCGATTTCGGCCGCGCTCGGCTTTGCCGTCGCCAACAAGATCAAGGGCGAACCCGGCCGCGGCATCGCCGTGATCGGCGACGGCGCAATGAGCGCGGGCATGGCCTATGAGGCGATGAACAACGCGCAGCAGGCCGGCAACCGCCTGATCGTGATCCTGAACGACAACGACATGTCGATCGCGCCGCCGGTGGGCGGGCTTTCGGCCTATCTGGCGCGCCTCGTCTCCTCGGGCCGGTTCCTTGGCCTGCGCGAACTGGCGCGCAAGTTCGCCCGCCGCCTGCCGCGCCCGCTGCATCTGGCCGCGAAGAAGACCGACGAATTCGCCCGCGGCATGGCCATGGGCGGCACCCTGTTCGAGGAACTGGGCTTCTATTACGTCGGCCCGATCGACGGCCATGACCTCGACGCGCTGATCCCGGTTCTGGAAAACGTGCGCGATGCCGGTGAGGGCCCGATCCTCGTCCACGTCGTCACGCAGAAGGGCAAGGGCTATGCCCCGGCCGAGGAAGCGGCCGACAAGTATCACGGCGTGCAGAAGTTCAACGTGGTCACCGGCGAACAGGCCAAGGCGCCCGCCGGCCCGCCCAGCTATACCGGCGTCTTCGCCAAGGCGCTGGTGGCAGAGGCGGAGCGCGATCCCACGATCTGCGCGATCACTGCCGCCATGCCCTCGGGCACCGGGCTGGACAAGTTCGTGCAGCAGTTCCCCGATCGCAGCTTCGACGTCGGCATTGCCGAACAGCACGCGGTGACGTTCGCCGCCGGGCTTGCCGCCGAAGGCATGCGCCCGTTCTGCGCGATCTATTCCACCTTCCTCCAGCGCGCCTTCGACCAGGTGGTGCATGACGTCGCCATCCAGAACCTGCCGGTGCGCTTCGCGATCGACCGCGCCGGTCTGGTCGGTGCCGACGGCGCCACCCACGCCGGCTCGTTCGACATTACTTATCTGGCGACGCTGCCGAACATGGTTGTGATGGCCGCCGCCGACGAGGCGGAACTGGTCCACATGACCCACACCGCCGCGCTCCACGATTCCGGTCCGATCGCGTTCCGCTATCCGCGCGGCAATGGCGAAGGCGTGGCGCTGCCCGAAGTTCCGCAAGCCTTGGAAATCGGCAAGGGCCGCGTGGTCCGTGAAGGCACCAAGGTCGCCCTGCTCTCGCTGGGCACCCGCCTGGGCGAAGCGCTGAAGGCGGCCGACGCGCTGGAGGCCAAGGGGCTTTCCACCACCGTAGCCGACCTACGCTTTGCCAAGCCGCTCGACACCGATCTGATCCGCAAGCTGATGCTCAGCCACGAAGTGGTCGTCACGGTGGAGGAAGGTTCGATCGGCGGCCTCGGCGCGCATGTGCTGACCATGGCGAGCGACGAAGGGCTGACCGACGCCGGCCTGAAGATCCGCACCATGCGCCTGCCCGACATTTTCCAGGATCAGGACAAGCCAGAAGCGCAGTATGACGAGGCGGGCCTCAACGCCCCGCAGATCGTCGATACCGTGCTGAAGGCGCTGCGGCACAACAGTGCCGGCGTGAACGAAGCGCGCGCCTGAACGTGGATAGCAGCGCTGTCGTCTCTCCGGCGGCAGCGCCGGGCTCCGGCGTGAACAGTGGGCCGGGCATAACCGACGCGATGCGGCTGCGCGCAATCCTTGCAGGATCGGCAGGCAACCTCATCGAGTGGTACGATTTCTACATCTACGCTTTCACCGCGCTCTATTTCTCGCCCGCGTTCTTCCCGGAGAGCGACCAACTGGTGCAGCTGATGGCCACCAGCGCGATCTTCGCGGTGGGCTTCCTGCTCCGCCCCATCGGCGGCTGGTTCTTCGGCCGCTATGCCGATCGCCATGGGCGGCAGAGCGCGATGGTGCTCTCGGTCATGATGATGGGCGGCGGCGCGCTGCTGATCGCCGTGCTGCCGACGTTCGCGCAAGCCGGCATCCTTGCCCCGATCCTGCTGCTGATCGGCCGCATGGTGCAGGGCTTCTCCACCGGCGGGCAATATGGAACGGCCGCCACCTACCTCAGCGAGATCGCCGGACGGCGGCGGCGCGGGTTCTGGTCCTCGTTCCAGTACGTCACGCTGGTCGGCGGGCAGCTTTGCGCCACCGTCGTGATCGTGCTGCTCCAGCAAGTGCTGACCGAGGCCGAATTTGCCGCATGGGGCTGGCGCCTGGGCTTCGTGATCGGCGCGGTGGGTGCCCTCGCCATCGTGCTGTTCCGCCACCACATGCATGAGACCTCCAGCGCCGAGGATCGCGCCGGAGAAAAGGCCGGCAGCCTTGCCGAACTGTTCCGCGTGGCCACGCGCCCGTTCCTGATCGTCGTCGCGCTGACGGCGGGCGGCAGTCTCTCGTTTTATGCCTTCACCACCTACATGCAGAAGTATCTGGTGCTGACGGTGGGGCTGTCCAAAGAGGTCGCGACCAGCCTGATGCTGGGCGAACTGGCGCTGTTCATGGTGTTGCAGCCGGTGATGGGCCTGCTGTCCGACCGGATCGGGCGGCGCAACAACATCCTGATCTTCGCCGCGCTGGCGACCGTTTGCACGGTGCCGATCTTCACCGCGCTGGCGGGGGCCAAGGCGGTGGGCGCGGCCTTTCTGCTGGTGCTGGCGGGGCTGGTGATCAACAGCTTCTACACTTCGGTCAGCGGGTTGTTCAAAGCCGAGATGTTCCCCACCCACGTGCGCGCGCTGGGCGTCGGCCTGGCCTATGGCGTGGGCAATGCGCTGTTCGGCGGCACGGCGGAGAATGTCGCGCTGGCGTTCAAGAAGGCCGGCCATGAAAGCGGCTTCTATTGGTACGTCTCGGCGCTCTGTGCGGTCTCGCTGATCGCCGCGCTGATGCTGCAGGACAGCCGCCGCAAAAACGTGCTGGACCGGCTGGCGGTTTGACCGACTTCGCGGCCCGGCTACCTGCCGCGCGATGGAGAAAGCGAGTGCTGTTCGTCCTCCCCACTGTCGGCGGGCTCTATCTTGCGGCCGTGCTGCTGCTGTTTCTGGCGCAGCGGACGATGATCTATCCGGCGCCCAAGGGTCCCGCCGAAATTCCGGCAGGCTTCGAACGCGTCGTGCTGCACGCCGACGATGGCCTTGCCCTCACCGCCGCCTGGCGACCCGCCACGCCCGGCCGGCGGACGGTGCTGTTCTTCCACGGCAATGGCGACAGCCTGCCCGGCGCCGCCTTCGCCACCCGGCAACTGGCGGGGGCGGGGTACGGCCTGCTGCTGGCCGACTATCGCGGCTATGCGGCCAATCCCGGCAAGCCCAGCGAGGACGGGTTGATCCGCGACGGGGAGGCCGCGCTCGCGTTCCTCAAAGCCAAGGGCCTGCCGCCGGAATCGTTGGTGCTGATGGGGGCCTCGCTGGGAACCGGAGTGGCGACGCAACTGGCAAAAGCGCATCCGCCGGCGGCGCTGGTCTTGGTATCGCCGTTCACCTCGCTGCCCGATGTCGGGGCGACGGCGATGCCCTGGGCCCCGGTCCGTGCGCTGATGCTCGATCGTTTCGACAGCCTTGGCGCGATGCCGCATGTCTCGGCGCGGGTTCTGGTGCTGCATGCGCGCGACGACCGTTTGATTCCCTTCGCGCAAGGCGAAACGCTGGCCAAGGCCGCGCCGCACGGGCAGTTTCTGGCCTTCGACCGATACGGGCATCAGCTTCAGTTCGAGGCCGAAGCACAGGATGCCGTTGTCGCATGGCTTGAGGACCGGGGTTTCTAGAGCCGGCGGCGCAGTTCCTCGAACGCGGTGCCCGGGCCTGCCGCCAGCCTCTCCTCGATCTGCGCGCAGACCGCATCCGGCGCATGGACGGAGGTATCGATCACAAGGTCCGACACTGTGTTGCGATAGACTTCCTCGAAGAACCACGGGCGCAAGCGCGCGAGGCGGTCGATGATCTTGTTCACGGCATCTTCGCCCAAGAGGTCAGTGGGCATGCGCTTGGTCATCGCGCGTTCGGCCACGCGGCGTTCCAGCACTTCGAACGGCGGCTTCAGCGTGACGAGCAGCACCGGCAGGCCCTCGGTGCGGCGGACCAGATCCTGCAGCACCGGTGGGTCGGTCATCAGCAGGTGGTCGAAGATTACATTGATTCCCTGCCGGGACGTCGCCGCCATCCACTCATGCATCGCCGAAAAGGCCGCCATCGCCTGCGGGGCGAAGTGCCAGCGCAGCGGGCCTTGCGGGTCGGCGGGATCGCGGGGCACCGCCTCGATCCCCTCCCCCGCGCGCGGGCCGTGGTGGCCGAACTGCGCGGGCAGGGTCTGTGCCATGAAATGGTCGATGCCGTAGAGCAGCCAATAGTCCTGCTGCCGCTTCTGGAACAGTTCGCAGGCGGTCGACTTGCCCGATCCCGAGGTGCCGTTGACGACGACGATCTGACCCAAACTCATGCCGGCGATCCCGGCGCGATCTCACCGCGGGCGATGCGGCGGAAGCGAGCTGTAGGGCAGAACTCCTGATTGTCGCCCCACAGTTCCGCGCCGTCCCAATCCCAGCGCATCAGCGACCAGACAACGGTGTGATCGGTATAGCCGGTGAAGATCAGCCCCGGATCGATCTCCGCCGTGGCGCGCAGCGAGCGGCCGAGTTGGTCGGTCGCCTCGAACAGCACACGCGCGGGGCCGTGCTCGCCCCATTCCAGCACTTCGCGGCGGCCCGAGGCGAGGCTGGCGAGTGCGCCGTCCTTCCAGATGAACCCGCCGATCGAGCGCGCATCCTTGCCCTCCCCCATGGCGATGGCGTGGAAGGCGCGGTCTTCCGCTACCCCCCAGAAATAGCCGCCGCAGGCCAGCGATTCGTAATCGCGCGCGCCATAGGAACAATCGCGCATCGACAGGCAATCGACCGCGAAAGTCTCGCCATTGCAGCGCAAGCTGCCGGTCATCCGGCCCGGCTGTTCCAGATGGAACTTCGCGGTTGCAGTCTGGCCGTCGTCGCCGGTCTTCAACTGGTGGACCGGGCCGATCGCGGTCCACGTCAGGTCGAAGAACAGGCCGTCCTTGTCGTAGTCCAGCTTGTACTTCGACAGCGGCTCGATCATCCGCACGGACAGCGAATTGCGCGCCTGCATGGCGAACTTGGCCGCGCCCTCCGGCATGGCCTGAAGATGCGCCCAGTCGTAGTGCAGGCAGTTCCACTGGTAGCGCCCGCTCGGATCCCACAGCACCGGGCCGCCGTTGAGCATGCCCATGTTGGGCCGGAAATAGTGCTGGATCAGCCCGTGGATGCGCCGTTCGGGAATCGTGACCGAGAACCAGGCGCTCTCGTTCCAGTAGGGATTGTCGTCACGCTCGGCGGCGAAGAAATCGGCGAATGCCAGATCGTTCATGGGGAACCTCTCCTTGCCGCCAAGGCAGCAAGGCAGGCTCCTTATGGCAATGACCGCAGCGGCAATGCCGCCTAGCCGAAGCCGCGCTCCAGCCAGTTCTGCGCGAGTCCGGCGAGGAAGGCAGAGCCGCGCGGCAACACCGATTCGTCCACCATCATCTTGGTCGAGTGAATGCCGCAGCAATGCTGCCAGTCCGCCCCTTCCTGCGCCACGCCCAGGAAGAACATCGCGCCGGGTACTTTTTCGAGGATGTAGGCGAAATCTTCCGCGCCCATGATCGGGTCGGGCAGGCGGCGGAACGCCTGCTCTCCGAACAGGCCCTGTGCCACGCCTTCGCCGAAATCGACCGCGCGCGGATCGCACATCGTCACCGGGAAGCCTTCGAGGATCGTCGCCTCGCCCGTCAGCCCATGCGCGCCGGCAATCCCCGCCACGAGGCGCGGCAACTCGTCCTTCAGCCGCGCGCGGTTTGCGGCCGAGAGCGTGCGCATGGTGCCCGTGAGCTTGGCCGTATCGGGAATCACGTTGTGCGCGCTGCCCGCCTCGATCTTGGCAATGGTGACGACCACCGGATCGAACACGCTGTAACGCCGCGCGACCATGGTCTGGATGGCCATCACGATCTCGCAGGCGACCGGCACCGGATCGACGGCATCGTGCGGCATGGAGGCATGGCCACCGCGCCCGGTCACGGTGATGCGCAACTCGTCCGCCGCCGCCATCAGCGGCCCGGCACGACCGCCGATCACGCCATGCGGGGCGTTGGGCATGATGTGCAGGGCAAAGGCGGCGTCCGGCAGCGGCCGATCGAAACCGTCCCCGCCCAGCAGGCCGTCGTTCAGCATGAAGCGGGCGCCGTGGTAGCCCTCCTCCCCCGGCTGGAACATGAAGCGCACTTCGCCCTTCAGGCTGGCGGCCTGACCCGCGAGAATCTCCGCCGCACCGGCGAGCATGGCGACGTGCGTGTCGTGCCCGCAGGCATGCATGACGCCGGGAATGGTGGAGGCGAAGGGCAGCCCGGTCTCCTCGGGCATTGGCAATGCGTCGGTATCGCCGCGCAGCAGCACCGTACCGCCCTCTCCCGCGCCGCCCGTCAGCGTTGCGACAAGGCCGGTGGTCGAGGGCCCTTCGCGCCATTCCAGCGGCAGGTGGGCCAGCGCCTCGCGAATCTTGTCGCGCGTCTTCGGGTTGTGCAGGCCGATCTCGGGCTCGGCGTGGATCGCGCGGCGCAGGGCGACGATGCGGTCGGACAGGCGGGCGGCTTCGCGGGTCAGCAGGTCTGTGGACATGCCCCCATGATAGCCACGGTCACTCCACTGTCGAGCCGGGTTCGTCGCCTTCGGGCTCGGCGTCGATCACGCGGATCTCGTCCCGCTCGATCTGCCGCAGCGTATGCCACGCCATCGCCCCCATCGCGAGGTAGGACACCGCGCCGGCCAGAGCCACGGCCCAGGCCGCGCCGCTGGGGCCGATCGGGATGAAGAACACCATGCCCAGCACCAGCGCCACCACCGAGATCAGACGCGCCACCAGCGAGGCTTGCGCGCGTCCGGTCGAATGGAGCACCGGCTCGAACGCGACGCTGGCGAAATCGAAACAGGCGGCCAGAGTCAGCGGCACCAGGATCGCCTCGCCCCGCTCGAACGCGTCGCCGCCGATCAGTGCCAGCAATTCCTTGCCCAGCAGGATGGCGACGGCCACCACCACCACGCCGCCCAGCCCGGCGATCTTGCTGGTCTGCATGGCCAGCTTGCGGAACTCGCCCGCCTGCGAGGAAACCCGGGCGCGCGCCACTTCGGCATAGACCGAGCGCGTCAGCAGCGAGGAAAGCTTGGTCAGCGCCTGCGACAGCTGCGAGGCAAGGCGGTAGAGACCCGCCGCCTTGGTGCCCACCCAGGCACCGACCACCAGCAGCGGCCCGTTCTTCACCGCCGCATCGAGCGTCGAGCCGACGTAAGTGACCATGAAGAAGCGGCCGATGCCGGGGTTTTCAGCCATGGCCTGCCGCCATTGCAGGAAATTGCGGAAATTCACCGCGGCGGGGGCAAGCCGGCGCGCCATGATCCAGTAGAGCAGCGCTTCCAGCAGATCGATCGCCGCCCATGCGAACAGGAAGCGGCCCACCGTCGGCCCGGTCAGCCAGATCACCAAAGCGGCGATCAGGCGCCCGGTCGGCACCACGGCCTCCACATAGACCGCCATGTCGAAGCGGTGCAGCGCGCGCACGATCCCCGTCGGCGCCGAAACCAGCGCCCAGAGCGAGGCGCAGCAGAACCAGAACGCCGTGTTCATGTAGAGCGGGTTCAGGTCCAGCATATGCGCGAAGCCATAGATCAGGATCGCGGCCAATCCGCAGCCCATCACCGCGCCCAGCGCATCGAGCACGCCGCACAGCATGCCGAGCCGGCCGAACTTGCTCCAGTCCAGATTGTGCACATGCTCGCTGCCGTAGCGCACGACCACGCGCCAGGTCTGGAACCCGGCAATCGCGATCAGCGCCTGCGCAGTGCCGAAGATCAGCGAAAAGTGGCCGAAATCCTTCAGCCCCAGCGTGCGGGTGAGGATCGCGAGATAGCCGATCCCGCAGACCGCACCGAACCCTTTGCCGCCCAGCAGCCAGGCGGTGTTCTGCAGGATCCGGCCCAGCGGAGTGGTGCTCTCTTGGCGGTGGCGTTTGGGAGACATTGAGCCTGCATTGAACGAGGGGGAGGCGAGTTGCAAGCCAGTCGCGAAATCGCGCTTGCGCAAGCATGAACGGGTACCCCGAAAGAGCTGAGCTTCGCGGCCCTCCACGCGGCCTGCTTATCGCGCCGCACCTTTTCCTTTTGCGTGGCAATCACTAGATGCAGGGCATCTCCCCCGCGAACATGAATGTGAAACCCATGATCGAACACGCCATTCTTCTCAGCGCCGGCCAAGGCTCGCGACTGCTGCCGCTTACCGCCGAACGCCCCAAGTGCCTGATCGACTTTTCCGGCCGTTCGCTGATCGAATGGCAGATCGAGATGCTGGCGCGCGGCGGTGTGAAGCGGATCGACGTGGTCACCGGCTTCATGACCGACATGCTGGAAGAGCACCTTCAGTCGATCAAGGATCCGCGCGTAGAGATCACGGTTCGCTTCAACCCCTTCTTCAAGGTGGCGGACAATCTTGGTTCCTGCTGGATCGCGCGTGAGGCGATGCGCGGCGATTTCCTGATCCTCAACGGCGATACGCTGGTTTCGGAAGAGATCGTCCACAAAGTGCAGCAGGGCGCGACCGACAAGGACGGCAAGCTCTGGCCGATCGCCGTCACCGTGGACGTGAAGCAGGAAGGCTATGACAGCGACGACATGAAGGTGGAGCGGACCGAGGACGGCCGTCTGGTCCATATCGGCAAGACGCTGACCGCCGCACAGTCGAATTCGGAGTCGATCGGCTTCCTCGCCTTCCGCGGCGAAGGCGCGGACTTGTTCCGCGAAACCGTGCGGCAGGCGATGCGCACGCCCGAAGGCGTGCAGCACTGGTATCTGAAGGTGATCGATTCGATCGCCCCCACCGGCAAGGTCGGCACCAATTCGATCGAGGGCATGAACTGGGCCGAGGTCGACTTCCTCAACGATATCGAGATCGCCACCAAGCTGACCGACACCTGGGTCTGAGCTACGGGGTCTGAACTAAGGGCCCTGATACAAAAATGGGCGGTCCCGCAGGACCGCCCGTTAAGTTGGGGAGAAGCGGTTCGCACCGACCGCAAGGGCGGCGGTGCAAGACCGGCAGGCACTTCCTCGCAGATGTGTGGCCCCATGCCATTGATCGCGGTCAAATTCGAAGCGGCATCTTAATTTTCGCGCAGTTCGACCGTCCTGCCGCGTCTATGGATACTTCCCGCTTCAGGCCCACCCCGATCCCGCGCGAGCGCCGCCACGGGCAACTCACCCACTACGTCCTCACCGACGCACAGGGCCAACCCGTTGAAGTGATGATACGCGACGTTTCCTCGCGCGGGTTCAGCGCGGCTGCCGTCGGCAAGGCGCCCGCGGTCAACGAAGTGATCCGCGCCGTGCTGGATGACGGGCGCGAGGTCTGGGGGCTGGTGCGCTGGGTGGACGGCAACCTGTTCGGCGTCGAGTTCGAGACTGCCGGCTAAAGCGATTTTCCGTCAAACCGCCGAACTGAACCGCCGCAACGAATCCTTGCGATAGGGATCGAAGCGCGCGGCGATCGAGCGGGCATAGGGTAGGCCCTCCGCCCGGATCACCAGATCTTCGCCGTCACTCTCGCACAATCCCGCCGCGAAATAGGGTTGCAGCAAGGGCAAGGCTTCCGTGCGCAAGTCGGCATCGATGCGTGCGCGGTGACGGCACAGCAGGTGTTCGATGACCATGGCCCGGCGCCGATCTTCCATGCTGCGCACGATGCCGCGGCTGGTAGTCAGCCGCTCCTGCGAAAGCAGCGTGCGATAGCGCCCGGCATTCTTCTCGTTCTGCGCCAGAAGCGCTGGGAAGCTGCTGATCGATGAGGCGCCGAAGCCGATCAGCACGGGCGCGCGATCGTCGGTGAAACCCTGAAAATTGCGATGCAGCATTCCCGACAGCGCCGCCTGCGCCAGACTGTCGCCCGGTCTGGCAAAATGGTCGAACCCGATCGGCACATAGCCCTGGGAAATGAGGAACGCATGGCCGAACGCCGCCATCGCAAAGCGCGCCGCCGCATCGGGCAAGGCCGACGCATCGATCTTGCGCTGGCGCGCGATCAGGTGCGGCACGTGGGCATAACCGAACAGCGCAATGCGATCGGCGCCCAGCGCCACGGTCCGCTCCAGCGAATCGCGCAAGTCGTCCAGTGTCTGGCCGGGCAGTCCGTACATAAGATCGAAATTGAGCGAGGAGATGCCGGCATTGCGCAGCATCCATGTGCCCTCCTCGATCATCCGCGCCGGCTGCACGCGCCCGATGGCCTGTTGCAATGCGGGTGAGAAGGTCTGCACGCCGAAGCTGGCGCGGGTGATGCCGGCCGATCCGATCACCGCGGCCCAGTCCGGCCCGAAGGTGCGCGGATCCAGTTCGATCGACAGGATCGGGCTCGACGCCGCGAAGTGCAGCGTCAGCGCATCCAGCAGTCGCACGAAAGCGACCGGGGCAATTCCGTTGGGGCTGCCGCCGCCGAAAGCGATGCGCGCGATCCGCGCAGTCTTCGGCAGATGCTCGGCCACCAGCACGATCTCGCGGTGAAGGGCATCAAGGTAACTCGCCACCCTGTCGGTACGGTTGGCCACGCTGGTGTTGCAGCCGCAATACCAGCAGATCTTCTCGCAGAACGGGATGTGCACATAGAGCGACACCTCGCCCTGCGTGCTTTCCAGCGCGGTTACGAAATCTGCCGGGCCGACGCCCTCTGCGAACTCCGCCGCCGTCGGGAAGCTGGTGTAGCGCGGCACCGGGATCGCCAGCAGATCGGGATGATAGGTCCACATAAGCGGAAGCATTGTCGCAACTCTGGCCCGCGTCATTGCGCTCGATCAAGCAACCGCTCGCCAGCGGAAGCACGCATTTTGGCGGAATTTGCGCGCAATCAATTCCTCCAAACGGGAACGGGCGCAAAGGCTTGGCCATAGCCGCTCAAGAGGGGGGATCGCACGGTGCGGCCCCGGCGGCGATGGAAAGAAGCAAGACATGCGCAAACTGACCATGCTCGCCATTCTCGCGGCCGCCACCGCGATCACCACGCCGGCACTGGCGGGCAGCCCCGACGGCAAGTGGCAGGTCAAGGTACTCGGCACTGCCGTGCTGCCCGATGGCAAGATCGACAAGATCAAGTCGATCGACACCGACACCACGCTGGGTGCCACGCTGGCGACGCTCGATAGCGTCGGCACCAAGGCGAACGACAATGTCGTGCCGACCGTCGCAGTGGAATACTTCTTCAACAAGACTTTCTCGGTCGAAACGATCTGCTGCCTTACCCAGCACCACGTTAGCGGAACGGGCGACATTGCCGGCGCGGGGCTGGTCGATCACGTGCTGATCCTGCCGGCGACGGTGACGCTGAAGGCGCACCTCGATACCGGCACGCCGATCAAGCCTTATGTCGGTGCCGGCCCGTCGATCTTCTTCGTGATCGACGAAAAGCCGGGCGACACGGCAAGGGCGCTGGGCGTGGACAAAGTGAAGATGTCGAATGCGCTGGGCTTCGCGCTTCAGGGCGGCTTCGATATCGCGCTGAACGATCAGGGTCTCGGCCTCTCGCTGGATGCGAAGAAGTATTGGGTGAAGCCCACCGCCTCGTTCTACGACGACGGCGTGCTGGCGCTGAAGACCAGGCATGACCTCGATCCCTGGGTGCTGAGCGCGGGCGTCAGCTACCGGTTCTGAAGCGCGAGGTACTGAACGCAAAAAGGGGAGCCGATGGCTCCCCTTTTTTGTGTCCGCTTCCAGCGCTGGGTTCAGCCCGCCTCTGCAGTCAGCGCCTCGAAATCGAGGATCGTGACATCCCGCCGCGAGGGCAGATCGATCAGGCCTTCCTGCTTGAAGCGCGTGAACTGGCGGCTCACCGTCTCGATCGTCAGGCCCAGCACGTCGGCGATCTGCTGGCGCGAAAACGGCAGCGAGATCCGGCGCGGGCTCTCGAACGCGGTGGCACACCCCTGCCCTCCCAGACGCTCCGCCATTTCCAGCAGAAAGCTCGCCAGCTTTTCCGATGCGGACTTGCGGCCGAGCAGTAGCATCCAGCGACGCGTACGATCCAGCTCCCCCAGTGTGCGTTCCAGCAGCTTGTGCTCGAGCGCGGGATGCTCCCGCGCGAAGGCATCGAAATCCCGACGCGAAAAGACGCAGACCTTGGCTTCGGTCAGCGCGGTAACGCCATGGCCCGTGGTGCCGCCGAAAGGCCGTCCGATGAAGTCGGAAGGATAGACGACGCCAACGATCTGCTCGCGCCCGTCCTCCGTATTGGTGGAAAGCTTCAGCACGCCGTCGATGACATTGGCGACCAGGACGGAATCCTCGCCTTCCCAGATCAGCGATTCACCGGGCTCGATCACGCGCGTCCGCCCGATGGCGTTCAGCGCCTCAAGCTCCTTCGCGTCGAGCGCTGCGCAGATTGCGCGGTTCCGGACGACGCAAAGGTCACAACTGGACATGATCTGGAGACACCTGCGACCTGAACTGGCTGGGAAATCCCGCCGATACCGCAAAGTGGCCGCACTGAAAAGGGTTGCATCCCGCACCCGCGGTATGCGTCCTGCAATGCAGACTTCATTGGAATGGGTTTTTTGTGATTGGTTGCGGGGGTAGGATTTGAACCTACGACCTTCAGGTTATGAGCCTGACGAGCTACCGGGCTGCTCCACCCCGCGTCACCATTGAGAGCTGAGAGTGTCAGCCCGGAAGCGTTTTTGTGTGTTCATTCCGACTGCGTCGGCCTGAACGGCGGGCTGCTCCACCCCGCGTCAGCGTGTTTTGCGTCTTGTAGAGACGCGAAGAGGGCCTCGAGGGCCCTCTTTGGGGCACTGTGTGCCCTTTGTCATTGTGATGGGTTTTTAATCAGCCCGCCGGCTACAATGCCTGGCGACGTCCTACTCTTCCGGGGCTTGAGCCACAGTACCATTGGCGCTGACAGGTTTCACGGCCGAGTTCGAGATGGGATCGGGTGGGTCACTGACGCTATGGTCACCAAGCAATGGAGACGGCGTGCTGTTTTTTAATCGATGTATCCCGTGCTGCTCTAAGTTAGAGCTTGATATCTGGCTGGATGATCGTCCGATCATCAAGACATCGCTGCTTTTTAGGCAGGGCTGTCATTGATGGTGGGATTCATCAAGCATGAACAGAGTTATTAGGACCGGTTAGCTCCATGCGTTACCGCACTTCCACACCCGGCCTATCAACGTGATGGTCTATCACGACTCGAAGATACCTAATCTTGAGGGA